>NZ_JACVBS010000021.1:0-101858 GCF_014852545.1 Variovorax sp. VRV01
AGAGCCAGGGGCGCAGCCGCATCTCGTAGAAGGCCTGGCGGTCGTCTTCGTGCGACAGGCCGAAGCGGGTGACAAGGCCGGCGAGGTAGCGCGGGGCGCCGCTCTCGGTTTCCATCACGACGGTGGCGGGCTGGCCCAGCAGGGCCTTCGCGTCGATGGCATTGCTGCTGCCCAGCAGCTCGAGGTCGAAGGCATAGGCCTGGCTGAGCGCCTCGCGCCCGGCCAGCCGGTGGAATTGCAGTGCCTCGCCCAGCGGCGTCTGGATGGTGACGCGGCGCTTCACGAGCCGCCACCTTGCAGGAACGTGGTGTCCATGTGACCTCCCTGATCTTTTTCTTCTTCTGGAGAAGAAACTAGCCAATCAACTGTCTGGATGCAATGTGTGTGACAGGACGCATCAAACAGCTGGATTATGCAAGAGGCCTTTACTCATTTCATGGTAATTCGGCACGGATCGGGGCTATTTGATCGCAGTTGCCGAAAGATGTAATCCATACGGGCTACACAGGGCGCATTCCGTGGAGCCCGATGAAACCCTTCGGGTTAACCCGCGAGCGCGCGCATCTCGGCAATCAGGTCGGCCTTGCCCTCGAAACCGATGCCGGGCAGCGGCGGCAGCGTGACGTAGCCGTCCTGCACCTTCACGCCGTCGGGAAAGCCGCCGTAGGGCTGGAACAGGTCAGGGTAGCTCTCGTTGCCGCCCAGCCCGAGGCCCGCCGCAATGGCCAGCGACATCTGGTGGCCGCCGTGCGGAATGCAGCGCGAGGGCGACCAGCCGTAGCTCTTCAGCATGTCGAGCGTGCGCAGGTACTCGACCAGCCCGTAGCTCAAGGCGCAGTCGAACTGCAGCCAGTCGCGATCGGGCCGCATGCCGCCGTGGCGGATGAGGTTGCGCGCGTCCTGCATCGAGAACAGGTTCTCGCCCGTGGCCATGGGGCCGGCGTACACCTCGCCGAGCCTGGCCTGCAGCTCGTAGTCGAGTGGATCGCCGGCTTCCTCGTACCAGAAGAGCGGGTACTGCGAAAGCGCGCGGCCGTAGTCGATGGCGGTGGCCAGGTCGAAGCGGCCATTGGCGTCCACCGCCAGCTGCTGGCCGGGGCCGAGGATCTTCAGCACCGACTCGATGCGCTCGCAGTCCTGCGCGAGCGTGGCGCCGCCGATCTTCATCTTGACCACCGAATAGCCGCGCTCGAGGTAGCTGGCCATCTCGCGCTGCAGGCCCTCGACGCCCTTGCCGGGGTAGTAGTAGCCGCCTGCGGCATAGACGAACACGCGCGGGTTCGGCGTGCCGCTGCCGTAGCGCTCGGCCAGCAGCTGGTAGAGCGGCTTGCCGGCGATCTTGGCGACCGCGTCCCACACGGCCATGTCGATGGTGCCCACGGCCACCGAGCGCTCGCCGTGGCCGCCGGGCTTCTCGTTGATCATCATGCGGGCCCAGATCCTGTGCGGATCGAGGTTGTCACCGGTCTCGTCGACGAGCGAGGCCGGATCGGCCTCGAGCAGGCGCGGCAGGAAGCGCTCGCGGATCAGCCCGCCCTGGCCGTAGCGGCCGTTGGAATTGAAGCCGTAGCCCACCACCGGCCGGCCGTCGCGGATCACGTCGGTGACCACCGCCACGAGGCTCAGGGTCATCTTGGAGAAGTCGATGTAGGCGTTGCGGATGTCCGACTTGATGGGGCGCGTGGACTCGAGGATGTTGACGATCTTCATGGTGCTTGTGCTTGAGAAAAAAGGAACTCAGCGGTGCAGCGACGCACCGCCGCAGATGGCGATGTCCTGGCCGGTGATGGCCGCGGCCGGCGCCGAGAGAAGAAAGGCGACCAGCGCGGCGACTTCCGCGGGCTCGATCAGCCGGCCGATGGGCGGCAGGCGCGGCGCGCTGCCGGCGCGCGCGGGGTCCTGCAGCATCGCGGTCTGCGTGGCGCCGGGCGACACCACGTTGAGGGTGACGCCGCGCTCCGCGACCTCGGCCGCCCAGCTGCGCGCAAGCGCGACCAGCGCCGCCTTGGTGGCGGCGTACTGGCCGCGGCCCGGCATGCCGTGCGCCACGCGGCTGCCGACGAACACCACGCGGCCGTGGCCGCGCGCGGCCATCGCGGGCACCAGCGCATCGGCCAGCCGCGTGGCAGCGTCGACATGCAGGCGCCACATCAATTCGCCGCCGGCATGGTCGAGCTGCCCGAGCGGGCCCACGCGCAGCACGCCGGCCGCATGCACCAGCGCATCGGCGTCCTGAAGAGCAGCCGTGGTGCGCGCGATGGCCGCGGCATCCGACAGGTCGACCGCCGCATGCGCGAAGCCCGGATGCGAGAGCGTCGGCGCCGCGAGGTCGAGCCCGCGCACGCGCCAGCCTTCTTCGAGCAGGCGCGACGCAATGGCGCGGCCGATGCCGCTGCTGCTGCCCGTCACCACGGCATGCGGCGCGGCTTCATCATTCGACACGGATGTTGCCCTCCACGATGATCTTCTTCGAGCGCTCCATGTCGGACTGCTGGAACTTCGCGAAGTCGTCGACGCTGCCCGGCGTCAGCAGCAGGCCCTGCGCGTTCAGCGTTTCGCGCATGTCGGTGCCCAGCGCCTTGTTCACCTCGGCATTGAGCCGCTGCGTGATCGCGGCCGGCAGCCTGGCCGGGCCCCACAGGCCATACCAGCTGTAGAACTCGTAGCCCGGAATGCTCTCGCCCACCGTGGGCACGTTCGGCAGGCTGGTGGCGCGGGCGGCCGATGTGACGGCCACCACGCGCAGCATGCCGCTCTTGTGGTACTGCAGCGAACCCAGGATCGGGTCGATGAAGCCGTCGATCTGCCCGCCGATCAGGTCCTGGAAGGCCGGCGCCGTGCCCTTGTACGGCACGATCAGGTAGTCGAGCCCGCCCGCGCGCTTGAGCAGCTCGGTCGACAGGTGGCCGGCCGAGCCGATTGATCCCACCGCGAAAGTCATCTTGCCCGGGTGCGCCTTGGCGTAGGCGATGAGCGACTTGACGTCGGTGATCGGCAGGTTCTTGTTGATGGCCACCGACAGCGGCGCCCTGGCGACCAGCGCCACCGGTGTGAAGTCCCGGGCAACCTCGTAGGGCACGGACTTCATTGTCATGGGCGCCGTGGTGAAGGTCGAGGCGTTGAACAGCAGCGTGTAGCCGTCGGCCGGCGCCTTCGACACCACGTCGGCGCCGATCACGCCGTTGCCGCCGGGCCGGTTCTCCACGATGAAGGGCTGGCCCAGCTGATCGCCGAGCTTCTGCGCGAGCAGGCGCCCGACGGTGTCGAGCGTGCCGCCGGGCGGGAACGGAATCACCATGCGCACGGGCCGGGTGGGCCAGGGCTGCGCCTGTGCAAAACCGGAGGACGCCGCGGCAAGCGCGAAGGCCGCGAGCGCGGCGCGCAGGAAATGGGTGCGTTGCATGTCTCTTGTCTCCTGATGTTTTTTGGGGGAGGGCGCGTTCTTGCCGGGCGCCTTCCATGTTTTCGCTCAGCGCCTCGACAGCCCGGCCTGCGCGACGGCGGCGCGCAGTGCGTCCATCTCGCGCGCGTTCGGCGCCTCGGTCGGCGGGCGCACCGTGGCGTTGTCGAGCACGCCGGCCAGGTACATGCCGCCCTTCATGCGCGCATGCGCCTCGCCGGTCGGTTCGCCGCCGCCATACACGGCGTCTTTCAGCGGCGTGATCAGGGCCTGCACCGCCATCGCCTTCTTCAGGTCGCCGGCCTTGACCGCGTTCCACAGGTCGATGATCAGTTGCGGAATGAAGGTGGCAAAGCCGACCAGCGCGCCGTCCACGCCCTGCACCATCGAGGCCAGCAGGTACTCGTCGTGGCAGGTGAGGATGGCCTTGGAGGCATCGGCCTCGCGGATCGCCTGGATGTCGCGGGCGTACTTGTTCATGTCGCGCTGCCCGACCTTGAAGGCCTGCAGGTAGGGCAGGCGGGCCAGCTCGGCCAGCAGCTGCGACGAGTAGGACGCGCGGGTCCAGGCCGGGTACACGTGGCAGACCAGGTCGAGCTCCGGCGCGGCGCGGTGGATGGCCTCGAAGTACTGCAGCGCATGGCCGGGCGTGAAGCCGAAGCGCAGCCAGTGGTGCGGCGGCATCACGTCGAGCGCGGCCGCGCCGGCGGCCTGGGCGGCGCGCGCATGTTCGGCGGCCTCGGCCAGGCCTTCGCACACGATCGACGAGATCACCGGCATGCGGCCGCGCAGCTCGTCGGCGACGATGCGGGTCACCTCGGCGCGTTCGGCCGGGGTCAGCGAGAACACCTCGCCGGTGTGGCCGTTGGTCATGACCGCCACCACGCCGTCGTGGCCCGCGAGCCACGAGGCCAGCTTGCGCAGCGCCGGTTCGTCGATGCGGTGGTCGTTGGTGAAGGGGCAGGAAATGGCGGGAATGATCCCGCGATAATTCGCGATGGAAGGCATGCTGTGTCTCCGTTGGGGTTCAAGGTGCAGGACTGCCCGCATCTTTGGCCGGCGGGGCATGCACCGTCCAATACTCGAATCGCATACAACTATTCAATCGCTCGCACCGCGCATGGGCCCCGGCAACCGACCCCTCGACCTCGAATGGCTGGAAGACTTCCTGGCCCTGGCCGAGAGCGGCAATTTCTCGCGCGCGGCGCAGGCGCGTTCCATTGCCCAGCCGGCCTTCAGCCGCCACATCCGCGCGCTCGAGGAATGGGTGGGCGTGGACCTGTTCGACCGCAGCGCGCATCCGGCCGCGCTCACGGCGGCGGGCAAGCGCTTCCAGCCGCTGCTGCAGGAGGTGCTGGCCGCGCTGGAGGCCGCGCGCATCAAGGCGCGTGCGGCGCACGACCTGGCCGCGGCGAGCCTGAGCTTCGCCGCCACGCACGTGCTGTCGCTGACCTTCTTTCCACGCTGGCTGGCCAGCGTGGAGGCGCGGCTGAGCCTGGGGCCGATCCAGACCATCTCGGACAGCTCGCAGGCCTGCGAAGACCTGATGCTGCAGCGCCGCGTGCAGTTCGTGCTGTGCCACGGCCATGCGCGCGCGCCCGGCCGGCTCGACGAGGCGCAGTACCCGATGCAGCGCCTGAGCGACGACGTGCTGGTGCCGGTGGCGGCACCGGACGCGCGCGGTCTGCCGCTCCATGCGCTGGGCACCGGGCAGTCGCCTTCGGTGCTGGCCTACAGCGAGGCCTCGGGCCTGGGGCGGATCATGCGGGCGATCCAGGACAGCGAGTTCGGCAAGGACTTCGCGCCGTCGCTGTCGGTGGTCTTCACGGCCCACCATGCCGCGCTGCTCAGGACCATGGCGCTCGAAGGGCGCGGCCTCGCGTGGCTGCCGATGAGCCTGGTGGCGGAGGACCTGCGCGGCGGCGCGCTGGTGGATGCCGGCGCGGGCGGCTGGCGGGTGCCGGTGGACATCCGGCTGTACCGGCAGCTGGCCCACATGGCGCCGGTGGCCGAGGCGCTGTGGGAGCTGGTGAGGGACGGCGCCTGAGCGCCCTCAGACGCTGCTGAGCGTCGGCAGCAGCGCCAGCAGCGCGCGCACCAGCGGCGAATCGTCCGCCTTGCGCCACACCGCCAAGGTGTCGATGTAGGTTTTCTCGCCCTTGAGCGAGCGGTACGCCACGCCTTCGCGGTGCAACGCCTTGACGCAGGCCGGCACCAGCGCCACGCCCAGCCCGCCGGAGACCAGGCTCACGATGGTGTGCATCTGGCGCGCCGGAAACAGGCGCGGGCTGAAGCCGCGCCGCATGCAGGTGGCCACGATCGCATCGAACACCTGCGGCCCGAAGTGCCGCTCGAAGCCCAGGAAGCGCTCGCCCGAGAATTTTTCGAGTGCGATGCTGCCGGGCCGCACCAGCGGATGCGACTCGGGCATCGCGAGGATCAGCGCATCCTTCTGCACCAGCCGCGAGCCCAGCGAGGCGGGCATGCTGGACGGCTGCAGCACCAGGCCCACGTCGAGCCGGCCGGACTCGACGTCGCCGATGATCTGGTCGGTCGTGCCTTCCCACAGCGCGATCTCGGCCCGCTCGTTCTCGTCCGAGAACTGCCGCAGCACCCGCGGCAGGAAGGAGTAGGCCGGCAGGCTGATGAAGCCGATCGAGATCGACCCCATGAGCCCGGCCGCGGCCTCCTGCGCGCGCCGGCGCAGCGTGTCCATGCCGAGCAGCACCGCGCGCGCATCGCGAAGCGCTTCGTCTCCCGCGCGCGTGATCGCGATGCGGCGCGAGGTGCGCTCGAACAGCGTGACGCCGAGTTCTTCCTCCATCTCCTTGATCGCGAGGCTCACGGGCGGCTGCGACAGGTTCAGGCGTTGCGCCGCGCGCCCGAAGTGCAGCTCTTCGGCCACGGCGACCAGGCAGCGGAGGTGGCGGATTTCCATTGATCTGAATTTTGTATTGATCGATACGAATTCTAAATTTGTTGCTATCGATGTCAACTTCTAGACTTTGCCTCCACCAGCGCCGTCGGTCCGAACGGCGCGGCAAGGAGACAACGCGATGGTCGAGAAACTGATGGGGCTGCCGCGCTCGCGCACGGTGGTGCATCCGGGGCCTTTCCGGCCCGTGCGCATCGATCGCATGCGCGACCAGAAGGGCCGGCACTTCCGGCTTTCGCTGCCCGGCGGCCGCACGCTGCACGAGAGCCTCGTGCAGGCGCTGGCGGACGAAGGCGTGGCCAGCGCATCGATGACGCTGATCGGCGGCGAACTGGCCGAGCTGGGCTTCTGCCTGGCGCTGCCCGATCCCACGGGCCGGGTGCTCGCAACCTACGGCGCACCGCACAGGGTGCACGGCGCCTGCTTCATCTTCGGCAACGCGACGCTCGGCAGTTCCGCCAGCGGCACGCCGGTGGTCCATTGCCACGGCGCCTTCCGCACCGCCGACGGCGCGGTGCGCGGCGGCCACATCCTGACCGACAGGACGGTGGTCGGAAGACGAAACGTCTCCGCCGTGGTCACCGCGCTGGACAGCTTCGAACTGTGCGTGGTCTACGACGACGAAACCCGCATGCCGCTGATGCGGCCCCAGGCCAGGCGCGTCCATGGCTGAGATGCGCCTGATCGAAAGCGGGCGCATGGGCCGCGTGGCCTATGCGCGCATCGCACCGAACGAAGACCTCGTCTCGAGCGTCGAGAAGCTCTGCCTCGCGGAGGGTTTCAGCCATGCGTTCGTGCGCGGCGCGCTGGGCAGCCTCGTCGATGCCTGCCTCGAGCGCGCCGACGGTTCCTGCCAGGTGATCCGCGGTCCCGCCGCCGAGATCGTGAGCCTGGCCGGCGAGGTGCGCTCGCAGCCCGACGGCTCGCTGCGCGCCGCGCTCACCGGCGTGGTGGCGGACACGCACGGCCACCTGTACGGCGGCCCGTTCGTGGCGGGCGCCAACGCCGTCTGCGTCACCTTCGAAGTCACGCTCGAAGAGTGGCTGCCTTCGCCCGACAACCCCTGATTTCGTCCACTGCAGAAATTCCCATCAATGACCGATCTCCCCACTTCATCTGCTTCCCGCGTCGCCGTCGTCACCGGAGGCGCGCGCGGCATCGGCCTGGCCATCGGCCGCTGGTTCCTGGCGCACGGCTACAGCGTCGCGCTGCTCGACATCGACGGCGCCACGCTCGACCAGGCGGTGGCCGAACTCGCGCAGCCTGCAAAGGTGCTTGGCCTGCACTGCGACGTGTCGAAGCCGTCGCAGGTCGAGCACGCGGCAAAGGCCGTGGTCGAGCGCTTCGGCCACGTCGACGCGCTGGTCAACAACGCCGGCGTGGCGGTGTTCAAGCCGGTGCTCCAGACTTCGTTCGAGGAATGGCGTACGGTGCTCGGCACCAACCTGGACGGCGCGTTCCTCTGCACGCAGGCCTTCGGCGCGCTGATGGTCGAACGCGGGAGCGGCGCGGTGGTGAACATCGCCTCGATCTCGGGCCTGCGCGCGAGCACGCTGCGGGTCGCCTACGGCACCAGCAAGGCGGCGCTGATCCACCTGACCAAGCAGCATGCGGTGGAGCTGGGCAATGCGGGCGTGCGCGTGAACGTGATCGCGCCGGGGCCGGTGGAAACCGAGATGGCCAAGCTCGTGCACAGCGTGGCGATCCGTTCCGACTACTACGACACGATTCCGCTGGGCCGCTACGGCACGCCGGAGGAAATGGCCAATGCCGTGGGCTTCCTGTGCAGCGACGACGCGAGCTTCATCAACGGCCAGGTGCTGGCCGTCGATGGCGGCTTCGATGCCGCGGGTGTCGGCCTGCCGACCCTGCGCCGGGGCATGCCCGCGCCCGCCGCCGATCACGCCTGACAAGGAGAACCGCCCAATGACCACCAACGCCTGCATCATCGGCTGGGGACACACGCCTTTCGGCAAGCTCGACGCAGTGGAGAGCGAAGCGCTCATCCGCTCAGCGGTCGAGCCCGCGCTGCAGACCGCGGGCCTCGCCGCGGCCGACATCGACGGCATCTTCGTCGGCCATTTCAACAGCGGCTTCCTGCCGCAGGACTTCAGCGCGTCGCTGGTGGGCCTGGCATTGCCCGAGCTGCGCCACGTTCCCGCGGTGCGCATGGAGAACGCATGCGCCACGGGCTCGGCCGCGATCTGGGCCGCGCTCGATGCGGTGCAGTGCGGGCGCGTGCGGCATGCGCTGGTGGTCGGCTTCGAGATCATGAATGCCGTGCCTGGCCCGCGCATCGCCGAGACGCTGCTGCGCTGCTCCTACGTGAAGGAAGAGGGCGCGACCCCGGCGGGCTTTGCGGGCGTCTTCGGCCAGATCGCGGGCCAGTACTTCGAGCGCTTCGGCGACCAGAGCGATGCGCTGGCCGCCATCTCGGCCAAGAACCACGCCAACGGCGTGCACAACCCTTACGCGCACATGCGGCGCGACCTGGGCTTCGACTTCTGCCGCCAGCCGTCGGAGAAGAATCCGTTCGTCGCCGGTCCGTTGAAGCGCTCCGACTGCTCGCTGGTTTCCGACGGCGCGGCGGCGCTGGTCATCTCGGCCGAGCCGATCGCGTCGGCGGCGGTCCCGGCGGTGCGCTGGCGCTCGCGCACGCAGGTCAACGACTACCTGCCGCTGTCGCGCCGCGACCCGACGCGCTTCGAGGGCGCGGCGCTCGCGTGGCAGCGGGGGCTGGCCGCGGCGGGGCTGTCGCTGCATGACCTGGGCTTTGTCGAGACGCACGACTGCTTCACCATTGCGGAGCTGCTCGAGTACGAGGCCATGGGCCTGGCGCCGCACGGGCAGGGCGCGCGCGTGATCCTCGACGGCGTGAGCCGCAAGGACGGCAAGCTACCGGTCAATCCGTCGGGCGGTCTGAAGTCGCGCGGCCATCCGATCGGCGCCACGGGCGTGTCGCAGCATGTGATGGCGGCCATGCAACTGGCGGGCCTGGCGGGCGACATGCAGGTGGGCTCGGGCAAGCCGGGCGCGGTCTTCAACATGGGCGGCGCCGCAGTTGCCAACTACCTGAGCGTGCTGGAGGTGCACCCGTGAACGAAGCGCGGGCGATGAACCTGTCCGCGCTGCTGTCGCAGACGGCCGCGCTGTTTCCCGACCGGCCGGGGCTGATCCAGGGCGAGCGGCAGTGGACCTGGCGCGAGATCGACGCGCGCGTCGATGCGCTGGTGCAGGCGCTGCGCTCGCTGGGCATGCGGCCGGGCGACAAGCTGCTCGTGATGTCGCGCAACAACCCGGCGCTGTTCGAGAGCTGCTGGGCCGCCTTCCGCCTGGGCGCGGTGTGGGTGCCGGTCAACTTTCGGCTCACGCCGCCGGAGGTCGCCTACCTGGGCAGCGCCAGCGAGGCCAGCGTGATGCTGGCCGAAGACTGCTTTGCCGAGCATGTGGCGGCTGTGAAGGCCGCGTCTTCGCATCTGCGCTCGGTCGTCACCATCGGCCTCCCGCGCGCCGGTGGACATGGCTACGAGCCGCTGCTCGCGGCCAACGCTGGTGCGCCCGCGGCGATGGCGCAGGTCGATGCCGACCAGCCGCTGTGGTACTTCTACACCTCGGGCACCACCGGCCGCCCGAAGGCCGCCGTGCTCACGCACGGGCAGATGGCCTTCGTCGTGACCAATCACCTGGCCGATCTCATCCCGGGCACCACCGAGCACGACTGCTCGATCGCGGTCGCGCCGCTGTCGCATGGCGCGGGCATCCATGCGCTGCTCAACGTGGCGCGCGGTGCGGCCACCGTGCTGCTCGCGTCTGACAGGCTGGAGCCCGCGACCTTCTGGGCACTGGTGGAGCGGCACCGCGTGACCAATGTCTTCACCGTGCCGACCATCGTCAAGATGCTGGTGGAAGACCCGGCCGTCGACCGCTTCGACCACGGCTCGCTGCGCTACGTGGTCTATGCGGGCGCGCCGATGTACCGCGCGGACCAGAAGCGCGCGCTGCAGAAGCTCGGCAAGGTGCTGGTGCAGTACTTCGGCCTGGGCGAGGTCACGGGCTGCATCACGGTGCTGCCGCCGGCCATGCATTCCGCCGACGACGATGATCCGAACGCCCACATCGGCTGCTGCGGCCGGGCCCGCACCGGCATGGAGGTGGCCATCCTCGATGCGCAGATGCAGCCGGTGCCCGCCGGCACCGTCGGCGAGATCTGCTGCCGCGGGCCGGCCGTGTTTGCGGGCTACTTCAACAACCCCGAAGCCACCGGGAAGGCGCTGCGCGGCGGCTGGTTCCACACCGGCGATCTCGGCCGCATGGATGCGCGCGGGCTGCTCTACATCACGGGTCGCGAATCGGACATGTACATCTCGGGCGGCTCGAACGTATACCCGCGCGAGGTCGAAGAAATCCTGCTGATGCATCCGGCCGTGCGCGAGGCGGCGGTGCTCGGCATCGCGGACGAGAAATGGGGCGAGGTGGGCGTGGCGGTGATCGTGGCCTCGCAGCCCGGCCTCACGGCCGAGCAGCTCCTGCAGCACCTGGACGGCCGCTGCGCGAAATACCGCTGGCCGCGGTACATCTTCTTCTGGGATGCGCTGCCGAAGTCCGGCTACGGAAAGGTCGCCAAGGCCGACATCCGCAAGCAGCTGTTCGAACGCGGCGACGTGAAGGAGGCCGCCACCACCTGAGCGCACCCATCGACGCCGCCCCGCACGACCAGATCCATTCACAAAAGGACCAGGAGACAAAAAATGAGCATTTCCCGCCGCACCGTGCTGCGCTCGACGGCACTGGCCGCCAGCCTCGCCGTTCCCATGCACCGGGCCTTCGCGCAGAAGGCCGAGTTCAACTACAAGTACGCGAACAACCTGCCGGTCACGCATCCGCTCAACATCCGCGCCAAGGAGATGGCCGACGCCATCCGCGCCGAGACCGGCGGCCGCGTCGACATCCAGATCTTCCCGAGCAACCAGCTGGGCTCCGACACCGACATGCTGAGCCAGCTGCGCTCGGGCGGCGTGGAGTTCTTCACGCTGTCGGGGCTGATCCTTTCCACGCTCGTGCCGTCCGCATCGATCAGCGGCGTGGGCTTTGCCTTCAACGACTATGCGAGCGTGTGGAAGGCGATGGATGGCGAACTCGGCGCCCACATCCGCCAGCAGATCGCCAAGGCCAACATCGTTCCGATGGAGAAGATCTGGGACAACGGCTTCCGCCAGATCACCTCGTCGAGCCGCGCCATTGCCGCGCCGCAGGACATGAAGGGCTTCAAGATCCGCGTGCCGGTGTCGCCGCTGTGGACCTCGATGTTCAAGGCGCTCGACGCCGCGCCCACCTCCATCAACTTTGCCGAGGTCTATTCGGCGCTGCAGACGAAGATCGTCGACGGGCAGGAGAACCCGCTGGCCATCATCGCGACGGCCAAGCTCTACGAGGTGCAGAAGTACTGCTCGCTGAGCAACCACATGTGGGACGGCTTCTGGTTCCTGGCCAACCGCCGCGCCTGGGAAAAGCTGCCCGCCGATCTGCGCACCGTGGTGGCCCGGCACATCAACGCGGCCGGCATGAAGGAGCGCGCCGACGTGGCCGAACTCAACGCCGGGCTGCAGAAGGAGCTGGCCGCCAAGGGCATGGCCTTCAACCAGCCCGACGCGGCCGCCTTCCGCGACCAGCTGCGCAAGGCCGGCTTCTACGGCGAGTGGAAGGCCAAGTACGGCGACGAGGCCTGGGCGCTGCTCGAGCGCAGCGCGGGCAAGCTTGCATGAGCGGGCCGGCCCTCGGCCTGGCGGCCGGCACGCGCGTGGACGCGCCCCGGCTGTCGGCCATCGAGCGCCGGCTTGGCGCGCTGGTCGACATCGCCGCCGGCGGCCTGGTGCTGGCCGACGTGGCGGTGCTGCTCGCGGGCGTGCTCGCACGCTTCGTGTTCCACAGCCCGCTGGTCTGGTCCGACGAGCTCGCGTCGATCCTGTTCATCTGGCTCGCGATGCTGGGCGCGGTGGTCGCGCTGCGGCGCGGCGAGCACATGCGCATGACGGCGCTGGTCTCGATGCAGCCGCCGTCGCGGCGTCCGCTGTTCGACGCCCTGGCGCTGTGCGCTTCGCTCGCGTTCCTGGCGATGGTGGCATGGCCGGCCTGGGAGTACGCGTCCGAGGAGCGCTTCATCACCACGCCCGCGCTGAACATCTCGAATGCATGGCGGGCCGCGGCGCTGCCGGTGGGCATCGGCCTGATGGGGTTGTTCGCGGTGCTCAGGCTGCTGCGCGACGTGGAGTGGCGGGTCACGGCCAAGGCGGTGGTCATCGTCGCCACGCTGATCGCGGCGTTCACGCTCGGCCGCTCGGTGTTCCAGGAGCTCGGGCGGCTGAACCTGCTGGTGTTCTTCGTCGGCGTGGTGCTGGCGGGCGTGCTCGCGGGCATTCCCATTGCCTTTTCGTTCGGCCTCGGCACCTTCGGCTACCTGGCGCTGGCCACCGACACGGCGCTGCCGGTGATCGTGGGGCGCATGGACGAGGGCATGTCGCACCTGATCCTGCTCGCGGTGCCGCTGTTCGTGTTCCTCGGCCTGCTGATCGAGATGACCGGCATGGCCAAGGCGATGGTCGCGTTTCTCGCGGGCCTGCTGGGGCATGTGAAGGGCGGGCTGTCGTACGTGCTGGTGGGCGCGATGTACCTCGTGTCGGGCATCTCGGGCTCCAAGGCGGCCGACATGGCGGCAGTGGCGCCGGCGCTTTTTCCGGAGATGAAGCAGCGCGGCGCCAGCGAAGGCGAACTCGTCGCGCTGCTGGCCGCGACCGGCGCGCAGACCGAGACGGTGCCGCCCAGCCTGGTGCTGATCACCATCGGCTCGGTCACGGGCGTGTCGATCGCCGCGCTGTTCACGGGCGGCCTGCTGCCGGCCGTGGTGCTGGGCCTGATGCTGTGCGTGGTCGTGTACTTCCGCTGCCGCGGCGAGGACCTGCGCGAGGTCATGCGCACGCCTTGGCGCGAGGTCGGCCGGCTGGCCGTCGTGGCGCTGCCGGCGCTGGCGCTGCCGTTCGTGATCCGCGCGGCGGTGGTCGAAGGCGTGGCCACCGCGACCGAGGTCTCGACCATCGGCATCATGTACGCCGTGGTCGCGGGGCTCGTCGTGTACCGCCAGTTCGACTGGAAGCGGCTGGGGCCGATGCTCGTTGCGACGGCGTCGCTGTCGGGCGCCATCCTGCTGATCATCGGCACCGCGACGGCCATGGCCTGGGGCCTCACGCAGTCGGGCTTCTCGCGCCTGCTGGCCGAAGCGATGACCGGCCTGCCCGGCGGCGCGCCGATGTTCCTGGCGGTGTCGCTGGTGATCTTCGTGGTGCTGGGCAGCGTGCTCGAGGGCATTCCGGCGATCGTGCTGTTCGGCCCGCTCCTGTTCCCGATAGCGCGGCAGCTGGGCATCCACGAGGTGCACTACGCGATGGTGGTGGTGCTGTCGATGGGGCTCGGCCTGTTCGCGCCGCCGCTGGGCGTGGGCTACTACGCGGCCTGCGCGATCGGGCGCGTGCATCCCGACGCGGGCATCCGGCCGATCGCGGGCTACATGGTCGCGCTGCTGGTGGGGACGATTGCGGTGGCGGCGATTCCTTGGCTATCCATTGGGTTTCTTTGAGTGGGCGGGGCCTGCTGTCAGGGGGTGGGGGCTTTGCCTTTGGCGCCTGGGACTCGAGGCAGTAAAGCCTTGATGCGCTGGCGAAGCAGCGCGGGTGAGTTCGATGCGTGCTTCGAGCACGCCCGTTGATGGTGTGGGCGTTCAATCATGCAGCGGCTTCCTGCCTAATGCGCGTGCCAGTTCATCGAGCAATCGCCGCTCTCGCGCATGGAGCACCGATGCATCGACATGGCGCCAGTTGCGTTCGTAGGTGGCCCACGCCTCTTCGGGCGTGAGTTCGGTGCCCGGTGCCAGCTGCCAGGCGAGTCGGCGCAGTTGGGGGTAGTCAGCGATACGAACGCCGCCAGGGATCGGTGCCGGCTGTGCGGATTGTGTTGACGGGACCACGTCGACATCCATGCCCAGTGCCGCGATTGCATTCATGTAGGCCCCCATCGTGACCGAGGGCTCGCCGCGTTCGATGCGATGCAGCGTCATGCGGGACATACCTGCAGCCTCCGCCGCCGTGGTGGCGCTGACCTTCAGGGCCTTGCGGCGAGCATGGATGCGCCGGCCGAATGCTGCGAGGCGGCGATCGGCCGCGGGGGTGAGAGGCGGGGCTGCAGAAGGCATATGTGTATCTCATATTAGACAAGCCAGGAGATTTGTCCAGAATGAGTGACATAAAGCAATGGAAAGAATGGTCTGTCGCATTCGACAAATTCCCAATCGGAGACAGGACTTCCGCCGCAGTCCGCCTCACGTGTTGTGGCGTCGCGATGACGGCCCGCGGCAGCCCTGGTGGCGCGTGCAACGCGCTCAACTGTTCATGACGCGCGCAAAGATGGCCTGGTGCAGCCATCGCGGTGTTGCCCATACCATCGCGACGGCAGCCTTGTTGTTGAAGCCCGGAACCACACTGACGCGGCCGGCGTGCAGCGCACGGATTCCCGCCCGCACCACCGGTGCCGGCTTCATCATCAGAAGCTTGAGCCCCCATGTGATCTTCTGTTTCGCGGCCTGCGCAAAACCGGTGTCGGACATGCCGGGGCACAGCGAGGTCACCGTCACGCCATCGCGCTTGAACTCACGGTGCAAGGCATCGCCAAGGCGCAGCACATAGGCCTTGGCGGCGCCATAGACGGCCATGTTTTCCACGCCGAAGTGAGCAAGCATGCTGGCCACGAGCAGTATCTTGCCGTGGCCGCGTGCGCGCATGTCCTCGCCGAAGAGCCGCGTCATGACCGTGAGGCTCGCGATGTCCAGGTGCAACATGTCCAGGGCGCTTTGCATCGGCGTGTCGAGGAAAGCGCCCTGCAGGCCGTGACCCGCGTTGTTGATCAGGATCTCGACCGCAATGGCGCGCTCGCGAAGGTTGGCGTGCAACCTGTGGACGGCGGCCACGTCCGACAGGTCTGCCTGCTCCACGATGACCTTGATGCCCCACTCCTGTTGCAGCGCCGCAGCCAGGGCCTGCAGCCGATCGAGTCGGCGCGCAACCAGAATCAGCGGGTGGCCCTTGGCTGCGTATTGCCTTGCGAATTCTTCGCCGAAGCCACTGGACGCACCAGTGATGAGAACCCAGGAGTCGACGTTGGTAGCCATGATGTTCGCCTTTGTTGAAGTTGCAGTGACGCTGGAGGTGGCCGGCATCCTTGCTTTCAGGCAAGATTGGAGACCGATGGTCTGTAATTTAACAGACCATCGGTCTTTTAGCAAATGGAACGTGATCACCGCATGAATTCGCCCATCCCCTACGTACGCGCCCGCTCTGCCGAGCAGAAGGAAGAGCGGCGCCGCCACCTGCTGGTCACCGCCCGGAAAATGCTGCAACAGAGCCCGGAGGCCCTGGACCTGGGCATCAACGAACTCGCGCGCGAGGCGCAGATGACCAAGTCGAACGTCTACCGCTATTTCGAAAGCAGCGAGGCCGTGTTGATGGACCTGCTCGTCGAAGAATTTGCAGGATGGCATGCCGAGCTGGGCACGGCGCTGGCGCGCGGCGGCAAGGCCGGCGCGAGCGTCGAGCACATTGCCCGCGTCTTCGCCTCGACCATTTCTGCCCGGCCCCTGCTTTGCCGGCTGATCAGCATCCTGCCGTCCATCCTCGAGCGCAAGGTGTCGTTCGAACGCATGGTCGACTTCAAGGGCAGCCTGCTGGCCATTCGGCAACGGACAGCGCAGGACTTCCATGCCCGCGTGCCCGCCGTGCCGGTGCGAGCCTTCGAACAGGTGGTGAAGCATGCGCTGCCGCTCATCATCGGGCTGTGGCCGCTCAGCAACCCGGCCGGGATGGCCGCACAAGTGATCGAGCTTCCCGACTTGAAGAGCCTGCGGTACGACTTCGAAAAAGACCTCGAACATGCCCTGCTCACATTGATGCGGGGAATGGCCCAGGCATAGAAGGCGTTCGCGGCCGGGAATGCGCCATGCCATGGGCGCAAAACGCCCGGTCGCAGCAGGGTCTTGCGCTGAGCCGCACCTCCAGGTGTTGTAGCGTGGCATGGGCAGTCCGGCCATCCCTTGGCACCGTCCCAACACCATGAAGCCCCCGAATGCAGCAACAAGCCATCTCCGCCCACGACATCTTCCCGCACATCCGCATCGTCATGGGCATGGTGATCGGCCTTGGCGTCACGCGGCTCTTGTCGGGCGTGGCGCGCATCGTGCAGCACCCGGCGCAGTACCGGCTCTATGCGGTGCACCTTGCCTGGGTGGCTTCGGTCCTGCTGGCGCTGGTGCATTTCTGGTGGTGGGAGTTCGGCCTCTACCAGATCGAGAGCTGGACCTTCGGCACCTATGCCTTCATCGTGAGCTACGCGATCGTGCTGTTCCTGCTGTGCGCGCTGCTCTTTCCGGACAGCATGCGCGACTACGCGAGCTATGAAGACTATTTCTATGCCCGGCGCGCCTGGTTCTTCGGCCTGCTGGGCGCGACCTACCTGCTCGACGTGGTCGACACGCTGATCAAGGGCGAGGCGCACTTCGCCCGCTTTGCGCTGGAATACCTGATCCGCACGCCCATTCTCGTGACGCTGTGCATCGTGGCGGCCAGGACAGCCAGCCAGCGCTTTCACACCGTCTTCGTGGCGGCCACGCTGGTCTACCAGCTGTCGTGGATCTTCAGGCTCTTCGACACGTTGAACTGAGGGTACCCCCGCGTTCCCGGCTGACGCGCGCATCGGCGGCAGCCTACGTTGAAAACCAAGGGCTTCACATTCAAATGGCGCCGACGTCGAACGGGGACCGAGGCGTGCCGTGCGTCTTGCCGTCGGCGGATCAGGAGACAGCCATGCGCACCCACGACGAGAAGAAGAACAACGGCGAGACAAGCCATGCCTTCCATGACGAGGACAGCGATCCCCCGCAAGCCCTGACCGGCACCACCCGGCGCTCGCTGCTGCGCAGCGCCGTGCTGTTCGCGATGTTCACGGGCAGCGGCATCGGCCTGAGCGCCTGTGGCGGCGGCGGTGGCGGAGGAGGTGGTGGCTTCGGCGGCGGCATCGGCGGCGGGGGAGGTGGGGGCGGAAGCCCGCCCGAGGGTTCGGACTCGGTGTTCAAGCACGGCATCGCGAGCGGCGATCCGTTGTCCGACCGCGTGATCCTCTGGACCCGCGTGACGGCGCCTGCGCCGGGCACGCTCAATGTCGACTGGGAGGTGGCCAGCGACGAGCGCTTCGGCATCATCGTTGCGCGCGGCACCGCGAGCACCGGCCCCGAGCGCGACTACACGGTCAAGGTGGACGCCGCGGGGCTTCAGCCGGCCAGCACCTATTTCTATCGCTTCTCCATGGGCAACGACCACTCGCCGATCGGCCGCACGCGCACGTTGCCGGTGGGCGGCGTATCGCAGGCGAGGCTGGCGGTGGTGTCGTGCTCCAACTTCCCGAGCGGCTACTTCAACGTGTATGCCGACATTGCCAGGCGCACCGACATCGACCTGGTGCTGCACCTGGGCGACTACATCTACGAGTACGGCCGCGTGGGCTATGCGTCGCAGCTCGCCATCGCCATCGACCGCGAGTCGAACCCCGACCACGAGATCCTGACGCTCGCGGACTACCGCCTGCGCCATGCGCAGTACCGCACCGACGCGGACCTGCGGGCCCTCAATGCGCGGCTGCCGATGATCGCGGTGTGGGACGACCACGACGTGGCCGACGACGCGTGGTCCGGCGGCGCCGAGAACCATGACGAAGCGACCGAGGGCAGCTTTGCCGCACGGCGCGCGGCCGCCGTGCAGGCCTACCACGAGTGGCTGCCGACGCGGCTGCCCGACCCCGCCAACCCGCTGCGGATCTACCGCTCCTTCGACTTCGGCACGCTGGCTTCGATGCACATGCTCGACACCCGGCTGATCGGCCGCGACAAGCAGGTCACGCTCGAGCAGTACCTGGCCGGGGAAGCGTCGGCGCCGACGCGGCAGCTGATGGGTCAGCCGCAGGTGGACTGGCTGTCGCAGCGCATGTCTGCATCGCCCTGCACCTGGCAGGTGCTCGGCCAGCAGGTGCTCATGATGCGCATGGCCATTCCCCTGAGCATCGCGACCGACTTCAGCCTCGAGACATTGACCGCCTACCTGGCGGCGCTGGCGCTTCCGGACTCCGCGCGCAGCGACAGCCAGCGGGCCCTGGTCACGCAGCAGAAGGTGCCCTACAACCTGGACGCGTGGGACGGCTATCCGGCCGCGCGCGACGCGGTGCTGGCCATCGCGCGCAACCAGGGCAAGAACCTGATCTCGCTGGCCGGCGACACGCACAATTCATGGGCCGGGAACCTCACCGACAACACCGGGCAGCGGGTCGGCGTGGAGTTCGGCACCTCGTCGGTGTCGTCGCCGGGCTTCGAGCGGGCGCTGCCGCTGATCGCCAACGACCTGCTGGCCGACGGCTTCCGGCGCATGGTCGACGACCTGCGCTATGCCGAGACCAGCAAGCGCGGCTATGTCGTGCTGACGCTCACGACGGCCGAGGCGCGCTGCGACTACATCGAGGTCAGCACGGTGTTCAGCCGCGACTATTCGGTGCGGCTCGCCGCCACGCTGCGCGCGCTGCCGGGCGCGGGCAACCTGCAGGTGCTCGCTGCCTGAGCATGGGGGGTTGGTGGCGCGCCACCGTCAGGATCGCGCCACCAGGCCGCGGATGTAGGCATCGAGCGTCGTCGAGCCGCGCAGGGCATCGCCTGGCATCTCGAAGCCGCTGTCGACGCTCACCGCGGTCATTCGCGCATACGAGTCTGCGGCCGCTTCTGAAAAGCCGAGGGCGCGGTACGCCGCCTTCCACTGGTCGCGCGGCGTGACGTCGAGCTCCACCGGCCGGCCGAGCGCTTGCGAGAACGCCTTCGCCACGTCGGCCGAGGTATAGCGCCTCGGGCCCTCCACGTAGCGGATGCCGACGTCGTCGAGCGGGGACACCAGCCTGCGGGCCGCGATCTCGCCGAGGTCGTGCGGCGCGGCCATGGGAATGGCAAGGCCGGGGTCGTACATCGTGGGCAGCCTGCCCGTGCTGCGCACGGCGTCGAGCAGTCCGTCCCAGTTGCTCATGTAGTAGGCCGCACGGTTGATGGCTGCCGGAATGGATTGGCGGCGCAGGCCCTCTTCGAGTTCCCACAGCACGCTCAGGTCGCCGATGCGCTCGCCGGGCTGCGCGCCGCCGGTCGATTCCGCCACCACCTTCTGCAGCCCCGAGCCCTCCAGCGCAGACAGGATGTTGGCGACCGTGTGCCGCTCGATGGTGTCGGTGTCCGCCGACGTGTCCGCGGATGGATTGAGCAGGAAGGCGCGGCGACCGCGCTGCAACGCCGCGCGCAGCGACGCCACGTCTTCGACGTTGGCCTCGGCGATCTCGGCGCCCCTTGCGCGCCATGCGCCGGCGCGCTTCGCGTCGCGCGTGACGATCGTCACTGGTTCGCCGCGGTCGAGCAGTGCCTGCGCGACCGCCGAGCCTACGTGTCCTGTGCCACCCATGATGACGTACATCCGTGTCTCTCCTTTTCGCCGTGCCTGGAGGAAAGTCTGTTGAGGTGCGATCGGGCGCAATGGCTCACCGCGCGGGCGCAGGGCCTGCGCAGACCATGTCCACGATCAGTGCCTTGGTGTAGCGCACGAACGCCGCGACCTGGGTAGGACGATCGGCCAAGTTGTCCGGCGCACGGCCCAGGTAAGCCGCATGCGCACTCGCCAGCACGGGCCGATGCTCGCCCGGCAGGCGCTTCAGCGCCCATGCGGCTGCGGCATCCTTGGGCGCGATCTCGCCGGTGCTCGCACTGAACCAGATACGCGCGAGCGCCAGCACCACATTGCGCTCGTCGCCCTGCCAGTCCGGCGCGTCGTTCCACTGCGCCACGGTGTCCAGCAGCGAGCGCGTGAAATCGGCGCGCGGCACCGGGTCGAACAGTTCGTCCGCGGGAGGGCCGAGCAGGCAGATGCTGTGCTGCCTGAGCTTGCCGAGCAGGATCGCAAGGTCATGGTCGGGCATGGCGGGCTCCACGATGCCGGCCTGCAGTTCCTCGCGCAGCCATTCGCCGAACTGCAGTTCGCGCAGCGGCGGATAGCGCCAGGGCACGACCTCGCCTTGGACGACGAGCGTCACTTCGAGCGGGCGCCATGGTGCGCCGGCGCCGGGGCTGCCCGAGACCGACAGCAGGTCCATCATCAGTGCTTGCCGGACCGATACGGCCAGCGGGGCGCCCACGGTCACCATCAGGTCGATGTCGCTGTGCGGCTTGAGCCCTCCATCGACGGCGGAGCCGAACAGGTGGATGGCCTGGAGCGTGCCGGCCAGGTGGCGCTCGAGCACGGTGCGCGCCTGCGACAGCTGCGGGATGATTTCAGGGGGCAGTGACAGTGAAGCGGCCATCGCGGCCGATGTTAAGGGCCGCGGAAACGGGCAGGCAATGAACGCGGCGGATCAATCCACGCGGATGTTGCGCGCCTTCACCACGCGGCTGTAGATCTCCGCATCGCGGCGCACCATCGCGCTCATCTCGGCGCGCGTGACGCCCAGCGGCTCGCTGTTGAGGTCCTTGATGCGCTTGGCGAGGTCCGGGTCCTTGCTGGCTTCGACGAACACCGCATTGAACCGGTTGAGCACCGCGGCCGGCGTGTTCGCAGGTGCCCAGATGCCGTGCCACGACATCATCGAGAAGCCCGGCATCACCTCCGAGAGCGTGGGCACGTCCGGCAGCGCGGGGTGGCGGGTGGGACCCGAGTAGGCCAGCGCCTGCACGCGGCCGCTGCTGATCAGCGGATAGCCCGTGGCGATCGGTTCCATCAGCGTGTCGACCTGTCCGCCGACGAGATCGGCGATGGGGCTCGCGCGGTACGGCACATGCAGCATCGTGATGCCCACCTCGTCCTTCAGGGACTCGACGATCAGCTGCGACGGGCTGCCGGCGCCATACGAGGCGTGCGAGTAGATGCCGGGCTTTTCCTTGGCCGCGGCCACAAGCTCCTTGATGGTCCTGGCCGGGAACTTGGTGTTCGCGATCAGCACGAGGCCCTGGCGCATCGTGGTGGCGACGGGAACCAGGTCCTTCTCCGGATCGAACGGCAGCTTGCTGTAGATGTACGGGTTGATCGTGAACGCCGTCGACAGGTTGTAGAGGAAGGTGTAGCCGTCCGCCGGCGCCTTGGCGACGGTGTCCGACGCCAGGTTGCCGGCCGTGCCGGGCTTGTTGTCGATGAGCACCGGCACGCCGAGCTTGCGGCTCGCATAGTCGCCGTACATGCGCGCGAAGATGTCGGGCGGCGTGCCGGGTGCGAAGCCCACCACGATGCGGATCGGCTTGCTCGGCCATTCCGCAGTCTGGGCAGCTGCATGGCCCGTGGCCAGGATGCCGGCGAGGCCCAGCACCAGGCCGAGCATCTTCTTGACGAGGTTTGTTGTCGAACGCATGGCTTGTCTCCTTGGGCCGATGGGGGCCCGTTTGTTGGGTTGTTCTGTCTTCTTCAATCCACCTGCGCGCCGGAGCGGCGCACGGCCTCGCCCCACTTCGCGATCTCGGCCGCGCCGAAGGCGGCCATTTCCGATGTGTTCATCGCCAGGGGCTCGATGCCCTGGGCCGCGAGCTTGTCGCGCACCGCAGGCTGGGCGAGCACCG
Source organism: Variovorax sp. VRV01 (assembly GCF_014852545.1). Lineage (NCBI taxonomy): Bacteria > Pseudomonadati > Pseudomonadota > Betaproteobacteria > Burkholderiales > Comamonadaceae > Variovorax > Variovorax sp. VRV01. Next base: position 22,042 of record NZ_JACVBS010000021.1, read on the forward strand.
CCTGCGTGGCTTCGCGCAGGCGGTCGCGCTGCGCGGCGGGCATGTCGGCCGGCGCATACAACATGAACCACGCGACCAGGTCGAAGTCCGGAATGCCCTGCTCGGCGAGCGTGGGCACGTCGGGCGCGGCCATGCTTCGCCGGGCGCTCGATGCGCCCAATGCGCGCAGCTTGCCGGCGCGGATCTGCGGCAGCACGGCGGCCGGGTGATAGAACATGAATTGCACGTTCCCCGCCATCACCTCGGTGAGCGCCTGGGCGCCGTCGCGGTAGGGCACATGCACGAAGTCCTTGCCGAGCCGCAGGTTGAGCAACTCGCCCGCAAGATGCCCCGAGGTGCCATTGCCGGCCGAGGCGAAGCTCACCGACTTGCCGCTGGCCTGGCGCAGGTCCGCCACCGTCTTCCACGGCGCCGCGGCGGGCACGACCAGCAGCGTGGGCGTGGCGCCGACGAAGCCCAGCGGCACGAAGTCGCGCTGCGGCTGGTAGGACAGGCGCTTGTAGAGCGTCGCATTGATGGCATGCGTGCCCACGGTGCCCAGCAGCACGGTGTGTGCGTCCGCCCCCGAGCGGGCCGCGAGTTCGCTGCCGATGGCACCGCCCGCGCCGGGCCGGTTGTCGACGATCACCGCCTGCGACAGCTGGCGCCCCAGCGCTTCGGCCAGCACGCGTCCCACGATGTCGGTCGTGGTGCCGGCCGCGAAGGGCACGACCAGCTTGAGGGGGCGCGCATCGCCCGCCTGCGCCCATGCGCTGCCGCTGCCCTGCGCAAGCAGCGCCGCGGCCACAGCCGCCGCGGCCAGGATGGCACGGCGCTTCGTCACCGCGCCTCCCCGAAGGCCGCGGGCACCGTGCCTTCGTACTGCAGTTCGCGCGTGGCCTGGTAAGAGAGCGCAAAGCCGCTCGGCATCTCGGCCTCTTCCGCAAGGTGGGCGATCAGTCCCGCGGTGCGCGCAAGGATCGGCACGCCCCGCAGCGACGCCACCGGAAAGCCCACGCCCAGCAGCACCGCCGGAATTGCCGCGGAGACGTTCATGCGCAAGTCCTTGCCGACGATGCCCGGGATCGCTTCTTCCAGCGCCTGCGCGATGCGCACATAGCGCAGGTCGGCACCGGCCTGCGTCGCCACGTCGATCAGCCGGTCGACGCGCGGATCGCGTTCCTTGTGCAGCGGATGGCCGTAGCCAGGGATCGCCGCGCGCGCCACCTTGAGTTCGGCGATGGCCGCGGCGGCGGCCTGCTGCAGCGTGGCGCCTGCATCCATGCGCGCCGCCACATCCATGAACAGGCGCCCGGCCGTTTCCGATGCGCCGAGGATGACGGAGCCGCAGCCGAGGATGCCGGCCGCCACTGCGCCCTGCAGCGCATCGGGCGCGGCCGCGAAGGTCATGCGGCTGGCCTGCACGCTCGGCACGAGGCCGTGCTCGGCGATCGCCACCAGCGTGGCGTCGAGCACGGCGCTGCACGCGGCATCGGGGCGGCGCCCGGTGAGCAGCAGGAAGAAATAGTCGCTGAACGACAGGTGCCCGATCAATTCCTGGCACAGGTCCTGGCCACGCACGACGATGGTGTGTTCGTCCGAGGTGCAGATGGCGGTGCGCGGGACGGTGGACTTTCCGATTTTCATGGGCGTGGTCTTTCAGGCGTGTCGGGGTTCGAGGCGGAAGTCGTAGTGCGCGGACCAGTAGGGCGTCTCCATCGGCCGGCCGTCCGGCGCGCGGCCCGGCGGGTGGGACTCGAAGTCCACGACGAGCCGCGGCCGCACGCCGAACACGGCATCGGATTCGATGTACGGGCTGCCCGCCACGAACAGGTGCGTGGTCACGGGCACATGGCCCAGCGCCGAGACCATCATGTGGATGTGCCCGGGGCGGTTCGGATGCCGTCCCATGGCCTCCAGCATGCGGCCCACGGGCCCGTCGACCGGAATCGGATAGAAGCTCGGGCGGATCGACCAGAACCAGTAGCGGCCTTCGTGGTCGGTGCGGATGCGCCCGCGTGCCTGCATCGCGGCGCCCTCGAGCTGCATGTCGTACACGCCTTCGCCGTCGCCCGACCAGATGTCGAGCAGCGCGCCTTCGAGCGGCTGGCCGTGGGTGTCGGTGACGCGGCCGCTGTAGAAGGTCGGCTCGCCGCGGGCGCCCTGAGCCACGTCGGCGCCCAGCGGCAGGTCGGGCGCGCCTTCCCAGTAGAAGGGGCCCTGCACGGTGGCGTGCGTGGCCTCGGCGAGCTCGGTGGCTTCGGTCGCTTCGTTCACGGCGCGGCCGCGCTTGCCCGCGGCGGCGCGCAGCTGGTCCAGGATCACGACCATCATCGAGGCGCCCAGCGTGTCCGACAGCAGGATGAACTCCTGGCGCTTGTCGGTGCAGGTCTGGCCCGTGGCCGTCAGGAATTCGATGGCCTGCATCCATTCGTCGGGCTTCAGGTCCACGTCGCGGATGAAGGCATGCAGGTGCGTGATCAGCGACTGCATGAGCTGCAGGAAGCGCGCGTCGCGCGTTCCCTGCAGGCTCTTGAGCACGGTCTGCGTCAGCTCGCTTTCGTTCGATGGGGTCATGGTTTGTCTTGTCTCCTGGCGCGTTGTGTTTTCGGAAGGCCGTGCCGGGCTCAGCGCGCGGCGTTGGGAGGCTGCCCCAGGCGCTGGCGGATCGGATCGACGATGGCCGCGTTGTCGGCCCCGAGCATGGGGGGTGCCGTGACTTCCAGCGCGCGCTCGCCGTCGAAGCTCACGGGCGAGCGGATGGTGTGCCACTCGCCGCCCTCGGGGTGCGGCGCGCTCACCTGCAGCTGCAGATGCCGCGCCTGCGGGTCTTCCATGGCCTCGCGCGTGTCGTACATGGGCGCATGCGGCACGTCCTCGGCCTCGAGCCGCGCGCACCACGCAGCGCGGGTCTGCTGGCGGAACACGCCGCCGAGCAGCGCGATCAGGTCTTCCTGGTGCGCGATGCGCGCCTCGCGCGACGCGAAGCGCGGGTCCGCGAACAGGCGGGGGCGCTCGATGGCGTTGGCCAGGCCCTGCCAGAACTTCTCGGGCGAGGACATGTGCAGTGCAATCCACAGGCCGTCCGCGCACTCCAGCACATAGGACTGCGAGACGCTCGGCCGGCTGAACGGACCCATGACCTCGTCCTCCGAAAAGAAATGCGTGAAGGCGTCGAGGTTGAAGTGGCACATGGCTTCGAGCATCGACACCTCGACCGCACGTCCGCGGCCGGTGCGGCCCCGTTCGACCAGCGCGCCGAGCACGCCGTAGGCGGCGTAGAAGCCCGTCATGGCATCGGCGAGCGCGGGGCCGACCACGCGCGGGTTGGCGGGGTTCACCAGCAGCTTGAGAAAGGCGCTCGCAGCCTGCGCCACCGTGTCGTAGGCGGGGCGCGCGGCCGCGGGGCCGGTCTGCCCGAAACCGCTGATGGCGCAATAGACCAGGCGCGGATTGAGCGCCCGCAGCCGGGACTCGCCGGCGCCCAGCCGCTCGGCCGCACCGGGGCGGAAATTCTGGATGTAGACGTCCGCGTCCTTGACCAGCTCGTCGAACACGGCCGCGTCCTCGGGCAGCTTGGGGTTGAGCGTGACGCTGCGCTTGTTGCGGTTGTAGGTCTGGAAGTGCGGGCTGTAGAGGCCGCCGCGAAAGGCGCGGAACGGATCGCCCGCGCCGGGCTGCTCGATCTTGACCACCTCGGCGCCCAGGTCCGCGAGGAACATGCCGGCGGCCGGTCCGGTGATGAACGTGCCTTGTTCCAGCACCTTGATGCCGCTGAGGACTTTTTGCACCGGGAGGTCTCCTGTGGTCGTTGTGGGGGCCGGAGAAACTTTAGGTTGCATTCGCGAATCTCGGAAATGATTGTTTTCCATCGTTAGCATCGATGCCATCGATCATTGCCCCCGAGGAACGCCATGGAACTCCGGCACCTGCGCTACTTCATCGCCCTGTCGGGCTCGCTGAACTTCACGCGTGCGGCCGAGCGCCTGCACGTGACGCAGTCGACGCTGTCGCACCAGATCAAGCAACTCGAAGAGGAGATCGGCGTTGCGCTGTTCGACCGCATCGGCAAGCGCGTGAGCCTGACGGACGCCGGCGACGAGTTCCTGCATTACTGCACCAAGGCGCTGCACGAGATCGACCTGGGGCTGGGCGCGCTGCGCCAGGACAGCTCCGACGTGACCGGCGAGTTGCGCGTGGGCTCGACGCACACCTTCAACCTCGGCTTCATTCCCGACTGCATCGCGAGCTTCCAGGCGCGGCACCCGCGCGTGAAGGTGGTGGTCGAGGAGCTGTCGGCCGACCAGATCGCCGCGCGCCTGCAGCAGGGCACGCTGGACCTGGGCATCGCCTACCGGCCGAGCGTGCCCGGGCCGCTGCAGTTCGAGCCGCTCTACAACGAGGAGATGGTGCTGGTGGTGGCCAAAAAACATCCGCTCGCGCGGCGCAAGCGTGTGCGCATGGTGGAGCTGCACCGCCTGCCGATGGTGCTGCTGCCGGCCAGCTTCGCGACGCGCCAGATGCTGGACGAATGCTTCCGCTCCCGCGGTGCGCAGCCGCACGTGGTGGCTGAGATCAACACGCTCGCGCCGATGATGGACCTGGTCGCCAAGACGCAGCTCGCGTCCATCGTGGCCGCGAACGTGGTGAACCCGCTCTCGGGGCTCGTGGTCATCCGGCTCGAAAGCCCCACGCCCGTGCGCACGCCCGGCATGCTGTGGTCACCGGTGGCGCGCGACGCGGCGGCCACGCGCGCGTTCTCGACCATCGTGCGCAAGCTGGCGCTGCGAAGCAGCCTACAGGGAGCTGGCCCGCGCGTGCGGTAGCAACGAACGGTACCGGCTTTTCAGGCTGTTCGGAGGTTCTGGAATTCGCTGCGCAACCGCGCGACGACAATGGCGAGATCCAGGTCACCCAACTGGTTCCTTTGGAGGAAGGCGGCCCATTGCCTTTGTTTCGCTGGATCCTGCGCGAACGCATCGCTCAACCCCGAGGGCAGGCTGTTGGGCATCACCAATTGCCGCCGCGCGAAAGTGGCATCGACGGCCCGGCGCATCTCGGCGGCTTCCAGCGAACCTTCGGTGAGCAGCACCCAGAGATCGAAGTAGTCCTTCATGCGGGTATTGGCCATGCCCAGCAGGCACACCGCATGGAACTTCTCGGCGACTACCGTGTATTTCGGGTAAGCGCGCAGTTGCGGCGCGGGCAGGTCTTCGAGCAGCACCGGGTATTGCACCGATTCCGGTGCCGGCGTGACCGCATCGCCAAAGCCGATATCCACTTGCAGCGCGAGGCGCGCGCCATCCAGTTGTGCTCGCAGATCGATCCGTACGCCGCCATAACCCGCTTCCTTGCGGATCACCGAGCCCTTGACCGAGGCAGGATCGAACGCGATGCCATCCTCCAGCTCGATCCGGCAGATATCGCGGAACACCGAAGTGGCGGTGTCGATGTCGTCCAGACCGAAGCCCAGCAGGTCTGCATCGCGGGTCGGCCGATGCGGCTGGTCGTACCACAGCGAAAACAGCAGCGCGCCCTTGAGCAGGTAGTTGGCGGCATGCGGCGAGATCGACAGCCGGTACAGCAGCCGCTCCAGCCCATAGTGGGTGAGCGTCAGGTTGAAGTCCTGTCTCGTGGCGTCTGCGCGCTGCTTCAAGCGGGCGCGGATGGACGCTGCGAGATTGCGGCTCATGCCGTGATGCTTTCCAGATAGGGGCGCATGACATTGGTCACGCGATCCACCGTGGCGTACTGCCAGAGCGCATCCATCGTCAGCTTGCGCTGCGACCAGCCGTCGCGCAGCGCTTCCAGCCCCACGTCCAGCCCGATCTTGTTGCGGTACTTGAAACAGTCGGCGACTGTCTTGGCGGCATTGAACACAGGTACTTGCACGCCGTCGATTTCGACGGGCTCGACGCCTTCGGTCAAGGCCGCCCCCGACATGCGCACCACGCGCAGCGCGGGCTGGTCCAGTCGCGGCGTGGGCGAGTGATGCGGGATCGCCATCCAGACCTCGAACGGCGTCTGCGTGCCGATGCCGTGGACGCGCAAAGCCGAGAGCAGGCACACCACGCCGCGCGGCACGCGCAGCGCCACCTCGGCCAGGGACCGGTGCTCGCTGAGCGCGCGTCCCGGCAGGCTGTAGACACCGCGAGCAACGCGCTCGAGCTTGCCGGCCGCCACGAGCCGGCTGAGAACTGCCGTCGGCAGGCCCTGCCTCGCAAGATCCCGCGCGCGCAGCAGCGGCTGGCGCTTGGCGAGTGCGAGCGTGGCTTGTTCAAGGGTGGGATTGGAGTGCAGTGCCACTGTGCTAGTTTGTTGCAATTACTAGTCAGTTGTCAATAAATGACTAAATTTCGAACTTCGAAGGTTTGGCCGCCTACTCACTTCCGATGGCAAAGGCGGCGCGAGCTCTGGTAGAAGCACGGCATGACCGTCTCGCTCGCGGCCTCCCTCATCGAACTCGCACTCGGATCGGAACTCGGCGCCTCCGGCGATGCCGGGCGCAATCGCTGCGCGCTCGAGGGCGTGACGTGGCAATCCCTGCCGGACGGCGCCGTCGAACTCCGGGTCCGGCGGTTCGAGGCGATGGCGCTGCGGCTTGCGTCGGATCCGTTCGTCCTTGAAATCGGCCGCATCGACGTCCATGAGCTGGTGGCCCGGCTGCGCGTCGAGGCCGGCGTGCCGCGCCTGGTTTCCGTCCAGGCGGACGAGGCCGAGTTCTCCGGGGTGAAGCTGCATGGCCCGCTGGTCCTGCCGCCGCAGATACAGAAGATCCGCGAGGCGAGCCAGGGCGCGGCGGACGCAGCGGCGGCAACGCCCGGCGGCGAGGCCGATGCATGGCGCCTTGCGCCGCTCCACGAGGCCGAAGGCGCCATCCGCGGCCGGATCACCGACGCGCATCTGCTGTTCGACGCCGACGTCACGGTGCCCGTTCGCCATGGCCAGATCGACTTCAACGATGCGACGGTCGAGCATGTCGGGCCCGACTCGCGCATGGGCGTGAGCCGGATGGGCATTTACGTCGACGCGCCCAACGGGCGCAGCTATCTGTACCAGTTCGCCGCGGCGCCGCTCGCGGGCGTGGTGTTCGAGCACCGCGGGGCCTTGCTGGGCCCCTGGGTCTCCGAGCGCGGCAAGTTGCAGCTGCAGGCCTTTGCCGAGTCGATGCTGCGCCAGGGCCATAGGGGCCCGGGCCATGGGCTGACGCAGCAGGCGCGCCTGTTGCTGGGCCGCACGTCGCTTTCGGGCGAGCTGCGGCTTGGCGAGGGGCTCGTTGCGGTGCCGGGCTTGCAAGTGCGCCTCGAGGGGCGCCATGCGATCAGACTTGACTCCCAGTCCGTGGGTCGTGGCCTGAAGCTGGAGATGGCTTCACTCACGGCCCGCGATGCGGCGGCCGCCTGGAAGGGTGCGCAGATGGGCATCAGCCAGGCGACGGCGAAGCTCGAACTCGAGGTCCTTGTCGAAGGTCCGGCGATGCGCTTCGCGCTCCAGGTCGAGGACGGCAAGGCCGCAGGACTGCGGATCGACCTTCAGCAAAAAAGGCCGGACGGCAGCGAAGGAACCTGAAGCAAGCGCAGCTCGCTGAAGCGCATGCGGCTGAGACCTTCCGCCCGGCGGACCTCAATCAATCGTTATTGCGTTCGCACCTGCGCGAATTGACGAGGCAGGCGGCGTAGTCGGGATCGTGCTTGAGCAGGAACATCGCGCGTGCCGCGACCGCCGTGTCCGCGAAATCGCTGAACAGCCCGTCGACGCCGGCTTCGTAGAACGCGAGGTATTCATTGACCGCGTTGCCGCCGAAGCTGCCGGTCAGGCGCTTCTGTTCGCTGCGGAAGGTGTACGGATGGACCAGCAGTCCCAGCCGATGCGCATTGGCAATCACGTTGGTGGGGGGCAGCAGCACGCGGTCGCGCTCGTCGATGACGCCGTCGCCGGTCACGTCGGCGCACGCCCCGGCCTGCACGGACTTGCACGCGCTCGAAATCAAGTACGGCTTCCACGGGCCGATGCCGTCCGCATAGCCCTTCACTTCCTGCAGGCCGCGCGGCGTCAGCAGATCGCTGAAGAGGCCGTCGCGGTTCGACACCACCCAATCGTAGGGTTTGTCGTAGGGCTTGCTGAGGTCCAGCGTGCCGTCGGGCTTGACGTCGTTGGCGTCCACCAGCTGGATCAGGCGCACGCTCGTCTTGCTGCGCAGGTAGCGAAGGTTGGCGGTCTCGAAGGACTGGATGAAGACAGGGGCGTTGCGCTGGTTCCAGCCGGCCGCGCTCAGCACGTTCAGCAGCCTGTCCTCCAGGGGCAGGCCGATGCTCTGGTGGTAGGTGGGATGCTTGGTTTCGGGATAGATCCCGATTCGCCGCCCCTCTTCGCGGGACTTGCGCTTGGCCAGGTCGATCACCTCGGCCAGCGTCGGGATCTGGAACTTGCCATTGAACGACTGGTCGCGCTCCGCGAAGGACTGCACGGCGCGCAGCTGCTTGATCTCGGCCAGCGTGAAATCGCTGGCGAAGAAGCCGTCGGTCGCGACACCATCGAGCATGACCGTGCGCCGGCGGTTGGCAAACTGCGGCAGGTCCTTGACGTTGGTGGTGTCGATCAGGTTGGGCTCGTGCCGGGCGATCAGGTGGCCGTCCTTGGTGGCGACCAGGTCGGGCTCGATGTAGTCGGCGCCCAGCGAGATGCCGAGCGCGTAGGCCTCCAGCGTGTGCTCGGGCAGGTAGCCGTTGGCGCCGCCGCGATGGCCGATCACGAGCGGCGCATTGTCGGCGCGGCGCCTTGCGTTCTCCTCGTGCGCGTTGGCCGGGCCCGCGGCGGCGAGCAGCAGGCCCAGGCCGAAGAACGCATTGCAGATCTTTTTCAGGGTGTGCATGGATGTCTCCTCGCTGGTGTGCGGACGGACCTTAGGCGGCGTGCATGACAGGCCGGTGAATTCTCAGGGCTTTCGGTCCAGGGCTGCCCGCAACATCGTTGCAAGCTGTTGCGCACGTATCGCGGAGCCGATGTTGGTGAAGCCGATCAGCAGCCCCGCATCGCGGAAGCTTGCCGTGCCCCGCACGGACAGCGGCTGGCAGTTCAGGCCGGCACGCTGCGCCCGGCGGGCCAGCGTCTCATCGCTGTCTCGCCGCCGGTCGAAGCGCGCGATCAGGTGCATGCCGCCGCCCAGCAGGTCGATGCGCACGTCCTCGCCGAAGACCTTCAGCAGTGCGGCCGCGAGCATCTGGCGGCGGCGCGCGTAGAGCAGCCGCATCTTCTTGAGGTGGCGCGAGAAGTGGCCTTCGCGGATGAAGTCGGCCACCACCGCCTGCGTGAGCTGCGGACATCCGTTGGACCCTGTCCGCGCGGCCTCGCCGAAGGCGCCGCGCAGCGCATCGGGCACCACCACGTAGCCCAGCGCCAAGCCGGGGTACAGCACTTTCGAGAAGCTGCCGGCGTAGAGCACCCGGTCGTGGCGGTCGAGGCTCTTGAGCGCGGGCAGCGGCGGGCCGGCGTAGCGGTATTCGCCGTCGTAGTCGTCCTCGACGATCCAGGCCTTTGCCTGCCAGGCCCAGTCGAGCAGCTGCAGCCGGCGCGCGAGCGACATCGAGACACCGAGCGGCGCCTGGTGCGAGGGCGTGACGATGGCCATCTTCGCCTTCGCTGCCTTGCGCATGCCGTGCGCAACGACCAGGCCTTCTTCATCCACCGCCACGGGCACCGTGCGCTGGCCGGCGCTGCGCAGCACTTCCTGCGTCGGCGGATAGCCCGGGTCTTCCACCCACACGCGGTCGTCCCTTGCGAGCAGTGCGTGCGAGATGAGCGCGAGCGATGCGCGGTAGCCGCCGGTCACGAAGACCTGCGACGGATGGCACGCGACGCCGCGCGACACCCGCAGGTAGGCGGCAATGGCCGTGCGCAGCGACGGACGGCCCGCGGGATCGCCATAGAACATGTCGGCCGCGGCCGTTGCCCTGGCACGGCGCGACACCAGGCGCGCCCAGAGCTTGCGCGGGAAGGCATCGAGCGCGGGAATGCCCAGCTGCAAAGGCGGTGGCGGCGCGGGTTCGGCGAGTTCCTGCTCCACGGTCCGCGCCTCGGCCGGCCGGGGGGCGCGGCGCGCCGACCGTGGGGAAGGCAGCGAGGGCGAGACCACCGTGCCCGCCTGGCCCTGCGGTGAAAAATAGCCTTCGCCCGCGAGCTGGTTGTAGGCCGCCTCGACGGTGCCGCGCGCCACGCCCAGCTCGCTGGCCAGGCTGCGCGCCGAGGCCACGCGATCGCCCGGGCGCAGCAGGCCCTGCTCGATGGCCGTGCGGAAGCGCTCGTAGATCTGCCGGTGCAGCGGCGTGGACGTTGCGCGGTCGATCGCGAGGAGGGCGGCGGAAGATTTCTTCTCTTGAATCATGGCCCATTCATTTTGACGAATCTTGGCTCTTTGGAATGGGTCATCGAAAACCTAAGCTTCGCACGGCCAGTAGAAAAGGACGTGCGATGAGCGAGAAGATATTCGTGGCGGGTGCGGCCGGTGCCATCGGCAGCGCACTCGTGCCCTTGTTGCTCGACGCGGGTTACGCCGTGTACGGCAGCACGCGGCGCCCCGAGCGCGCGCATGCGCTGGAGGCGCGCGGCGCGGTGCCCGTCGTCGTCGACGTGTTCGAGGCGCCAGCGCTGCGCGCGGCGCTGAGGCGCATAGCACCAGCGAGCGTGATCCACCAGCTCACCGACCTGCCGCCGGACCTCGATCCCAGGCTGATGGCCGATGCGGCCCATCGCAATGCGCGCGTGCGAGACGAGGGCACGCGCAACCTCGTGGCCGCGGCGGTGGCGGCCGGCAGCCGCCGGCTGGTGGCGCAGAGCATCGCCTGGCTCTATGCGTCCGGCGCGACCCCGCACGTCGAGGAAGATCCGCTCGATCTCGCGGCCGAAGGCACGCGCGGCGTCAGCGTGGCCGGCGTGGCGGCGCTGGAGCGCAGTGTGCTGGGCACGGCGGGCCTCACGGGCACGGTGCTGCGCTACGGGCAGTTCTACGGTCCAGGCACGTCGAGCGCCGAGCCCAGGGGCGCGTGCCCGGTCCATGTGGAGGCTGCGGCCTGGGCCGCGGTGCTGGCGCTGCGGCATGCGCAGGGCGGTGTCTTCAACATTGCCGAGCACAACCCCGAAGTCAGCAGCGAGAAGGCCAGGCGCGAGCTGGGCTGGAGTGCGTCGCTGCGGCTGCGCCAGAGGGTTGCATCGTGAATGCGGCGAGGCTTCATCGCGGCCCGCTCGGCGCGGGCATTGCGGCGCTCTCCCTGGTGCTGGCCGCCGGCTGGGCGCTGATGCCGCACGGCAACCGGCAGGAGGCGGCGCAATGGTTCGCCGATGTGTGCAGCAGCGTGGCGCGGCCCATGTTCTCGTCGGCCCCGGCGCCCGCGGGTTCGGGTGCCGATGCGAGGCCCGCGACCTCGGTCAAGGTGCTCTCGTGCGAGGCGCTGCCGAACGTGCCGGGCAAGTCGGTGACCACCGTGCTCGTCGACTTTCCGCCGCTGGCCTATTCGCCGGCGCACCGGCATCCGGGCTCGGTGACCGCGATCATTCTGGAAGGCACCATCCGCTCGCAGCTCGGCGGCGCTCCGGTGGGCACCTACAGGAGCGGCGAGACCTTCTTCGAGCCGCCGCGCACGCTGCATCTCTTTGCGGAGAACCCCGATCCGGTGCGCCCCGCAAAGCTGGTGGCAGTGTTCGTTGCCGACGAGAACTGCGGTCCGCTGGTGCTGCCGCCGGATGCCGATTGAGCGGGGCGCATCGAGGTGCCAGCGGCGTCAGATGTCCCTCGCCGTTCCGAAGCCGGGCAGCGTCCGAAGCGCCGCCGTCATCGACTTTGCGGCCAGCGCCGGTACGTCCGCGGGGTCCACCCACCTGAACTGGTCCACCTCGGGCGTCATCACGCCTGAAGCGTGGTGAGGAAAGAAGCTCGTGCACTTGCAGGCCGCAATGTCGCAGTCGCGCGTGTGCACGAAGGCGCGGAACAGGTGCAGGTCCTTGCCGGGACGGTACGGCATGCGCCCGAGCTCTTCCATCGAATCTGCGGCCAGCTCGATGCCCGTCTCTTCCCGGACTTCGCGGATGGCTGCTTCGCGCGCGGACTCGCCGGCTTCTCCGCCGCCCTTGGGGATGTCCCAGTGCTTCTGGCCCGTCGCGTGCGCCATGAGAAGCTGGCCTTGCTCGTTGACGATGAGCACGCCGTAGGAGATGGTTTTCATGGTCGAACGATTGTCGCCAGGCGGAGGCGGCCGCGCCATCTCCGCCGCGCCCGCGCGGACAGCGGCACGATCGCTTATGCTGGACCGATCTTCCAGACGAGGTAAGCGCTTGGACAGCCGCATCATCGTGTCGCTCGACTTCGCCGCCGCTGCATCGGCCACGGGCCTCGTGCGGCAACTGGGCGCCGAAGCGACGTTCTACAAGGTCGGCCTGCAGTTGCTGACAGCGGCCGGGCCTTCGATCGTGCGCGAGCTCGTGGAGGGCGGCAAGCATGTTTTTCTGGACCTCAAGCTGCTGGAGATTCCGAGTTCGGTCGCCGCGGCCGTCACCGCGGCGGGGCAGATCGGCGCCTCGATGGTGACGGTCCATGCCTCGGGCGGCTCGGCGGTGCTTCGGTCTGCGGTCGAGGCCGCGCGCCGCTTTCCCCACCTGAAGGTACTCGCGCTCACCGTCATCACCAGCATGGACGACGAAGCCCTGCACGAAGTGGGCGTCGGCTCGACGGTGACCGAGCAGGTGCTGCGCCTTGCACGGCTTGCCGCGGACTCGGGATGCCACGGCGTCGTCGCCTCGCCGCTGGAGGCACGGCTGCTTCGCGAGACCCTGCCGCCGGGCATGCTGATCGTCACGCCCGGCATACAGCTGGCCGGCGACTCGAAGAGCGACCATGCGCGCTTCACCACGGTGGCGCAGGCCGTCGGCGCCGGCGCGACGCACGTGGTCATCGGCCGTCCGATATCACGCGCTTCGAATCCTGTGGATGCCCTCGCCGCCATGCGCGCGGAGCTGTCGGCGGTGCGCTGAATGGAGCGCGGCTCGACGTGATCAGGCCGCCTGCCGCCACGCCGCAAGTCCCGCCGTTCGCGCCCGCACCTGCGGCGTCGCCAGGCAGGTGGTGACGGCCTCGTAGCCCGGCGCGCCGGGGCAGGGTGCGACCAGGCTCGGCGGGCTGTGGTTCGCGGGGCACAGGATGATCGCCTCGTCCGGCCCGACGGCCGCCAGGTCGAGGATCGCGCAGGAGCGCGTGAGCATGAAGATCGGCCGCGCGTGGGGGCCGCGGCGGCGCAGCCGGGCGATCAGCGCCTCCTGGGTGGCCTGGTCCAGCTCGTGTTCGATCAGGTCCACGACCACGGCATGGGGCCCTTCCGCTTCCAGCCCGGCCAGAAGTGCAATCAGCGCGTCCGATGGCGTCGCACCGTCCTCCACGAGCCAGGCCAGCGCGCGCTCGACCCGAGGCTCGGGCGCAGCGGCACCGCCCTCCGCCCGCCGGTCCAGCCCGAGCCAGGCCGCGTTGGGCAGTGCCTCGGCAATGCGCTGCGCCAGCCGGGTCTTGCCGCTGCCGAGCGGGCCGACGATGTAGTTGAGCGGCCGGATCTCGCGAAGCTCGAAGCGCTCCCCGCCCCAGGGCCATGGCAGGTCGAAGGCAAGGCGGACTTCGCAGGCGGGTGCCAGCAGGCCCGTGAGTTCGCCGATGGTCGGTGTCCGGCCTTGCGCAATGCCGCTTCGCAAGCCGCGGACCTTCTCGACGGTGTGCGCGAGCTGGCGAAGCTGCGCTTCCAGCGCCGTCTGGTGCGCGGCCAACGCCTGCTCCAGGCCTTCAGGATTGCCCGCGAGCACCCGTGCCACCTGGGCCAGGCTGAAGCCGAGCGCGCGCAGCGCGACAATCTCGCCTGCGCGCGTCATCTCGGCCGGGCCGTAGGTCCGCCATCCCGCCGCGGTCCGGCCGGGCTCGACCAGGCCGCGCTGCTCGTACAGCCGCAGGGCCTTGGCCGAGACGCCGAGCCGTCTCGCTGCTTCGGAGGGATTCAGGTGCGGGGCGGAAGATCGCATGAAGTGTTCCTTACGGTGGATCTTCCCCTTTTAGAGGATGCCCCTGGGGCCGGGTCAAGCCCGAATGCCGAAAAGGCGCGGTCGCCGCCTCAAAGCCCGCCCTGGCACAGGTATTTGGTGTGCATGTAGTCGTCGAGCCCGTGCACCGAGCCTTCGCGCCCGTAGCCCGATTCCTTCACGCCGCCGAAGGGCGCGGCCTCGGCGGCCAGTGCACCTTCGTTGATGCCGACGATGCCGGATTCGAGCGCCTCGGCCACGCGCCAGATGCGCCGCACGTCGGTCGAGTAGAAGTAGGCGGCCAGGCCGAAGGGCGTGTCGTTGGCGGCGGCGATCACCTCGGCCTCGGTGTCGAAGCGCGTGACCGGCACCACGGGTCCGAAAGTCTCTTCGCAGCTGCAATCCATGCCCGCATCGGCGTTCACGAGCACGGTCGGCGCGTAGTAATTGGGGCCGTCGCAGCGCGCCGAGCGCAGCCGCTCGCCGCCGACCACGATGCGCGCGCCCCGGGCCACGGCGTCGCGCACGTGGCGCTCGATCTTGTCGACCGCGCGCGCGTTGATCATCGGGCCGATCTGCGAGTCGGGCTCGGTGGCCGGGCCGACCTTCAGCGCGCCGACGCGCGCGGCCAGCTTGTCGACGAAGGCGTCGTGCACCCGGGCCTGCACGAACACGCGGTTCGGGCACACGCAAGTCTGCCCGCCGTTGCGGAACTTGGCGGCCATCAGGCCTTCCACCGCGGCATCGATGTCGGCATCCTCGAACACGATGAACGGTGCATTGCCGCCGAGCTCGAGCGACAGTTTCTTGAGCGTGTCGGCCGAGGCGCGCGCCAGGTGCTTGCCGACAGGCGTGGAGCCGGTGAAGCTGATCTTGCGCACCCGCGCATCGGCCAGCCACACGTCGACCACCTCGGGCGTGCGTTCGCGCGAGGCCGTGACGATGTTGAGCACGCCCGCGGGCACGCCGGCCTCCTGCGCGAGCCTGACGAGCGCGAGCGAGGTCAGCGGCGTGTCCTCGGCCGGCTTGCACACCACGGTGCAGCCTGCGGCCAGCGCGGGCGCGATCTTGCGCGCGATCATCGCGGCCGGAAAGTTCCACGGCGTGATCGCGGCAACCACGCCTACGGGCTCCTTCAGCGCGAGCATGCGGCGGCCGGTCACGGGGGCCGGAATCACGTCGCCGTTGGCGCGCGTGGCCTCTTCGCCGAACCATTCGACATAGCTGGCCGCGTAGGCCACTTCGCCGCGGCCTTCGGCCAGTGGTTTGCCCTGTTCGCGCGAAATGAGGCGGCCCAGGTCCTCCTGGTGCGCGAGCATCAGGTCGTTCCAGCGCTTGAGGATCTGCGCGCGCTGCTTCGCCGGCACGGCGCGCCAGGCGGGGAAGGCGGCATGCGCGGCGTTCACTGCGGCGCGCGCGTCGGCGGCGGTGCCGTCGGGCACGCTCGCGAAGACGCCGTCGGTGGCGGGATCGGTCACCTCGAGGCGGCGGCCGTCGCTGGCTTCGCGCCAGTCGGCGCCGATGAGCTGTTGGCCGGGCATCAGGTCCTGGCGTTCAAGTGTCAGTGTCATGGTCGAAAAGGTCCTGGATGAATGGGGAGGTCAGGCGGCCGCCACGCGTTCGGCAATGGCCACTCCAATGTCGGTGGTCGAGGCCGTGCCGCCCAGGTCGCGCGTGCGCGGCCCGTCGCGCAGCACCGCTTCGATCGCGCCGAGGATGGCATCGTGCGCGGCCCGGCCCGCGCCTTGTCCCTGCGTGAGGAAGTCCAGCATCAGCGCGCCCGACCAGATCATCGCGATCGGGTTGGCGATGTTCTGGCCGTAGATGTCGGGCGCCGAACCGTGCACCGGCTCGAACAGCGAGGGAAACTTGCGCTCGGGGTTGAGGTTGGCCGAGGGCGCGAGGCCGATGGTGCCGGTGGTGGCCGGGCCGAGGTCGGAGAGGATGTCGCCGAACAGGTTGCTCGCCACCACCACGTCGAAGCGCTGGGGCTGCAGCACGAAGCGCGCCGACAGGATGTCGATGTGCTGCTTGTCGACGGTCACCTCGGGGTGGTCGCGGCCGATGGCGTCGGCGCGGCTGTCCCACCAGGGCATGCTGATCGCGATGCCGTTGCTCTTGGTGGCCACCGTGAGGTGCTTGCGCTTGCGCGACCGGGCGAGTTCGTAGGCGTACCTGAGCACGCGGTCGGTGCCGTGGCGCGAGAACACCGACTCCTGGATCACGATCTCGCGCTCGGTGCCCTCGTACATCACGCCGCCGAGCGAGGTGTATTCGCCCTCGGTGTTTTCGCGCACCACCAGGTAGTCGATGTCGCCGGGCTTGCGGCCGGCCAGCGGGCAGGGCACGCCTTCGAACAGGCGCACCGGGCGCAGGTTGATGTACTGGTCGAACTCGCGGCGGAACTTGAGCAGCGATCCCCAGAGCGAGACGTGGTCGGGCACGGTGGCGGGCCAGCCGACGGCACCGAAATAGATTGCGTCGACGCCCTGGAGCTGCTCCTTCCAGTCGTCCGGCATCATCTGGCCGTGCTCGGCGTGGTAGTCGCAGCTGGCCCAGGCGATGGTGCGGCAGTCGAGCTCGAAGCCGAAGCGCTCCGCGGCGGCCAGCACCACGCGCAGGCCCTCGGGCATCACTTCCTTGCCGATGCCGTCGCCGGCGATCAGCGCGATGCGGAACGTGGGGGTCATTTCGGTTTTCTTCATGCGGCTGCCGCAGCCTTGCGGTCCATGTCGTCGAGCCAGCCCTGGCGCAGCTCGGGCACGGAGCGGGCGAGCAGCTGGTAGTAGGGGTGGTGCGGCCCGCGCTCGTAGTCGGCGCGCGCCACCTGCGAGAGCTTGCGGCCGTGCTGCATCACCACGATCTCGTCGCACACCGAGCGCACCGTGTGCAGGTCGTGGCTGATGAAGAGATAGGACACGCCGAGCTCGCGCCGCAGCTCGGCCATGAGGTCGAGCACCGCCGCGGCCACCACGGTGTCCAGCGCCGAGGTCACCTCGTCGCAGAGGATCAGGTCGGGCTCGGCCGCCAGCGCGCGCGCCAGGTTCACGCGCTGCTTCTGCCCGCCCGAGAGTCCGCCGGGCAGGCGGTCGGCCACGGTGTGCGGCAGCTTCACCAGGTCGAGCAGTTCATGGATGCGCCGCTTGAGCGGCTCGCCGCGCAAGCCCTTGTAGAACTGCAACGGCCGTGCCAGGATGCGCCAGATGGTCTGCGAGGGGTTCAAGGCCGTGTCGGCCATCTGGAACACGATCTGTATGCGGCGCAGCTCCTCGGGGCTGCGCTGCTGCAGCGTGGGCTTGAGCGCATGACCATCGAACATGACGCTGCCGTGGCAGGGCTTGAGCAGGCCGGCAACGGCGCGCGCCAGCGTGGTCTTGCCCGAGCCCGATTCGCCGATCACGCCAATGGCCTGGCCGCGGTAGAGCTTGAGGTTGATGTCCTCGAGGATGATCTTGGCCGGCTGGCCCTTCGCGTCCACCGCGCCATAGCCGCACGACAGCTCCTGCACATCGAGCAGCAGTTCGGAATCGCCCGAGGCCTGGCCCGACGCGCGCACCGCGGGCCGCGCGGCCGCGAGCAGGCACTTCGTGTAGTCGTCGGCGGGCGCCGAGAGGATCTGCTCGGTGGCGTTGATCTCGCTCATCCTGCCGTTGCGCAGCACCAGGATGTGGTCCGCCATCTGGGCCACCACGGCCAGGTCGTGGCTCACGTACACCGCGGTGGCGCGGCGCTCGCGCACCACGCGGCGGAAGGCGCGCAGCACCTCGATCTGCGTGGTCACGTCGAGCGCGGTGGTGGGCTCGTCGAGGATCACGAGCTCGGGATCGCCGATCAGCGCCATGGCGGCCATCAGCCGCTGCAGCTGGCCGCCGGAGACCTGGTGCGGATAGCGCGCGCCGATGGTTTCAGGATCGGGCAGCGCCAGCTCGCGGAACAGTTGCACCGCCTTGGCCTCGGCCTCGGACCGCTTGCACAGGCCGTGGATGACGGTGGGCTCGACCACCTGGTCCATGATCGTGCGCGAGGGGTTGAACGACGCGGCCGCGCTCTGCGCGATGTAGGAGACCGTGCGGCCGCGCAGCGAGCGCTGCCGCGCCGCATCGAGCGCCAGCACGTCGGTGTCGCCGATCTGCACCCGGCCCGCCGAGATGCGGCAGCCGTGGCGTGCATAGGCCATCAGCGCGAGCGCGGTGGTGGTCTTGCCGGAGCCGGATTCGCCGATCAGCGCCAGCACTTCGCCGGGCTGCACCGAGAAGCTCAGGTTGTCGACCAGCGTGTTCTCGCCGGCGCAGATGCTCAGGCCCTGGACAGTGAGTGGTGCGCCCATCAGCGTGCTCCTCGTTCTCTTGCCGAACGGCCGGGCAGGTTGTCGATGACGAGATTGACCGCGATGGTCAGGCTCGCGATGGCCAGTGCCGGCACGATCACCGAGGCACCGCCCATGGCGAGCGCGCCGATGTTCTCGCGCACCAGGGAGCCCCAGTCGGCCGCCGGCGGCTGGATGCCCAGGCCCAGGAAGCTCAGGCTCGCCAGCAGCAGCACGGCATAGACGAAGCGCAGGCCCAGGTCGGCCAGCATCGGGCCCGCGATGTTGGGCAGGATCTCGCGCAGCATGATGTAGAGCGTGCCTTCGCCGCGCGTGCGAGCCACGGTCACGTAATCGAGCGCGTTGATGTTGACGGCCAGCGAGCGCGCGATGCGGTAGGCGCCCGGCACGTAGATGATGCCCGCCGTGACCACCAGCATCGGCACCGAGGAGCCGAAGCCCGCCACCATGATGAGCGCGAACATCTTGCTCGGGATCGCGGTCAGTGTGTCCAGGCCGCGGCTGAGCACCGCGTCGATCCAGCGGCCGCTGGCCGCGGCCAGCAGCGCCAGCACGGTGCCGGTGCCGCTGGCCAGCAGCGTGGCCAGCAATGCAACGCCGACGGTGTAGCGCGCGCCCTCGATGACGAGCGCGAGCATGTCGCGGCCGAGGTAGTCGGTGCCGAGCCAGTGCGCGGCACTGATCGGCGCGAAGACATTCGAAGTGCCCGCGGCCGCCGCGCTGTGCGAAAGCAGCCAGGGCCCGAGCAGCGCCGCGAGCACCCAGAACAGCAGCACCGCAAGGCCGAACAGGCCCGAGACGCCGAAGCCGGCGAGCCAGTGCAGCGGGCCGCCGCGGCGCTTCTGCGGCACCTGCGGCAGCAAGGCCGCAGCGCTCACGACCGTTGGAGAGGTGGAGGTTTCCATGAAGCTTCCTTCAGCGGTGCCGCAGCCGCGGGTTGGCAAGGATGCCGCAGATGTCGGCCGTCGTCACCAGGATCAGGTAGGCGCAGCAGAAGATCATGGCGCAGGTCTGAACCAGCGGCATGTCGCGCTGCGAGACAGCGTCGACCATCAGCTTGGCGATGCCGGGATAGTTGAAGATGGTCTCGACGATGATCACGCCGCCCAGCAGGTACGACAGGCTCAGCGCCACCGCGTTGGCGATCGGCCCCACCGCATTGGGCACCGCATGCGCGAGCACCATGCGCATCGGCGAGGCGCCCTTGAGCCGCACCATTTCGATGTAGGGCGCCTCGAGCTGGTCGATCACCGCGGCGCGCGTCATGCGCATCATCTGCGCCACGATCACGCAGCACAGCACCAGCACCGGCATGGCGAAGGCGCGCAGCAGCTGGCCCAGCGACTCGATGTCGTTGACGAAGGACAGCGCCGGCAGCCAGCGCAGCTGCACCGCGAACACCAGCACCGCCAGCGTCGCGACCAGGAACTCCGGCACCGACACCACGCCCACGGCCGCCGTCGACGCCGCGCGGTCGAACCATGAGCCGCGCCACACCGCCGAGGCAATGCCCAGCGCCAGCGCGATCGGCACCGAGAACAGCGCTGTGACCGCGGCCAGCAGCAGCGAGTTGGGCAGGCGGCTGGCGACCAGCTCGGACACCGGCATCTGCGTGGTCGCGGAGCGGCCGAGGTCGCCCTTCACCATGCCGAGCAGCCACTTGGCATAACGCGCGGGCGCCGGCACGTCCAGGCCCATCTGGGCGCGCAGCGCGGCCACCGCCTCGGGGGTGGCGTCCTGGCCGAGCTGCTCCTGCGCGGCATCGCCGGGCAGCACCGCGGTGATCGAGAACACGACCACCGAGACCGCCAGCAGCGACACGAGCGCCAGCGCGATGCGCTGGGCCAGAAGCTTCAGGATGACATGGTTCATGAAGGATCTTCCGATGCACGGATCAGGCTTCGAGCCAGACGTTCTCGGCGAAGTTGTAGCCCATGAGGCCGCCCAGCGGGATGGGCGACAGGCCCTTGAGCTTGGAGCTGTGGCCGTCGATGCTCGCGAGGAACAGCGGAATGCCGATGCCGGCGTCCTGGTGGATCATGGTCTGCATGTCGGCATACATCTGCTTGCGCTTGGCCAGGTCGGTCTCGGCGCGCGAGGCCACGAGCAGCTGGTCGAACTTCTCGCTCTTCCAGCGCGATTCGTTCCATGCCGCACCCGACTGGAAGAACTGCGTCAGCAGCACGTCGGCGCTCGGGCGCGGGTTGACGTTGCCGAAGCCCACATGGCTGTTGAGCCAGTGGTTCGACCAGTAGCCGTCGGCCGGCATGCGCTTGATGTCGAGCTCCAGCCCCGCCCGCTGGGCCGTCTGCTGCAGCAGCAGAGACATCTCCACCGAATAGAGCGCCGCGGGCGATGCCACCATCGGCACCTTGCCCGTGATGCCGGACTTCTGCAGGTGGAACTTCGCCTTGTCCAGGTCGAAGGGGCGCTGCGGCAGGCCGGCGAAGTAGAAGCGGTTGGTCGGGTCGATCGGCTGGTCGTTGCCGAGCACCGCGTAGTCCAGCGCAATGGTCTTCTTCATCTGTTCGCGGTCGAACAGGTGCTTCATGCCGAGCACGAAGTCCGGGTTGGCGCCGGGGCCCACGTCCTTGCGCATGATGAGGTCGGAGTACTGGCCCGACTGGGTCACGAAGATGCCGAAGCCGGGGGTTCCCTTCACGCGTTCCACCGAACGCGGGTTGACCGAGCCGACCAGGTCCATGCCGCCCGACAGCAGCGCGTTGACGCGCGCGCTCTCGTCGCCGATGCCCACGAACTCGATCTCGTCGAGGTAGGGCTTGCCGGGCTTCCAGTAGGCGTCGTTGCGCACCATCAGCGAGCGCACGCCGGGCTTGAATTCCTTGAGCTTGTAGGGGCCGGTGCCGATGCCGGCGTTGAAGTCGGTGGTGCCTTCCTTGACGATGTGGAAGTGGAAGGTGCCCAGGATCACGGGCAGGTCGGCGTTCGGCGCGCCGAGCACGAAGGTCACTTCGTTCGGACCGGTGGCCTTGGCGCTTTCGATCTGGTCGGCAAGGATCTTGGCCTTGGAGGCGGTGGCCGGGTCCTTGTGGCGCATCACCGAAAACACCACGTCGGCCGGCGCGAGCGCCTTCCCGTCGTGGAAGCTCACGCCCTTGCGCAAGGTGAAGACCCAGGTCTTGGCGTCCTTGGTGGTGAAGGATTCAGCCAGCGCAGGCTGCGGCGTGAGGCTGCCGTCCAGCGAGGTCAGGCCGTTGTAGATCATGTTGCAGCGCGAGTAGTCGGTCTGGTTCGACTGCTTGGCCGGATCGAGCGTGTCGGTGGCGGCGGCCGTGGCGCCCGCCACGCGCAGGCGCCCGCCCTTGCGCGGCGTCTGCGCATGGGCGCTCATCGCCACGCCCGCGAGGCTGCCCGCCAGGGTGGCCTGCATGCCGCCGGCCATCAGCATCGTGAGGATGTCGCGCCGCGATGCGCCGCGCTTGAGCGAATCCATCACGCGAAGGCTTTCGCCGGGACCGACGAGGTTCTCGAACCTCTTGTTGCTGCTGTCGCTCATGGTGGGGTACTCCTGTGGGGCCGGTGACTGATGAGGGTTGAAGAACAAACAAACACGGAACGAAAACGGTGCACTCGCGGGGCGCTCAGGCCAGCTTGTCCTTGAGCGAGTAGTAGAGGCCCATCGCGGGCAGGAACCAGGGCGGACCGAAGTGGCCGGGAATGGCGGGCCAGCCGCGGTCCCGCCAGGGGTTGGCGGCGGCGTCGCCGTCCATCACGGCGGCCATGCGCTCGCCCATGTGGACCGACATCTGCGTGCCGTGGCCGCTGTAGCCCATCGCGTAGTAGAGGCCGTCGCGCTCGCCGGCGTGGGGCAGGCGGTCCTGCGTCATGTCGACCAGTCCGCCCCAGCAATAATCGAGCCGCACGGCGCCGAGCTGCGGAAAGGTTTCGGCCAGCCCGGCACGCAGGATCTCGCCGCTCGCGGCATCGGCCTGCGGGCTGGAAACCGAGAAGCGTGCACGGCCGCCGAACACCAGCCGGTGGTCGGGCGTGAGCCGGAAGTAGTGGTGGATGTTGGCCACCGTCGTGTAGGTGCGCCGGGCCGCGAGCAGCGCCTGCGCGCGCTCCGCGCCGAGCGGCTCGGTGACGACGATGAAGCTGCCGATCGGAACGATGCGCCGGCGCAGCCAGCCGAAGCTGCCGTAGCCGCCATGGCGCGTGGCACCGGTGGCCAGCAGCACCTGCTGCGCGCTGACGATGCCGCCGGCGGTGTGCAGCCGGTGCGCATGGCCCTGGCCCAGGCGCTCGATGCGGCTCACCATGGTGCCGGTGTGGATCTGCGCGCCATGGCGCTGTGCGGCCTCCGCCAGGCCCTGGGCGAAGCGGCCCATGTGCATCTGGCCGCTGCGCTTGTAGAGCAGGCCGCCGTGGAAGCGCTCGCTCTGCACCTCGCTGCACACCTGTGCCGCGCCGAGGATCTCCACATCGGTGTCCACGCCGTCGCCGACCAGGCGCTCGGCGCTGCGTTCGAGCGCGGCCATCTGGTTGGCACGCGTGGCGAGCTTGAGCTTGCCGTGGCGCATGAAGTCGCAGTCGATGGCTTCGTCGCGCACCAGCCGCGCCACCGTGTCGACCGCGTCGTCGTAAGCACGGTACCAGGCGCGGGCCTTGTCGATGCCGACCTTGGCCGCCACGTCGGCATAGTCGACCGCCAGCCCGTTGTTCACGTGCCCGCCGTTGCGCCCCGAGGCCTCGGCCGCCACACGGTTGCCGGCTTCCAGCACCGCGACACGCGCGCCGCGCTTCGCCAGCGCCCGCGCCGCCGACAGGCCCGTGAAGCCGCCGCCGACGATCGCGACATCGACCTGCGCCGGCAGCTCGTGCGTCTGCGGCACGAACGCAGGTGCCGAATCGGTCCAGTAGGAGTCGAGCTTCATGGCGTGGGGCCTGTGCTGGATGAAAGAAAAGATCAGAGACCGACGACGCCGGGCAGGCCGCCGATGTCCTGGATCTCGGTGTAGCGGTAGGCCGGATTGCCCGGACCATGGCCGCGATTGACGAACACCTTGTTGACGATGCCGATGTCGTCGGCCGACATCAGGTCGTAGCGCAGGCTCGACGACACGTGCAGCACGTCTTCCGGGTTGCAGCCGAGCGAATCGAGCATGTATTCGAAGGCCTGCAGCCGCGGCTTGTAGGCCTGCGCCTGCTGTGCGGTATAGACGCGGTGAAACGGTGCGCCGAGCATCGCCACGTTCTTCTGGATCTGGTCGTCCGAGGCGTTCGACAGGATGACCAGCGGGATTTCCTTGGCCACCTTGGCGAGGCCCGCGGCCACGTCGTCGTGCGGGCCCCAGGTGGGCACGGCGTCGTAGTACTTCTGGCCGTCGCTGTCGAAGTACTGGATCTTCCATTTCCTGCACAGGCGCCGCACCGCGTTCTTCAGCACCACTTCGTAGGGCTGCCAGGCGCCCAGTACTTCGTCGAAGCGGTAGGCGGTGAAGTCGGCGACGAACTGATCCATCTGCTCTGGCCGGATGCGGTCGGCGAAGAGGTCGGTGGTCAGCTCCTTCATGCGGAACCGCGTGAGGGTGCCGTAGCAGTCGAAGGTCACGTACTTGGGACGGAAGGTCATGGTCTCGAATCCTCTGTGAAGGGTGGCAAATGCGACAAACTCATTACGAAGCGATTGCAGCACGCCATCGCTCGAGGTATGTAGGGAAAAACGGCGCCTGGCGAAACGAAGCTGCGGTTTGCGGGGGCGGCGACGGCATGCCGTGCGGTGTGCCCAGCGTGTGTGCGTCCATGCACCTGCGTGCGTCGCGGCAAAGTCGACGAGCACGCTTTTGAAGCTCAGCCTGGCTTCGAACAACCGGCGTTCCAGGTCGTTGCCGATGGGTGTTTCGCGGATGGAAGGCTTGCATGGCGGGGGGCGAGGAAAGTGGCGGTCGATCCTAGGCAGGGTGGCACAGCATTTGTGTGCGTATGCGGGCGCGCCGCCGCAGCGAATTGCGAAACAGGGGGGTGCTGCAACCGAAGCTTGCAAGTTGTGAAAGAGGCCCGTTTCGCTCTGGTGCGGCGCCGCAATGTCGTCCAAGATGGATGCGCCATTCCGCCGCAACAGAGAGTTTTCCCTATGCCTGAACCCACTTCGAACGCACCCGCCATGGATGGCGTGGTGCTCAGGCCGATGACGGCCGCCGACCTTCCACAAGCGCATGCGCTCTCGGCCGAACAGCGCTGGCCGCACCGTCCCGCAGACTGGGAGCAGGTGTTCCCGCATGCCGACGGCATTGCGGTGGAGCGCGACGGCCAGATCATTGCGACCGGCCTGCGCTGGCGCTGGGGCCAGCGCCACGCCACCATCGGCCTGGTGATCGTCACGCCCGCCTGCCAGGGCCGCCGCATCGGCCATCGCCTGATGAGCGCGCTGCTCGAGGGGCTTGAAGACCGCACGGTGCTCCTGCACGCCACCGCGGAAGGGCGGGGGCTTTATGAGCGGCTCGGTTTTGTGCGCGCCGGCGAGGTGCGCCAGCACCAGGGCATTGCGCAGCCGGCGCCGCTGGTCGCGCTGCAGCCGGGCTGGCGCCTGCGGCCGGCGGGTCTCAACGAGCTGCCCGCGCTGCAGGCGCTCGACGCGGCCGCGCGAGGCATGCCGCGCGATGCGCTGGTCGCCGAGCTGCTGCAAGGTGCCGATGCCTGCGTGGTGCTCGACCACGACAACGAGCCGAAGGGCTTCGCAATGCTGCGGCGCTTCGGGCGCGGCCATTCGATCGGCCCGGTGGTGGCGCCCGATGCCGAGGGCGCGAAGGCATTGATCGCGCATCTTGCCGGGCTGAACGCCGGCCACTTCACGCGCATCGACATCGATTTCGACAGCGGCCTGGCCGAATGGCTCGAGAGCATTGGCCTGCTGCGCGTGGATGCGCCGACGACGATGGTGCGCGGTGCGCCACTTGCTGTGGCGGTGCAGGGGCCGTCGCTGTTTGCTCTCGTGACTCAGGCTGTGGGCTAGGCCCGGACCATGAAGACCACCTTTCTCTACAAGTCAGACCCCGTACGCGGCCGCCAGTGGGCCGAAGTGTTCGGCCGCCACCGCCCCGACATCGACTTCCGCATCTGGCCCGAGGTTGGCGATCCGGCGCAGGTGCGCTTTCTCGCAGCCTGGGTGCCGCCGGAGGATCTTGCCGAGCGCTTTCCGAATCTCGAGGTGCTGTTCTCTTCGGGCGCGGGTGTCGACCAGTTCGACTTCGCGGCGCTGCCGCCCGGGTTGCCGGTGGTGCGCATGGTCGAGCCCGGCATCGTGCAGGGCATGGTTGAATACGTGACGCATGCCGTGCTCGGCCTGCACCGCGACATGCCGCAGTACCGGCGCCAGCAGCAGCAAGGCCAGTGGCAGCCGCTGCCGGTGCGCCCCGCAAGCGAGCGGCGCGTGGGTGTGCTGGGGCTCGGCTCGCTCGGCCAGGCTGTGCTCGCGCAGCTGGTCTCATTGGGCTTCGACTGCGCGGGATGGAGCCGCTCGCGGCATGAGGTCGATGGCGTGCAATGCCATGCGGGCAGCGACGAACTGCCTGCCTTTCTTGCGCGCACCGACATCCTTGTGTGCCTGCTGCCGCTCACCGATTCGACGCGCGGCTTTCTCGATGCAAGACTGTTCTCGATGCTGCCCATGGGCACGGGGCTGGTGCACGTGGGCCGCGGGCCGCACCTGGTCGAGGCCGACTTTCTGGCGGCGCTGGCCAGCGGGCGGGTCGGCGATGCGGTGCTCGACGTGACCGACCCCGAGCCGCTGCCGCCTGCGCATGCCTTCTGGCGCCATCCGCGCATTCAGCTCACGCCGCACATCGCGAGCATGACGCAGCCGCTGAGCGCCGCCGAAGCCGTGCTCCACAACCTGCGCCGCTTCGAAGCCGGCGAGCCGATGGCTGGACTGGTGGACCGCGCGCGGGGCTACTGAAGATGAAGAAGAGAAAGGGCCCGCCGCATGATGTGCCGTAGCGGGCCGCATAACCGCAGCCTGCTTCGCGCAGCACCCCCAAAGCAGCACCACGCCGTGCGGCACGCGGCCTAAGCTCAAGGCATCGAAAGCTTCCTTCGCTCTCGCTTCCATCGACACCGCCATGACGCATCCCACCGCATTGCCGCACCACGCCACGCTCGACGCCATCGACCGTGCCCACCTGATCCACCCCGTCTCGCCCTGGCGCACGCACGAGCAGCACGGCCCCACCGTGCTGGCCTCGGCCCGCGGCGTGTGGCTCACCGATGCGAACGGGCATGAACTGCTCGACGCCTTCGCGGGCCTGTGGTGCGTGAACGTGGGCTACGGCCAGGAGAGCGTGGTGCAGGCTGCGGCCGAGCAGATGCGGCGCCTGCCCTACGCGACCGGCTACTTCCATTTCAGCAGCGAGCCGGCCATCCGCCTTGCGGAAAAGCTGGTGCAGATCACGCCCGCATCGCTGACGCGCGTGTACATGACGCTCGGCGGCTCGGAGGCGGTCGATGCCGCCGTGCGCTTCATCGTGCAGTACTACAACGCCATCGGCAAGCCGTCGAAGAAACAGTTCATCGCACTGGAGCGCGGCTACCACGGCTCCTCGTCGACCGGCGCGGGCCTCACGGCCTTGCCCGCCTTCCATCGCGGCTTCGATCTGCCGCTGCCCACGCAGCACTACATCCCGTCGCCCAACCCGTACCGCCATGCGGACGGCGGCGACCCGCAGGCCCTGATCGCCGCATCGGTGGCCTCGCTGCGCGCCAAGGTGGCCGAGCTCGGCGCGGACAACGTGGCCGCCTTCTTCTGCGAGCCGATCCAGGGCTCGGGCGGCGTCATCGTGCCGCCCAAGGGCTGGCTCAAGGCCATGCGCGATGCCGCGCGCGAACTCGACATCCTCTTCGTCGTCGACGAGGTCATCACCGGCTTCGGCCGCACCGGCCCGATGTTCGCCTGCGAGGCCGAAGGCGTGGAGCCCGACCTGATGACCATGGCCAAGGGCCTGACCTCGGGCTACGTGCCGATGGGCGCGACGATGATGTCCGAGAAGGTCTACGCCGGCATCGCCGACGGCGCGCCCGCGGGCGTGCCGGTCGGCCACGGCGCCACCTATTCGGCCCACCCGGTGAGCGCCGCGGTCGCGCTCGAGGTGCTGCGGCTGTACGAAGAGGGCGGCGTGCTCGCCAATGGCCAGCGCGGCGCGGCGCACTTCGCGGCCGGGCTCGATGCGCTGCGCGCGCATCCACTGGTGGGCGATGCGCGCCACCGAGGCCTGCTGGGCGCATTGGAACTGGTGAGCGACAAACAGGGCAAGCGCGGCTTCGATCCGGCGCTGGGCCTCGCGGACCGCATCTTTGCCGCGGGCTACAGCAACGGCCTGGTTTTCCGGTCCTTCGGCGACCACATCCTGGGCTTTGCGCCGGCGCTGACCTTCACCGAGGACGAGTTCGCCCAGATGTTCGCGCGCCTGAAGAAGACGCTCGACGAGGTGCTGGATGCCGCCGACGTGCGCGCGGCCCTGGGGGCCTGAGCGGGCGGGAAAGCACTGCCCCGGGACCTCGCCGGCAAAGCAGAATCGGATCCTCTTTCGTTTTTTCAGGACTGCCATGTCTGAAGCTTTCAAGATCGACCGACTCGACCTGCGCATCCTGGCCCAGCTGCAGCAGAACGGGCGCATGACCAACGTCGACCTCGCGGATGCGGTCGGCCTGTCGCCCAGCCCCTGCCTGATCCGCGTGAAGCGGCTCGAGCAGGCCGGCTACATCGCCGGCTACGGCGCGCACCTGCGGCTCGAGAAGCTCGGCGACACGCTCACCGTGTTCACCGAAGTCACGCTGCAGGACCACCACCGCGAGGACTTCGTGCGCTTCGAGGCCGCGATCCGAGAGGTGGACGAGGTGCTCGAGTGCCACCTGGTGAGCGGCGGCTACGACTACCTGCTGCGTTTCCTGACGCGCGGCGTCAACCACTACCAGGAAGTGATCGAGGAACTGCTCGAACGCAACATCGGCATCTCGAAGTACTTCAGCTACATCGTCATCAAGTCGCCGTTCATCAAGACGCACTGCCCGATCGAACGGCTGTTTCCCCACCCGCGATGACTGGCGTTTTCCCGCGCCCATGCCGCCGGGCACTCGCGGCGATCAAGGCCGCGCCGGCAAGGCAAAGGACCGCAAGCAAGATCAGCGCAGAACAGGCGCCTTGCGTAAAGGCCGCCACATCCGGATTCGAAAGCCCCGCGCCGCTGCCTCCCAGAATCATGCGCTGCGAGCCGGAAGGAAGCTGTGCCAGCGCCACGCTCAGCGTCAGCGCCGTTCCCACCATGATGCCCGTGTTCTGCAGCGTCGACCGGACGCCGTTGGCGATGCCCCGGCGCTGGGGGACAACGCTCTGGAGGATCGATGCGTTGTTCGGCGTCACGAAGCTCCCGATGCCCAGGCCGAGCATCCAGAGGCACAGCGACAGCTGCACGGCGCCGATCATCGGTTGCAGCAGCGCCGCCAGCAGTGCCAAGGCGCAGGCTGCGAGCAGCATGCCGCCCACGCAGATGGATTCGGCCGCGAAGCGGCGAAGCAGGATGCCCGCCACCGGCGCAGCCATCAGCATGCCGAATGCCACCGGTGCGATGCGCAGGCCCGCCTGCGATGGCTGCAGGCCCGCGCAAGCCTGCAGATACAGGGCCACCAGCAGCAGGGGAGCCGCCTGCGTCATCGACAGCAGCAGGATGGCCGCGTAGGCGGTGCGGCGTCCCGGTTCGCCGAACAGCGAGGGGTCGACCAGCGGACTGGCCACACGCCTCTGAACGCCGGAGAAGAGGGCGATGGCGCACAGCCCCGCGAGCATGAAGGTCCACACCGGCGTGCTGATCCATCCGCGGGTACCGGCCATCGAGAGTGCATAGGTCACGCATCCAATGCCGACGAAGGACAGTGCCGCGCCGGCCAGATCGAAGCGCTCGGCCTGAACGAACGCGCTTCTTGGCAGGATCTTCCAGGACCACGCCAGCACGCCGAGCCCGATCGGCACGTTGAGCATGAAGAGGACGCGCCATCCCCACCACGAGACGACGAAACCGCCCGCCAGCGGGCCCACGACCTGGGCCAGGGCCGCAACCATGGCGAGCACGCCGAGTGCCAGCCCCATCCTGCGGCGGCCGAAGGCATCGCCCACCAGCGCGCTGGCGTTGGCCATGACGCCGGCCGCACCGACGGCCTGGCAGATGCGGCTCGCCAACATCAGTTCGGCGGTGGGTGCGAAGGCGCATGCCGCACACGCCGCCACGAAAAGCCCCAGTCCTGCGAGGAAGAGCCGGCGCCGTCCCCAGAGATCGGCCAGCCGTCCGAAGCTGAGAATGCAGACGGTGCTGACCAGCATGTAGGACAGCAGGATCCAGCTCGCCTGCGCCGGCGAGGCGTGCAGGCTCCGCGCCACGGCAGGCAACGCGACATTGAGCGCGCTGAGATTCAGGAAGCACAGCAGCGCGCCCGAACTGGCGGCCACGAGCACTGCCCAGCCCGCCCGGTCGGCGTCGTCGTCGGCCATCATCGATTCAGTCTTCGCTCCTGAACCCCGAGGCCTTGACGATGGGGCGCCAGTACGCCCGGTCCTCCCTCATGATGCGCGTCACTTCGGCGCCGGGAAGCCCCGTGGCCTCGAGGCCCATGCGGTCGACCTGCGCGCGCACCTGCGGATTGCGCATGGCCGCGAGGAGGGCCGCTTCCAGTTTCGCGGCCACATCCTTCGGCGTGCCCGCCGGCACGAAGGCGGCATAGGCGGCGTTGGCGCGGTCGAAGGCGTCGTAGCCTGATTCCTTGATGGTCGGAACGTCGGGCAGCCAGCTCAATCGCCGGGTCCCTGCCACACCCAGGATCCGCAGCTTGCCCGCGCGGTGGAGCTCGAGCTGGCTGGCCAGCGCGTCGGCAGCGAACGGCACATGGCCTCCGATGAGGTCGGTCGCGAGCGGCGCACCGCCCTTGTAGGTGACCGGCGCGAGCGGCACGCCGATGGCCTTGGACAGCTGCAGCACGCTGAAGTGCAGTGCGCCGCCGAGGTTGGTCAACCCCACGCTCGCACCCGTGGGGTTCTTCCTGACCCAGGCGACATATTCGGGGAGTGTCTTGAACGGTTGGCCTGCGCCGGCCGAAAGGACGCTGGGCACGTTCGCCAGGTGCGCAATGGGGATGAAGTCCTTGTCGACGTCGTAGTTCAGCCGCGCATAGGTCATCGGAAAGAGGACGAAGGGCGGCGTCGCGCCCAGCAGGATGGTGCGGCCGTCGGGCCGGGCGGCCTTGACGGCCTCGATGGAAATCCGGGTCGAGGCGCCGGGCCGGTTCTCCACCAGCACGGGCTCCTTGAGCGTGGTGCGCAAGTCCTCGGCCAGCGAACGCGCCAGGTTGTCGAGCGCGCCGCCCGGCGGAAAGCCGATGACCAGCCGGATGGGCGCATTGCTGTCGGCATGCGCGGCGGCGCCGATCAGTGCGATCGACGCGCCGAGGAAAAGTGTCCTGAGAAACGAGGCCATGGTGGAGTACCTCCAAAGTTGTGGAATGGGAGCGGGAGAGGGGATCTAGAAGGCCAGGGCGGGCAGCGCGTTCGCCGGCCGGTGCGCGGCTTCGAAGGACGCCGCGGCCTGCAGCAGTTGCAGGTCCTCGCGGAACCGGCCGACGAGCTGCATGCCGATGGGCAGGCCATCGCGGCCCGCACCGCACGGCAGGCTGATGGCGGGGTGGCCCGTGAGGTTGAAGGGCATGGTCCAGGGAAACCAGTTCGGCCGCACTTCGGCATACGCCTCGCCATCGATCTCGATACGGCCGAACAGGTCCTGGTCGATCGGCAGGGCCGTGCGCGAGAGCGTCGGCGTGAAGATGAAGTCGTGGCTCTCCAGCTGGGCCTGGACCTTGCGGAAGAGCGCGGTCCTGGCAAACATGGCCTGCTGGAAGGCGACCCCGTCGACGTGCTGCGCGAGTTCGAGCTGTTGCAGCAACGACGGGCTCAACTGGTCGGCATGCGCCGCGGCCAGCGGGGCGAAGCGGCCGCGCCAGCTGGTGTGGTTGATCACCCGCCACACCGGCTCGACGTCGTATCCGTCGCTCGACATCTCTTCGAGCTCCGCGCCCATGGAACGCAAGGTGTCCAGGGCGGCTTCGAAGGCGGCGGCGACGTCGTCGGAGATCGGACGCCCCTCGAGCGTTGCGCAGTAGAGGATCCGCTTGCCGCGCAGATCGCCGCCGGGTTGCAGAGCGTCGAAGTAGCGCTGCGCCGGCACGCCCACCGACCAGGGATCGGACCCGTGGGCGCCGGTCATGGCCTGCAGCATGAGCGCGGTGTCGGCCACGTTGCGCGTGGTGGGCGTCACGTAGGTGTAGTTGCCGAAAGCGTCCTGTACCTGACTGTGAGGCACCACGCCCAGGCTCTGCTTCAGGCCGACCACGCCGTTGCAGGCGGCGGGAATGCGGGTCGAGCCGCCGCCGTCGGTGGCGATGGCCAGCGGCGCGATGCCGGCCGCGATGGACGCGGCCGCGCCGCCGCTCGAGCCGCCGCTGGTGCGCGTTCCATCCCAGGCGTTGCGGGTGCTGCCGAAAAGAGGAGCGTCGGTCAGGCACTTGGCGCCGAACTCGGAGGTGGTCGTCTTGCCGATGAGGATGGCCCCCGCCTGGCGCATGCGCGCCACCGCCACGGCGTCCTGCGTGGGAACGTGGTCACGATGCAGCAGGGAGCCGTAGGTCGTCCTGACGTTCGCGGTGTCGACGATGTCCTTCACCGTGAAAGGCAGGCCGTGCAGCAGGCCCAGTGCCTCGCCCCTCGTCACGGCACGTTCCGCCTGCCGGGCCTGCGCCATCGCCTGCTCGTGGCACAGCGTGATGAAGCAGTTGAGGTGCGGCTGCACGGTGTCGGCCCGGCGCAATACTTCTTCGACGATCTCCACCGGCGAGAGCTTTTGTTGCGCGACGAGCGTGCGCATGGTCGCCGCGGACATCTCGCAGATTTCGGACTTCGGAAGACGCGGAAACTTTTTCATGCCCAAATGATTGACGCACCGCACCATCGGGTCCAATACTGTTTTCTTGAAAAGGCATACGAGCAGCGTATGGCAGCACCAGACTTCAGAACGCTCCGCTACTTCGTGGCGGTCGCCGAGGAACGCAGCGTGGGCAAGGCGGCACGCCGGCTCAACATGGCCCAGCCGCCGCTGTCGGTCCACATCAAGAACCTGGAAGCGGCGGTGGGCACGCCGCTGTTCCGCAGGGCGGCGCGCGGCATGGAGATCACCGACGCCGGCAATGCGCTGTTCCAGCGTGCGAAGGAAGCGCTGCTGCTCGCCAACGAAGGCTTCGACGCGGCACGGGCAATCGGCTCGGGCCGCAGGGGCCGGCTCACGATCGGGACCATGGTCGTGCTGTCCTACCTGGTGCTCCCTCGCCTGGAGAACGCGCTGCGGGCGAAGCTGCCGGATGTGGAAGTCCAGTACGTGGAACTGAACGCCCTCAACAACGTCTCGGCCCTCGTCGACTCGGACGTGTCGGTGGCGATCTGCATCCCGCCCGTGGCCCAGGCCGGCATCGCGGTCGAGCGCATCGGAACCCAGCCCTTGATGCTGGCCATGCATGCGGACTCGCCCCTGGCCCGCATGTCCAGCATTCCACTGGAGCGGCTCTCAGGCCTGCCCCTCATCGGGCTGCCTGTGCCGGATGGAGACGTCGACAAATCCGTCGTCGCCTCGATGCTTCGGCGGCACGGCGTCAGCATGCCGATCGCGCAGCGGGTCGAGACCATGATGTCGGCGCTGGCGCTCGTGCTGGCGGGCAAGGGCGTGGCCATCCTGCCGGCCTGCGCCCGGATCGGCCGGCCTCCGGGTGTGGTGTTCAGGGCGCTTCGCAACGTCGATGCAAAGATGGACATCGCCGCCTGTTGGCGCAGCGATTGGCAGAGCCCGCTCATCGAGCCCTTCCTGGCCTGCGCGCGCGCCTCTGTGCGGCAAGCTGCCTAGCGGAGGGCCGGGAGGTCGAGGCGGCAGTTGCATGCGTCGCCTCCGACTCGCGCCGGCCTGGCTGCTAGATGTGAAACGCCGCCAGCGCCCCCACCACAAGCCCCCCAGCCGCCACGCCGAACATCGCGCGCTCAAGCCACTTCTTCTTCGTCAGCAACGCAATGGCGGCCAGTGCGATCGACACCTGCAGCACGGTCGTCGCCTGGGCCCAGCGATGGTGCTGGTGCATCTGCTCTTCCGACTGGGCGTCCCATTGGCTCGCCTCGGCCTCCAGCTTCTTCGCGGCGGCCTGGATGTCGGTCTTCTCCTGCTCGTAGCGCGCCACCTTGAGCTGCCAGTCCTGCTTGCGGCCGTCGTCGGTCGCGGTGTCGCGCGCAAATTCGGCCAAGGCCTGCTTGGTGCTTTTCGACTGGAAGTAATTCCACTGGTTCGACGCCTCGGTCTTCTTGATCGCGGCGTTGTTCTTGTAGAGGCCCGCGTTGGCCTGCGTGGCGCCGCCCATGTACGAGAAGATTGCGCCGACGGTGGCGATCACGGCGGTGCACACCGCGATCTTGCTCGTCATGCTCATGCCACCCGACGGTGAGGCCGCCGTGCCGTCCCCATGGCCGTCGCCATGGCCAGCGCCGGATGCCGCGTGTTCAAGTTCGTGGTCGTGCGGGCCGTGCACGTGAAAGCCGTGTCCTGACATGGGATCCTTGTTGAAATGGGTTTTCTCTGAACGCGTGCGAGTATGCCCGCCAGCAGACGAAAGCATTCATGCGCTGCGCGCGGGAATCGTTGCCTGCGCGTGCCGCCTTGTGGGCATTTGCGCGATGGCCCGGGCGACCGCGGCCCCGGAGGCGAGGGATTGAATCGGATGGTGCTGTATTTGTTATAAAAATGACCAGACACGCAACCGATTCCCTGATCCGTCGGCGGTACCTCATTACATATACGGCATTAAGTCGCCGCAAAAATAGTGCTCTATTTGCTATAATTTGTGCAGATATAGGCAATGCGTCAGCCAGGGCGCCGTTAGAAATTTCACATGAATTTTTATAGCAAATAAAGCATATGAACAGTCTGCCTGATCTTGGCCGCGCACTCGCGCAACTGCGCAAAGAGCGTGGCATGACCCAAAAGGAACTCGCCGCCTTGAGCGGCCTGGGCCAATCCACCCTTGCACGCTTCGAGACGGGCGGTGTCGCCGAGTTCGGCTCACGCAAACTGCTGCGTCTGCTGGAAGTGCTCGGCCACGAGATGAGCTACATGCCGATGAAGCGCAGCTTCACGCTCGATGACGCGCTGGCGGAGCGGCAACGCGCCTTCGCGCAGGACAGTGAAGCGCGCCGATGAAGCTGCACGTCTTCGTTCATGACAAGCCGGTGGCGACCCTGGAGTCTGCCGATGGTTTCCGCCACGTCATGGCCTATCACCCTGATGTCGAACCCACGCAGTTCGTCTCGCTGCTGATGCCTGCGCGGACGGAGTCCTATGCCTATCCCGACCTTCATCCCGTCTTTCGGATGAACCTGCCGGAGGGCTTCCTGCTGTCGATTCTGCAGGAGCAACTGGGGCCGCAGGTCGGTGCATCGCCGCTCAACCTGCTGTCGGTGGTGGGGCGCAACGCCATCGGGCGCGTGAAGGTCGCCATGCCCGGCGCCGATCCGACCCAGCCGCCCGTACCCTTCGAATTGAGGGAAATCTTGCGCGGCGACAACTCCGAGGCGGCCTTTGTCGACCTGGTGCGCCGATATGCCGTGTCCGGGGTGTCCGGCGTCGTCCCCAAGTTCCTGTCGCCGAACGCACTGACCGAGTACGGCAAAGGGACGCTGGCCACCGATCGGTACATCATCAAGGGGGCCACCGCCCGGCTCCCGGGCGTTGCGCTCAATGAACACCTGTGCATGGAAGTGTCGCGCCAGGCCGGCATTCCTGCCGCGATGACCGAAGTCTCCGAGGATGGCCAAGCGCTTGTGGTGCATCGCTTCGACTTCGACGAGGACGGCACCATGCGCAAAGGCATGGAAGACCTTTGCAGCCTGCTGTCGCTGCGGCCTGAAGAAAAGTACCAGTCGACCTGGGAGCGTGTGGTCGGCCGCATCAAGGATGTAGTGGATTCGCCGGCACAACAGAATGCGGCGTTGTCGCAACTGGCGGATCTGTTGCTGCTGACCTATGCGCTGCGCAACGCGGACTGCCACACCAAGAACATCGCGCTGCTCTACACGTCGCGCGAGAGCATTGCCTTGGCTCCCGTCTACGACATGTTGACCACGACGGTCTACGACGACTATGCGAAGAATCCGCCGGGTATGCCTGTCGAAGGGCGCAGCACCTGGATGCCAGGCAAGGCGCTGGAGCGGTTTCTGCAGACACGCTGCGGCGTGATGCCTGCGCAGACCAAAGAGCGTGTGGACCGCCTCTGCGAGTCCATCGTCCGCGTGACCCCGCAGGTGGTCGAGGCGGCCGGCCGCTATCCCGGATTCCGCGAGACGGCCAAGCGGATGCTGCATGCCTGGAACGCCGGAATGAACAGCCTGCGCCTGCAGAGGACCTGGAGCCTGCCGTCGCTGGACGTCGCGATCAAGCGGGCGCGTTTCTCGGATGCGAAGCCCGCGATATCGGCCCCGCGGGAAAAGATGGGCCGCTCGCCGCTCCTGGGAAAGCGGTGATGCCCCGCAGGAGGTCGCTGCGGCGCAATGGTCAGCGGCCCGCCTCGACGGCATCGGCCAGTTCGGCCAGCGTGCGGAAGTGGTAGTCGGGCTCGGTGTGCTTCGATTCGATGGTGCCGCCGGACCCCTTCTGCGCATGGCGGCGCTCGATCCAGCAGGTGGCGATGCCCAGCTGTTTGGAGATGCCGATGTCGTGGTACTGGCTTTGCGCCACGTGCAGGTTGTCGGCCTGTTTGTAGCCCCAGGCGCCTTCGAAGCGGCCGCGCGCGTAGGCGAAGTAGCGCGCGTCGGGCTTTTCGCACAGGGCGTCGTCGCAGCTCAGCAGCATGTCGAAGGGCGAGCCCAGCGTCTGGTCGAAATGGGCCAGCGCCCATTGCTGCGCGTTGGTCATCGTGACCAGCTTGAAACGCGTGCGCAGCCGCTTCAATGCCTCCACCGAGTCCGGGAAGGCTGGCCATTGCGCCACCGAATCGCGCAGGCCGCGGGCCAGCGCATCGCTGTCGGGCAGGCCCAGCGCGGGCGCGATGGCGTGCCAGCAGCGCTCCAGGTCGTCGGGGTACCAGCCGGCCTGGCCGTCGGCGCGTGCCCGGCGGTAGGCGGCCAGGAATTCGTCGTCGCTCACGCGGGCATCGGGCACCGCCGAGCGGAGGTAGGCAAGCATGCCGCCCTCGAAATCGATCAACGTGCCGACGACGTCGAAAGTGAGAACCTTGAAATCCTGCAGGGACATGGGAACAGCTCCAATCGAAATGGAAAAGGCGCGCAGCGGCGAAGCGACGACGACGGATGTCGTTCCACACGAGCATAGGGGCCTCGCTGTTCCCTTTCAGATCGAAGTGGGCATGCGAATCGGCATGTGATTCCGCAATCGGTGCCGTGGCGGCATCTTGTTTCGCCATGCCGGTGCCCGCCCTCCGGACCGGGCAGCCGCTCAGCGCGTCATCGTTCTCGCCAGCGTCTTCTGCGGCAGGTAGGCGCCGTGCGCCCGGAGCTTTTCGACCAGCACCTGCGTGTCGAGGTCGCAGGCCGGCTCGCCACTCGCGATCGACTGCGCGGCGGCGGTGCCCACGGCCTGTCCCATCATGTAGGCGGCCGATTGGGCGCGGATCGACCCATGCACCTTGGTGTCGCTCGAGTGGCAGCGCCCCGCCACCCACAGGTTCTGCGAGCCGCGCGGCACCAGGATGCTGTACGGAATGCCCACGCTGTTGCCGCGGCCCAGGTTGTCCTTGCCGTCGAAGTCGCGCAGGAAACGCTCGTACTCGGCCTTGGAGGTGTCGGTGGGGTGGACGTCCGTGGGCCGGTTGTAGACCGCGATCTGGTCTGGAAACTGCCGCTGGTTGCGGAAGTCCTCGATGCCCAGCTCGAACTCGCCGACGATGCGCCGCGAATCGCGCACGCCCATCACCGGCGCGGTGGTCAGCAGCTCGAGGTCGGCGCAGCCGGGCACGTACTTGCGAAAGAACTCCAGATATTCCACCGCCAGCTTGCGCCCGAAAACCATGCCATCCGACAGGCTGCGGTTGGACAGCGGATTCAGGTTGAACACATGGCCCGCATTCAGGCTGGCCGTGCGCTCGCCGATCTTGTTCATGCCCGGCATGAAGAGGTCGGCCTGCGTGAAGTGGCCGTCCGCGATGGCTCGTTCCAGCAGCTCGGTCTTGGTGCGGGCCTTGGCCGCGTCGATGCCGCGCCAGTCGTCGCCGTAGGCCGGATCGTCCCAGCGCATGCCGCCGAAGAGCGAGCACAGCGTGCTCGGCGCGACGGTGTCCGTGTCGCGCAGCACGACCTTGCATTCGGCGCCCGCGAGCGCGGCCAGCGCGGCGTCGCCGGTTGCGTCCACGAAGGTCCGCGCCCGCACGTAGCGCAGGCCCTCGACATTGCTGAGCACCACGCCGCGCACGCGCCCGTCCTGCACGTCCGCTTCGATCAGCCGCGTGAAGAAGCGCAGCTCGACACCGGCCTCGACCGCGAAGTCGTCGAGGATGCGCTTCAGGTGCTCGGGCTTGAAGGGCACCCAGCGATTGAGCTGGCCGTCCAGGAATTCGCGAACCACGTGCGGGCCGAAGGCCTTCTGGCGCCACATCGTCTCCAGCAGCTCCTTCATGAAGCCGCCGACCAGCATGCGCTCGCCGTCGGACACCGGGCCGAAGGACGCGACCAGGCCCGACGTGCCCATGCCGCCCAGGCAGCCGGTGGCCTCGACCAGCAGGGTCTTCAGGCCCAGCCGGGCCGCGCACACGGCCGCGGCCGTGCCGGCGGGGCCGCCGCCGGCCACCACCAGGTCGTAGCTGTCATCCACGGGGATGGTGCGGCTGAAGGAATATTCGGACGGAGAGATCATGGGCTGGGTCATCGCTGGAGGAGTTCTGTGGGCTCAGTTGGATGGCTTGTTGAGCGGCCTGGAGATCTCGGCAAAGCGCCGCATCTCGGACTGGATGAAGGCCTGGAACTCGTCCGGCCCTTGCGGCCTGACCTCGATGCCCATGTCGGCCATCGCCTTGGCCACGTCGGCGGTCGCCAGCACGGCAAGGATGTCGTCGGCCAGCCTGGCCGTCACCGCGCGCGGCACGCCGGCCGGCGCGGCAAAGCCGGCCCAGTTCACGGCTTCGAAACCCGGCAGCGTCTCGGCGATGGCAGGCCACTGCGGATAGAGTGGGCTGCGTTCCTTGCTGGTCACGCCCAGCACCTTGAGCTGCCCCGACCGGATGAAGCTTTCCGCGGAGGACGCCACCGAGAAGCCGAGCGGGATCTGCTTGCCGATCATGTCGGTGTACATCTTGGCCGCGCCGTTGTAGGGCACGTGCTGAAGCTGGATGCCCGCCATGTGGTTGAGCATCTCGCCGGCCAGCTGCGCGGAGGTGCCGATGCCGTTCGATGCGAACGACAGCGTCCCCGGGTTCTTCCTGGCCATGGCGATCAGCTCGCGCACGTTGTCGGCGCCGAAGTCGGCCGGCGCCACGAGGACGACGGTGAAATAGCCGACACGCGCGATCGGCCCGAGATCCCGGGCCGCGTCGTAGGGCAGGTCCTTGCGCTGGGCGGCATTGATGCTGAGCGAGCTTCCGAGCAGGGCGAAGGTGTGGCCATCGGGCGCGGCACGCGCGGTCGCGAGCGTTCCGATCACCACGCCGCCGCCCGGCTTGTTCTCCACCACCACGGACTGCTTCCACCGGGCCTCCAGCGCCTGCGCGAAGTTCCGCGCCAGCCGGTCGGCCGCACCGCCCGGGGGCTGCGGAACGATCAGCTTGACGGGCCGGGTCGGAAACTCCTGGGCGTGCGCCACCCGGGTCCGCGCCAGCGCGCCCAGCAACGCGGCCTGCAGCAGGCGTCGGCGAGACAGCCGTCCGTCCTCGTGTGCATTCATCTTTCTTTGTCTCTGGTCTTGTCGGAGTGCCTTCATTGTTGTGAGGCCTGCTCGGCCCCGCAAATGAAAAGAATTGGCGAGGGCTTAACCTTTGGTTATGCACCCGCCGATCGTCGTCCGGCGGCATGCGATGGAGAATCCAGGCATGAACCTGCGCCACATGGAAGTTTTTCGCGCTGTGATGCTCACGGGCGGCGTCGTCGGCGCCGCCGAACTGCTGCATGTTTCGCAGCCGGCCGTAAGCAAGCTGCTCGGGCAGATCGCGCGCCAGACCGGCCTGACCCTGTTCGAGCGGATCAAGGGCCGGCTGATCCCGACCCCCGAGGCCCATCTGCTGCACCAGGAGATCGAGATCCTGTGGCGCGGCGTGGACCGGGTGCGCGACGTCACGCGCAGCCTGGCGCAGCCCGACACCGGCATGCTGCGCATCGCGGTGTCCGCCAGTCTTGCGCCTTACCTGGTGCCACAGGCCATGGCGCTTCTCCATGCGCAATACCCGCGGCTCAAGTGCCGGGTCGAGGTGCTCGTCGCGCCGATCATGGTCGATGCACTGCTCGATCGCTCGATGGATCTGGCGATCGGCCTGCTGCCCAACGACCATCCGAACCTCATTGTCGTCAAGCGCTATCAGTGCACGCTCGCCTGCGTCATGCGCAGCGACCATCCCGTCGCCGGGCGCAAGATCGTCCGTCCGGCGGACCTGCGAGGCCACCGCATCATCACGTCCCCCGAAAGCAGCGCCTACGGCCGCAGCCTGCACCGGGCCTACGGCAAGGAAGCCGAGGAACTCCACCTGGATGTCGAGGTGCGTTCGTCGACGACCGCCTGCTGGTTCGCGCAGGCCGGCGTCGGCATCGCGGTGGTGGACCGCGCGGCCATCGCGGGGCAGACCTTCCACGGCCTCGCGGTGCGGCCCTTCAGCAGCAGCGAGCGGCTCGATGTCCACGTCATCCGCAACCGGTACCGCCCGATGTCGGTCGTGCAGCGCGCCTTCTGCGAGGCTTTCGACAAGGTCTGGACTCGGACGCCGGGCCTGGGCGGGCGGGCCCTCAGCCGGCCGCGCGCTCGTCCGGAAGCTTCGCGATCACCTTGATCTCGAACTGGAAGCCGTAGAGCCAGGTCACGCCGATGCCCGTCAGCGTCGGGTGCGGCGCTTCGCCCCAATATTCTGCGACCACCTTCCAGATGGTCTCGAACTTCGATTCGGGGTCGACGATGAAGACCGTCACGTCGACCACGTCGTCGAAGCTGCAGCCCGCGGCCGAGAGGATCGCGTTGAGGTTCTCGAACGCGAGCCGGACCTGTGCCTCCAGGTCGGGCTCGGGCGAACCGTCGGGCCGGCTGCCGACCTGCCCCGATACGAAGAGAAAACCGTTGGAGCGGATGGCGGGCGAATAGCGGTTGCGCTCGTAGAGCGCCTGGCGGCCGGCGGGAAAGACAACGTTGCGTGCGGACATGGATCGGCTTTCTTTCCTGAAAAGGGAGGTTGTGATCGGTGGACTCTAGAGTGCGCGGCTGACTCTGAGGAATATTCCACTGGACTCAAACGCGGCTAACCTTTTGATTTCCAAAAGCCATCCAAAGAGTCGCAACCGGATAGCCCTGGATTGAGTTGTGCCAATGATCTCGACGCCACGCTGAATAGTGTGTTGGACTGATTTTCCTTGTTGTCGCGCTGGTGCAGCCATCTTTTTACGTGTCTCTTCTATATCGAGAGGGAGCTTAAGCGTCAGCGATATGTCGATTCCCCGACCACCAGTTGCAGGCGGTGGCAATGGAAGACTGCGAGGGGTTCGAAAGAGGAAGTGAGGATGGGTTCTTCCGGACACAACTCGTCTGCGCGCAAGTACGTGGGCGCGTCCGACTTCGCCGCCTTTGTAGCCGCAGACTCCTGACAGGCCGAACTCAGAAGTCTAGTCTCCGCCAACGATAGTCCGCTTGCGCTGCATAGCGCACGGTGCGGCTGCACCTACGCGCAGGAAGGCGAGATGGGACCGAGTTCCTCATAAGCCGCATTGTCTATAGCTGACACGGCGGGCTCTCATCGCTTGGAGGCAACCGCCTCACCTTCGTAAACGCCCATTTATCGTCGGTTGGCGGATTCGTGGCTGAAAGGTCGGCGATTTTGATCGCGCGTGCCAGCTGCTGCATTGCGGGCATGACTGGTCGGCCGGACGCGCCGACAAAAGCATCCGTAGTGGGTATTCAACGGAGGTATGAAGTGAATCGAGCCGGCGCCCACGCAGCACTTTCGGGCGAGTTGAAGGCGTGCCGTCGGCTGCCTCGGCCCATACTTGTCGAACTGATTGACTCAAAGCCAGCCTCGAAAGTCATTGTCGTCGATGGTGAAGAACTGCTGCGTGAAGTACACCACCTGCTGGAGGCCAACGACTTGGCCGAAGACATCTTCAAACAGAAGGGCCGATGGCCAGGTGCGGTGTCGGACGGCGGTGAACCGCGGTATCTTCCCTGCGCCGCGTTCAGCAAGCGCTGCGCGTGCTGCTGTGGTCGATCGTCTTACTCGATGCGCACAGGCGCGCGTGCCGGGGACGGCGCAATGAGCACCATCGCGCCGTCCTGGCCGCGCCGCACCCGCAGGCGGGTGCCTTCGAGCAGGCGATCCAGCGCCGCGTCGGCGGCGATTTTTCCTTTGAAGCCCCGGGTCGAGAGGTCCTTGATGTCTTCCACCTTGTAGATGAGCTGTACGCCCGACTGCGCGATGTAGGCATCGAGCGCCGGTCGCAGTTCGCCGCCCTTCACATCGAACTCCATGACATGGGCAAAGGCCGGGCCCGCCAGAAGCAGGCCGGCTGCGGCAGCGGGGGCAAGGCGAGTGCGTTTCAAGAGGGCGAAGAGGGTGGGGGGCTGCCTCCAGTTTGGAATCATGTCGGTCTGTTTTCCGCGAATTGGTTTTTCTTGTGCCCCGGTAAGACGAGTTCGGGCGCACTTTCCGGTAACGGGGCAAGGCGGAAAAGCCTGCGGCCCGGACCTTCTAGAATTTCAGGGGCCGTTGCGGGCACCGGAATTCGCAGGAATTTCGGCAAATTCGCCCATCGTGTCTTCGCGCGTTACCGGAAATCCTCGAGCCGTTCGTCTCACTGTCTGTCGCCAATCCCGGCGGCTGCCGCCCTTTCGTTTCGGCCCTTCACTTTCCAGGAGCGCTTAGTGGTTCTCAGTGACTTGGACGCCTGGTTCGTCAGCGAGGTGCTGCCGATGGAAGCCGCGCTCACGCGTTTCCTTCGCCGCAACTGGCGCGACGAGGCCGAAGTGCCCGACCTGCGGCAGGACGTCTATGTGCGCATCTACGAATCCGCCTCCAGATCCATGCCCGATCAAGTCAAGCCCTTCGTCTTCGCCACCGCGCGCAACCTGCTGATCGACCGCGCCCGGCGCGCGCAGATCGTCTCCATCGAGATCATTGCCGACCTCGACGCGCTCGATTTCTCGGCCGACGAGCTCACGCCCGAACGCCATGCCGCCGGCCGCGGCGAGCTGCGACTGTTGCAATCGGCGCTCGATGCGCTGCCGGCCAAGTGCCGCCGCGTGGTGGAGATGCGCAAGATCGACGGGCTCTCGCAGCGCGAGGTTGCCGCGCAACTGGGCATCACCGAGGACACGGTCGAGCGGCAGGTCTCGCGCGGCGTGCGCGCCCTGGCCGACGCGCTGCTCTCGGGCGGCGTGCAGCTGGACACCAAGGCCTTCGGGCGAGCGCAGAACGAGCGGAGGCTTTCGACATGAGCGCCGTGCCGGGCCGCCTCAA
Organism: Variovorax sp. VRV01; assembly: GCF_014852545.1. Taxonomy (NCBI): domain Bacteria; kingdom Pseudomonadati; phylum Pseudomonadota; class Betaproteobacteria; order Burkholderiales; family Comamonadaceae; genus Variovorax; species Variovorax sp. VRV01. The sequence continues at coordinate 65,114 of NZ_JACVBS010000021.1, forward strand.
GCAAGCGCGCACCGCAGTGCGAAGCATGGAGCTAAACCAATGAGCGAAGCGCAGCGCACCGAATCCGTGGCTGCCGACTGGCTGGCCCGCCGCGACAGCGGCGCATGGACCGACGCCGACCAGCAGCAGCTGGACGCCTGGATCGCCGCGTCGGTTGCCCACCGCGTGGCGTGGCTCCGGTTGTCCAGTGCCTGGGAGCGCGGCGACCGGCTGGGCGCACTGCGCACACCGGCGATCCCGATTCCTGTCCCCACGCCGGCTCCGGCATCGCAGCAGCAGGCTGCACGCCCGGTCTCACGCCTGTCGCGCTTCTCGCTGCAACGTATTGCCGCCGGCATTCTGGTGGCCGCGGCGGGCACCGCCTGGTTCGGCTGGCAGTACATGCAGGAAGAACAGGGCCGGCAGTACGCCACGGCCGTCGGCGCGCGCCAGTCGGTGGCGCTGGCCGACGGCTCCAGGCTCACGCTGAACACCGCCACGCAGGTGCGCACCGCTGTGAATGACAGCGGGCGCAAGGTCTGGCTCGATGCAGGCGAAGCCTACTTCGACATCGCCCACGACAAGAAGCGGCCCTTTGTCGTCATCGCCGGCGACCGCCGCATCACCGTGCTGGGCACGCGCTTCCTCGTGCGACGCCAGGGCGAACAGGTGAACGTGACGGTGGAAGAAGGTCGCGTGCAGATTGCATCGGCCCAGCCGGGCGCCAAGAGCGCCGAGCCCACCGTGCTCACGCGCAACCAGGCGGCCGTCACGCACGCGGACAACGTGCTGGTGATCTCGAAGGCGCCCAAGCAGGTCGATGACGAACTGAGTTGGCGCGAAGGCAAGCTGGTGTTCGACCAGACCACGCTGGCCGACGCGGCCGCGCAGTTCAACCGATACAACACGCGCCAGCTCGTGATCGTCGATCCGGCGATCGCGCAGGTTCGCATCGGCGGCAGCTTCGATGCCAACAACATGAGCGGCTTCGTAGCGTTGCTCAAGCAGGGCTTCGGCCTTGCGGCGCATGAGCGCGGCAACGAAATCAGAATTTCGAATTAACAAATTACCGGAATGTGACGGGGCGTTCGTCTCAGTGGGTATCCCGACAAATAACCACGCTGGAGAGATACCCCATGAATCGCATCGCACCTCGCCCCGGTATGCCGTCCAAGAAGAAGCGAACGTACGCGGCTGCTGCGCTGCGCCCATGGGTCATCGGCGGTGCGTGGGCGCTGGCGACCGGCATGTCCGCACACGCGCAGACACAGGCACAGACGCAGATGCCGGCACATGGCTTCGACGTGGGCGGTGGCGATCTCAAGACCGCGCTCGATGCCTACATCGCGCAGGGCGGCGTGCAACTGCTCTACAAGGTCGACGACGTGAAGGGCGTGGCCACGCGTGGCGTGAAGGGAGCGCTTTCGCCGCAGGACGCGCTGGCGCAGCTGCTCGAAGGCACGCAGTTGCGCACGCGCCGCGGTGACGACGGCGCCATCGTGATCTACACGGCCGCTGCGGCTGCCAAGCCGCTGGCCGACGAAGCACCGCAGTCGCTCGACAGCGTCACGATCACGGCCACGCGCCGCCGCGAGCCGGTGCGCGAGATTCCGATGCAGGTCAACGTGATGAAGGCGCAGGCGCTGGAACGCGCCGGCGCCAAGAACCTGGCCGACTACGTGGCCGAACAACCGGGTGTGAACCTCACGAGCAGCGGCAGCGTGGGCGGCACGCTCACCATGCGCGGACTGACCATGGGCCCGGTGCAGGGCATCGCGACCGTGGGTGTGTACGTGGATGACGTGGCCACCGGCCTGAGCTCGGCCGGCGCGAACGGCGGCAACACGCCGCTGGACATGGGCATGCTCGACCTCAGCCACATCGAGGTGCTGCGCGGCCCGCAGGGCACGCTGTACGGCGCCGGCGCCATGAGCGGCGTGCTCAAGTACGTGACCAACCAGCCCGACACCATGGAGTTCGCGGGCTCGGTGCGGTTCGGCACCTCGTGGACGCAGGGCGGCGGCCCCGGCTTCACGACCGGCGCGGTGCTCAACGTGCCGCTCAAGGAAGACGTGGCGGCCATCCGCTTCGCCGCCTTCACCGACCAGATCGGCGGCAGCTACGACGCCACGGGCCTTGCGAGCGGCCGCAACATCGACCGCGGCCACACCGACGGCGGACGGGTCTCGCTGCTGCTCACGCCCACGCGCGAACTCACGGTGCGCCTCACGGGCACCGTGCAGGACGTGCATCGCAAGGGCCTGGGCTTCGAGGAGATGGACAAGCGCACGCTGCGCCCCTGGAACCGGGAGCGCTCGCGCCAGCTGTCGGCCAGCGAGTCGTACCGCAACCTCACGCAGCTGTTCGGGCTGGACGTGGAGTACGACTTCGGCTGGGCCCGCCTGAATTCGATCACCTCCGCGCAGGACGTGAAGATCAACAACAGCGTCGACGTCACCGGCCTGTACGGGCCGCTGCTGAGCGCTATGCGGGTGCCGGTGGCCTCGGTGCCGATCATCAGCACTGTGGAGCAGCATCGCGTCAGCCAGGAGTTCCGCCTGACCTCGCGCTCGGGCACCACCATCGAGTGGCTGGCAGGCCTGTACCTGAACCGTGAACGCGGCAGCAACAACGGCAGCATGGACGCCAACCTGATCGGAGGCCGGGGCAGCCTCGGCCTGCTGACGTCGACGCAGTCGTCGCGCTACCGCGAGGAAGCGGCCTATGGCGACATCACCTGGAACGTGACGCCAGCGTTCTCGCTCACCGGTGGCGTACGCCTGGCGCGCAACCACCAGAAGTACGCCAGCCGCCAGACCGGTCAGCTGATCGGCTCGGTCGCCGCCAATGCCGCCGGAACCTCGTCGGAAAGCCCGACCACCTATCTGGCTGCGGCCAAGTACACGCTATCTGACACGAGCACCGTGTACTTCCGCGCGGCCAGCGGCTACCGCCCCGGCGGTCCCAACGTGCTCAAGGCCAACACCGACCGTAACGTGGTACAGCCGATGTACAACTCCGACTCGCTGTGGAGCTACGAGCTGGGCTACAAGGCCGACTTGCTCGACCGTACGCTGTCGCTGGAAGCCGCGCTGTACGACATCGAGTGGAGCGGTGTTCAGCAGCCCACGCGCAGCGGCGGCTTCACTTTCGTGACCAATGCGGGTGCGGCCCGCATCAAGGGTAGCGAGCTCACGCTCAACTGGAAGCCCAGCAAGGAATGGCGCTTCACCGCCAATGCCGCCGCCATCGACGCGCGCCTGACCGAGGACGCCCCGGGCCTGGGCGCCAAGGCCGGCACGCGCCTGCCGCACACGCCGCGCTTCGCCACCACGCTGGGCGTGACGCGCAACTTCAGCCTCGCCGATCACCCGGCCTACGTCGGCATCAGCGCGCGCTACACCGGCAAGCGCGATGCGGGCTACCGCGGCAGCACGGCGTTGCCGAGCATCATGATGCCGGCCTACACGCTGGTCGACCTGCAGGCAGGCATCGACTTCAAGCGCTTCAGCGTCTCGGCCTATGTGCGCAACCTGACGAACCGGCGCGGCATCGTGTCGATCGAAACCGGACTCAACGCGAACCCGAACCTGGTGACCGCGGCACTCGTGCCGGCGCGCACTATAGGCGTGAACGTCAACGTTCCGTTCTGACATGGCGGGCCTCTCACCGTTCGCGGCACCGGTGCCGCTGGATACGGCCGCCCCTGCGGCCCTCGAAACGAACCGGAAGGCGCCCACCAGCGCCTGGTATGCGCTGTCGGTGCTCATCATCGCCACCGTGCTGGGGTCGATCGACAAGGTCATCCTCACGCTGCTGACGGAGCCGATCCGCCAGACGCTGTCGCTCTCCGACACGCAGCTCGGGCTGCTGCAGGGCGCGGGTATTGTGCTGTTCACGGGCATCGCCACCTTGCCGCTGGGTTGGCTCAGCGACCGCTACGACCGGCGCGTGGTGCTCGCGGCCTGCGTGGTGCTATGGAGCGCCGCCACCGCCATGCGCGGCACGGCCATGGACTACGGCGTGCTGTTCGTCGCCTCCGTCGGCCTGGGTGTGGGCGAGGCGGGCCTCACGCCCATCACCAACAGCATGATCCCCGACCTGTTCCCGCGTGCGCAGCGGGTGCTGGCGAATGCGGTGTTCGCGTTGTCGGCCATTTTCGGCAGTGCACTGGGTGCGCTGCTGGGCGGCACCATCGTGCACCTCACCGACGACCTGCGGCCCTGGCTGCCCGTGTCGATGCAGCAGCTCGAAGCCTGGCGCCTGACCTTTTTCGTGCTGGCGTCGGCCGGCATTCCGGTGACGCTGCTGGTGCTGTCGATCCGGCGCACCTCGCGCGGCGGCGCGCAGGAAGCTAAGCCGGCCGTCCCGACCGCCGAGGCGGCGGGCATCACGACCCTGCGCGAGCACCTGCGCCTGCACTGGCGCACCTTCGCGGGCCTGGTGACTGGCGTGGGCCTGACCAGCGTGGGCCTGAGCTCGCTGGGCACCTGGCTGCCGATCGTCACGGCACGCACCTACGGCGTCACGCCGGTGCAGATGGGGCAGGGCATGGGCGTGGCCTTCCTTTGCGGCACGGTGGCCGGGGGCCTGCTGGGCGTGCTGTCGATGCGCTACGTGCAGCCGCGCATGGGGCCGGCCGCTGCGCTGCGCCTGATCATGCTGGGCAACCTCTCGGCGGCGCTGATGTCGACGCTGCTGCTGTTCACGAGTTCGGCCAACCACAACTTCATGCTGCTGGGGCTGCTGGTGGTGCCGCTCATCGGCAGCGCGGTGCTGCTGCCCAACGTGCTGCAGGACGCGGCGCCGCCGCACCTGCGCGCCCGCACCATCGCGATGCTCACGCTGGCCAGCCTGCCCTTCGGCGTGGTGGGTCCGCTGATGGTCGGCATGTTGTCGGATGCCCTCAAGTCAATGCCCAACGGGCTGGCGGTGTCCATCGTCGCGACCACGCTGGTCGGCGGCTGCCTGGGCGCCATGGTGCTGCGCGCCACCGAAGGCCCGTTCGTTCGCCTGATGCGCGAAGCGCAGCCGACCTGACTTTTCTTCCCGCTCCGATCTTTCATCGCTTGTCGTCCTTCCATGTCACAACCCGAATCCTCCGCTTCCCTTCCTGATACCGCTTCCGCACTGGCTGCCATCGACGCGCTGGTGGCGCCCCTGAACCGCAGCGACGCGCCCGGCCTGGTGCTGGGCATCGCGCAGCACGGGCGGCTGCTGTACCGCCGCGCCGTCGGCATGGCCAGCCTGGAGATGGGCGTGGCCCTCACCCCGACCTCGCGCATGCGCATCGCCTCCACCAGCAAGCACTTCACTGCGATGGCCGTGCTGCTGCTGGCCGAAGACGGCCTGCTCGACGTGGAAGACCCGGTGCAGAAATACCTGCCCGAGCTGCCGCAGCTGAGCGCCAACGGCCCCACACTGCGTCACCTGCTCACGCACACCAGCGGCTGGCGCGGCCACGACGAGCTGTGGGCCATCGCGCACGGCCTCACGTTCACCTTGCCCGGCCCGGGCCTGCCGGCCATGGCGCGCCAGCGCGAGCTCAACTTCGAGCCCGGCACGCACATGGTCTACAGCAACGGCGGCTACTTCCTGCTGGCGAAGATCGTCGAGCGCGTGAGCGGCCAGAGCTTCAACGACTTCCTGAAGGCACGCCTCTTCGCCCCGCTGGGCATGGCCGACACGTCGTCGGTGCAGACCGACCTCGACGTGGTGCCGCACATGGCCGGCCTGTACATGCCCGCGCCCGGCGGCGGCTGGCGCCGCGGCATGTACCCGTGCGAACTCGACGGTGGCGGTTCGCTGGTGTCGACGGCGGACGACATGCTGCGCTGGCTCGCGCACATGCACGGCAGCGAAAAGATCGTGGGCAGCGCAAAGAGCTGGGCCCTGTTGTCCGAACCCACCACGCTGTCGTCGGGCTCGAAGGTGACCTATGGCTTCGGCCTCGCGCGCCACCCCTACCGCGGCGTCGAGATCGTCCACCACGCGGGCGCCGTGCTCGGCGCGCAGTCGCAGATGCTCAGCGTGCCGAGCCACGGGCTGCACATCATCGCCATGGTGAACGGCGCGCCGGTGTCGCCGGGGTCGCTGGTCCTCAAGGTGGTCGAGGCGCTGCTGGGCGACACGCTCGCGCCGCCGGAAGTGCGGCCGCTGGCCAGCGACTTCCCCGCGCTGGTCGGCCAGCGCTACCACGCACCGTCGACGGGCAGCCTGCTGAGCTTCGCTGATGTGGGCGGCAAGCTGGGCATGTCGTGGCAGGCCAGCGGCGCGCAGGCGATGCACCAGGGCGACGGCAAGCTCTGGCTGGGCCTGCAGGACATCCCTGTGAACGATCTCGTGATCGAGGCCGGCGACATCGACCCGCGGCGCGCGCCCGACGCGCTCGTGCTGCACGAAGGCGGCCAGCCGCGCCGCTTCGAGCGCCTGCCCGAGACCGCACCCGATGCCGCGACGCTGGCCGACCAGCTGTGCGGCGACTACACCAGTCCCGATCTCGACGCCACCGCGCAGATGGCGCTGGTCGAAGGCAAGTTGCTGCTCACGGTGCAGGGCCGCCACGGCCAGCACGTGTGCGCACTGACGCCGCTGTCGGTCGACGTGATGGTGCTGGCTTCGGCCGACCCGGTGCTGGCGCAGCTGGGCAAATCGATCCTCAACGTGGAGCGCAAGGCCGGCCGGGTCGTGGGATTGCGGCTGGACACGATGCGCACCCGAAACATCCACCTCGCCCGCCAGGAGCCCCGCGCATGAAGTTCTTCACCACCCTGTTCGCCACCGAGACCAACACCTTCGTCTCGGCCCCCACCGGCCTGGGCAGCTACGAGGAATACGGCATCTTCCGCGGCGACGCGAGCACGCGCGATGCGACCGGCTACGGCCTGTACGCGGTCGAGGTGCGCAGGCAACTGGCCGCCGAAGGCCATGAAACGGTCGAGAGCCTGCTGGCCTTTGCCCAGCCGCTCGGTCGTACCGTGCGCAGCGTGTATGAGCGCCTGCGCGACGAAATTCTGGAGGACCTGCGCAAGGCCGTTCCGGTCGACGGCGTGATCCTCGTGCTGCACGGCGCGATGGTGGCCGACGGCTACGACGATTGCGAAGGCGACGTGATCTCGCGCGTGCGCGACATCGTCGGGCCGAACGTGCCCATCGGCGTGTCGCTCGACCTGCACTGCCACTTCACGCAGAAGATGCTGAACGCGGCCGACGCGATCATTTGCTACAAGGAATATCCGCACACCGACGCGTTCGACCGCCTGCGCGAACTGATCCGCATCGTGGTCGATACCGCTGAAGGCCGCGTGCGGCCCGTGACGGCCGTGCACGACTGCCGCATGGTCGGCAAGTGGCACACCACGCGCGAACCGATGGCCGGCTTCGTGCGCCGCATGCAGTCCGCCGAACAGCAGCCGGGCGTGCTCTCCGTATCGCTGGGCCATGGCTTCCCATGGGCCGACGTGCCCGAGTCGGGCGCCAAGCTCTGGGTGGTGACCGACAACGACCCTGCACTCGCCGCGAAGCTCGCCGAAGAACTGGGTCGCGCCTTCTGGGACCTGCGCCACGTGACCGGCGTGCCCTCGCTCTCGATCGAGGAGACGCTCGCCCGCGCCATGGCCACGCCAGACGGCCCTATTGTCATTGCCGACACCGCCGACAACCCCGGCGGCGGCGCCACCAGCGACAGCACCTTCGTGCTGCGCGCGGTGGTCGAGCGCGGCATCGGCGACGTGGCCTTCGGCGGCGTGTGGGACCTGGGCGCCGTGCAGCTGTGCCGCGACGCCGGCGTGGGCGCGAGCTTTGAGCTGCGCCTGGGCGGCAAGTGCGGCCCGGCCTCGGGCGACCCGATCGATCTGCACGTGACCGTGAAGAACGTGGTGGAGGCTCACTCGCAGGGCGGCCTCTCGGGCGTGCGCACGCCCATGGGCCCGTGCGTGTGGGTGCAGGCCGCCGACGGTGTGGATATCGTGCTCATCAGCAAGCGCAACCAGGTCATCGGCGTCGACCTCTTCACGGGCCTGGGCATCGACCTCACGGCCAAGAAGCTGGTCATCGTGAAGTCGGCGCAGCACTTTCATGCGGAGTTCGCCCCCATTGCCAAGTCGGTGCTGTACGTGTCGACGCCGGCCTCGCTGAGCACCGACTTCGCCAACCTGCCGTACCGCGTGCGCGACCTCGACTACTGGCCGCGCTTGGAACAGCCCGGCCGCCCGTACCACATGGCCGCGCCCGGAGAGGTCTATACCGTCGACGGCCTGCGCATGCACCTGCAGCGCAGCGGCCCCGCGCCCGCCAGTGCGTCGCAGCCCACGCTCGTGATCGAAGCCGGCGGCGGCTGCGCCTCGCCGACCTACGCACGGCTGCAGCAGGCGCTGGCGACGAAGCATCCGGTGATCAGCTACGACCGCGCCGGCATGGGCTGGAGCGAGGCCGACGGCGCGCCCTTCGACGGCGAGCGCAACGCGCACCGCCTGCATGCGCTGCTTGAAGCGGCCGGCGTGACGGGCCCGATCGTGCTGGTCGGCCATTCGCTCGGCGGCCTGCTGAACCGGGTCTACGCGGGCCTGTATCCGCAGCAGGTGGCCGGTGTGGTGATGCTTGACGCCAGCCACCCCGACCAGTTCGCGATGTACGAGCACCCGCCCGAAACGCAGTTCGCGGCCGAGCGCGACAAGCGCGCGAACTTCCAGGCCGGCGGCCCGCCGCCGCCGGAGCAGGCGCCCATCGAGGCCCTGTTCGCCGACATGCCGCAAGTGCTGCGCCAGATGAAGGCGACCTACACGCCCGAAGCGCTCGACGCCATGCTGGCCGAAGTGCGCGGCCTGCCGCACGTCGCGCGCCAGGCGGCTGCGTCGCCCGACTTCGGCGCGCGTCCGCTTGCCGTGCTGTGGGCCAAGCAGCAGCCGCTGCCGGCCGGTGCCGACCCGGCGATCGCCGCGGTGCAACAGCGCTGGCCCGAGTTCCAGGAATCGAATGCGGCGCTGTCGACGCAACACCGCCTGGCCTGCATCGAAGGTGCCGCGCACATGACGCTGGTGCTGCTGCCACCGCTGGTGCAGCGCGTGGCCGAGGAAATCGATCGCGTGATGGCGCAGATCGCATCCGGAACCGGCCGATGACGCCGCTGGGCGAACTCACCACGCCCGCGCTGGTGCTCGACGTCGGCGTGCTCGAACGCAACTGCGAGGCGATGGCGCAGCGCGCGGCGCGCCACGGCGTGTCGCTGCGTCCGCACCTGAAGACCGCCAAGTCGGTGGAAGTGGCGCGGCGCGCCACGCGCGGGCAGGCCGGCGGCCTCACGGTGTCGACCGTGGCCGAGGTCGCGTACTTCGCGCGCCACGGCTTCACCGACCTGACCTACGCCGTGGGCATCGACGCGAACAAGATCGAGGCGCTGTACGACATCCAGCGCGCGAGCGGCGCGCGCGTGACGCTGCTGGCCGATTCGATTGAAGCCGTGCAGGCGGCCGGCGCGCGCGCGCGAACGCTGGGCGCCCGCTTCCGCATGCTGCTCGAGATCGACACGGGCGGCGGTCGCGGCGGCGTCGGGCCGCACGACGACGAACTGCTCTCGCTCGCACGCGAAGTGCAGCGCAGCGAATCGCTGACACTCGCCGGCGTGCTCACGCATGCGGGCCACAGCTACCACGTGCAGGGCGGCACGGCGATCCGCGCCATTGCCGAGGCCGAGCGCGCCGGCGCCGTGCATGCGGCCGAACGGCTGCGCGCGGTCGGCATTCCGGTCGAGGTGGTGAGCGTGGGCTCCACGCCCACGGCCGTGTGCGCGCTGACGCTCGAAGGCGTCACCGAGATGCGCCCCGGCGTCTACACCTTCTGCGACCTCGACCAGGTGGCGCGCGGCATCTGCGGCGTGGAAGACATCGCGCTGTCGGTGCTGGCCACCGTGATCGGCCACAACCCGCGCTCGCGCCGCGTGCTCATCGACGCCGGCGCGCTCGCGCTGTCGAAGGACCAGTCTGCGGCCGAGTTCCGCAGAGGCCTGGGCTTCGGGCTGGTGTGCCAGGCCGAGGACACCGTGCCGCTGCCCGGGGTGTGCGTGGCCGAACTGCACCAGGAACACGGGCTCATTGCCTGCGAGGGCAATGCCGATGCACAGGCCATGTTCCGCGCACTGCCCGTCGGCGCCCGCGTGCGCGTGCTGCCGCACCACGCCTGCATGACCGCCGCGCCCTACGACCGCTACCACGTGGTCGAAGGCGTCGGCAGCGGGGTGCAGGCGGTTTGGGACAAGGCGCGGGGCTGGTGAACCGCGGCCTGCAGAGAACCAATTTTTTCGGAGAAGACAACGATGACGAAGACATTTCTTGCACGGCTCGCGGCAGTGGCCGCGCCTTTCGTTCTGGCATTCGGCCTGGGCAGCGCGCCGCAAATCGCGGGCGCCCAGACGCCGCCGGCACCGCAGGCCGCGGCCAGTGCTGCCGCTGCGCCGGCGCCGGTGGCCGTGCCCGAGAAGCCCGCCGCTGCACCTTCTGCCGCGGCCAAGATGGACAACCCCTACGGCGTGGGCGCGCTCTGGTCGCAGAGCGATGCCGTCGCCAAGGCCGTGCTCGCCATCCTGGCGATCATGTCGATGGGCAGTTGGTACGTGATCGTCACCAAGCTGCTTGAGCAAATGCGCATGGGCCGCCAGGCGCGCGCGGTCGACAACGAGTTCTGGAACGCGGGCACCGTGCAGGCCGGCACCGCGCGGCTGGCCGAGGGTAGCCCGTTCCGCTTCATTGCCGACGCCGGCATGCAGGCCACGCAGAAGCACGACGGCTTGCGCGGCAAGGTCGACTTCGCCGACTTCGTCGACCTGTGCATCCACCGCGCCACCGAGCGCGTGCAGCGCCGTCTGAGCAACGGCATGTCGCTGCTGGCCACCGTGGGTTCGACGGCACCGTTCGTCGGCCTGTTCGGCACGGTCTGGGGCATCTACCACGCGCTCACCGCCATCGGCGTGGCGGGGCAGGCATCGATCGACAAGGTCGCCGGCCCGGTGGGCGAGGCGCTCATCATGACCGCCATCGGCCTTGCGGTGGCCGTGCCCGCGGTGCTGGGCTACAACTGGCTCCTGCGCCGCAACATCACCGTGATGGACGACGTGCGCGAGTTCAGCGGTGAGCTGCACTCCGTGATCCTGGCCGGCAGCGCCGCGGTCTGACGCCCGCGCACACGCAAGCGGATCGCGCCATGGCGATGAACATCCCGGCTTCCGGGGGAGACGAGGAACAGGCCATTGCGGCCATCAACACCACGCCGCTGGTCGACGTGATGCTGGTGCTGCTGATCATCTTCCTCATCACTATCCCTGTGGTCAATTACTCGGTGCCCGTCGCGGTGCCGAAAGAGCGCAACGAGGTGCGCGAGAGCAAGCCCGAGACCGTCGTGATCTCGGTGGACGCCGCCGGCCGCACCTACTGGTACGACATGCCGGTGCGCGACACCCCCGCGCTGGTCGCGCGGCTCACCAAGGTGGCGGCGATGAACCCGCAGCCCGAGGTGCACATCCGCGGCGACTGGCATTCCGACTACGAGCCAGTGGGCCGGATCATCTACGCCTGCCAGGCGGCCGGGATCGCCAAGCTGGGCTTCATCACCGAGCCGCCGGCGCGGAACTGACGAGCAGACAGCGAGACAAGCCATGCCAAGAAAAGAAAAGCAGGGGCGGCGCAGTAGCGCGCCCTCCGACGGGCCCCTGATGGACATCAATACCACGCCGCTCATCGACGTGATGCTGGTGCTGCTGATCATGCTGATCATCACCATCCCGATCCAGCTGCATTCGGTGAACCTGAACATGCCCACGGGCAACCCGCCGCCCAGCGACCTCAAGCCCGAAGTGCTGCGCATCGACATCGATGCGCTCAGCGTCGTGCAATGGAACGGCGAGCCGCTGGCCGACCGCGCGGAGATGGAGCGGCGCTTCGAGCAGGTCGCCGCGCAGGCCGTGCAGCCCGAGGTGCACCTGCGCCCCGACCGGCGCGCGAAATACGAAGTGGTGGCCGGTGTGATGGCCTCGGCGCAGCGCACGGGAGTGAGCAAGCTGGGCATCGTAGGCGCGGAGCAGTTCATCCCATGAAGCACTCCCGCAAGGATTTCAATCCCAAGTCCCGCTTCGGGCCGGTCGGCATCGCGGTGATGGTGCTGTTCCATGTCGGCGTGGGCTATGCGCTCGTGTCGGGGCTCGCGCGCCAGACGGTGGAGGCGATCAAGAAGCCGATGGAGGCGACCATCATCAGCGAGATCAAGCCGCCATCGCCGCCCCCCCCACCACCGCCCCCGCCACCCAAGAAGATCGTGCGGCAGGAGACGCTCAAGCCACCGCCGCCGTCGCGCCCGGCCTACGTGCCGCCGCCTGCGGTGACACCGCCGGCCACGTCCACGCCCGCGATCACCGCCGTGCAGAACATCGAGCCGGTGGCACCGCCGCCGGCCGCACCGCCCACGCCGCCCACGCCGCCGGCCCCGCCGAAGGCGACCTCCACCGACATCGCGGTGGCGTGCCCGCGGCAGGTCAAGCCCGAGATGCCGCGCAAGGCACTGGACGAAGGCATCGGCGGCGTGGTGAAGGCCGAGGTGCGCATCAAGGGCGGCCACGTGCAGGAGGTGCGCTTCCTGTCGGGACCGCGCGTGTACCACTCGGCCGTGCGCGCGGCCGTGATGCGCTACGAATGTCAGACCACGGGCGACGCAGAGGTGCTGGCGACGCAGGAGTTCGTGTTCCGCATCGAATAGCCGGCAAGCGACGGCCGCTGCGTTCGAGCGCGCAGGTCTGGGCGATTCATCCGCGCTTCTGCCTCGAGTCGCGGTGGCCATTGTGCGCACCGCCGCCCGCGAGATCGCAGCCGGTCCGGCGGTTCCAGTTCGAAGCAGGAATGACCGTGCACATGTGCGGCCATTTGATCAACGTGGCGCACGTCACGGACTTTTAGGGCAACGCGATCACACGCTCGAAGCTTGCTGTCGCTGTGACGGTCGGCGAGGCGGCGGGCGACTGCGCCCCCCACTCTTGCAACAGCACCAAGCCAACTACCGCCCCGGCGAAGACGGCCCACTGCGCTGACAAGGTTGTTCGCTACGAACCTGCCTCTGTGCCCCCGCAGCTGGTTGCTCGCTGCCTGTGGAGAAGAGGTCGAGGGTCGAGATGTCGCCGTACCGGCTCTTCAGTTAATTCAGCCGGTCACGGCCCAAGGAGCCGGTGCCGATCCCGACCCAGTCGAACGACGTCCTGATGCAGACGGCGCTGGACCAAAAGACGATGGCGAAATTCAAGGCCCTCAAGGGAAAGCGCGTCACGGTGACCGAAACTCTGTTTCCCGCGCACATGGGACACCACTTCACGGGGGGGCCTGGTGCAGCCGACCTCAATCATCGCGGTCAAGCAACCAGCGCAAGCGATTACCTGATGACAGAATTTGGCCGAGGATCACGGTAGGGACGCCCATTGCTGGAGGCCCTTACCGTAATCCTCAGTCTGAAGCAGACCTCGGCAAGCGGCGGCTGCGCATATGCATGCGCTACGCCGTCAGCCTGTGCTCGGTAATACGGCCGCTCGCGGAAGCGTAGCGCCGCGCTCGGCTCACAACGTTTTCTCGATCAGCGCCCCCTTGAAGAGCACCGGCCCGGTCGGACCGCCCTCGCCGGGCACGCCGCCGCGCGGCTCGAGGCTCACGGCCAGTGCCGGCACCGCACGCATATCGGCCTCGTGCGCAGGCAGGCTCAGGGTCCGGTCGCGGCCCAGCACACCGAGCGAGCGCGGCGCGCCGCCCGGGGGCAGGGCCCACAGCTGCAGCGATTTGTCCTCGCCCTCGCGGTAGTTGCCGAGGCGCTGCAGCAGCAGCCGCTGCTTCTTCGGATCGAAGGTCACCAGCATGGATGCGCTGGCGGAGTCATCCGACAGCACTGCCACGTACTGCTCGGCCGGCGCGTTGCGCAGCTGCTCGCCAAACCGGAGCCCGACCACCGTGGCGATCACGGCCGCCGCGACGCCGGCGGCCGCCGCGCCACGCCACAGCGCGAGGTTGCGCAGCCAGCCGCCGCGCGCCGGTACCGATGCCGGTGCCGCAGCGGCGATGCGCTGGCGTCCAATGGCCTGCTGCTGTTGCTCGGCCGCGATCAGATTGCGGATACGTGTCCAGACGACGGGGTCGGGCGCCACGGGTTGCTGCAATTCCGCCATGCTGGCCAGGCGGCTCTGCCAAGCCAGCGCGGCGGCGCGCACCGGTGCCTGCTCGCGCGCCAGGGTCTCGAAGCGGCGGCGCGCGGCAGCGCGCAGCGTGCCCAGCGCATAGCTTGCGGCCAGTAGTTCCAGCAGTTCGGGATGGGCGGAAAACTTCATGGCGATGCCCCTCTCATGTGAACTGCTGCATGCAGCTGCGCAGCTTCTCGAGCCCGCGCCGGATCCAGGTCTTGACCGTGCCCAGCGGCAGCTTGAGTTGCCCGGCCAGCTCGCTGTGGCTGAGCTCGCGCAGGTAGGCCAGGCTCAGCACCTCGCGCTGGCCGTCCTCGAGCCGGCTCAGGCACTGGTGCAGCGCCCAGGCCTGTTCGCTGGCATCGGTGGTATCCATCGGGTTCGCGGCGCTGGATTCGAATGTCTCGGCCATTTGCTCGTCGAACTCCTGCGTCAAATGCGCCCGGTCGGCGCTGCGGCGCCGCAACAAGTCAAGCGATCGGCTGCGCACGATCAGTCCCATCCAGGCCAGCGGCGGGCTCAGCGTGCTGCGGTAGTCGCCGGCTACGCGCCAGATCGTGAGGAAGGACTCCTGCAGCACGTCCTCGGCCCATTCGCGCTGGCGCAGCACGCGCATCGCCAAGCCGAATAGCTTGGGCGAGGTCCGCTCGTAGAGCAGGCGCAGCGCGTTTTCGTCCCGGCGGCCTACAAGGTCGATGAGTGCCATCAGTTCGGCGTCGGGGCTGGAGTCGGGCATGGGCGGATTGTGGCGCATCGGTTGTCACAAGGAGCCATACGACGCAGAACGGCGAACGGATTCAGCGTGCACCGGAAAGTTGAATCCGATCGGGACCGCGCTGCGTAGAGGGACGGGGCCGCGCGTTCGCGAACGAACCAGAGCGACCGCCGGGTCATCCCGCATCACAACCCTGAAAGGCAAATCATGACGATCCTTCACACCCTCGGCGTTCTCGCCGCCGCCATCAGCCTGGCCGCATGCGCGGGCACCGGCATGAACAAGTCGATGGTCTATTCGCAAGCCGGCCTTCCGGACGCGGTCATGGTGCCCGCCGGCCATCGCGTCGCATTGGAAACCGTGGGCGCCGGCGACATCACCTACGAATGCCGTGCCAAGGCGAACGCACCCGGACAGCACGAATGGGTCTTCGTGGGGCCCGATGCCAAGCTGATGGACCGCAGCGGCAAGCAGATCGGCAAGTACTTCGGGCCGCCGGCCACCTGGGAGAGCATGGACGGCTCGAAGCTTACGGGCGCGCAGGTCGCCGTCGCACCGAACGGCAACGGCAACATTCCCTACCAGCTCGTGAAGGCCAACCCGGCCATGGGCAACGGCGCCATGCAGGGCGTCAGCTACATCCAGCGCGTCGCGACGCGGGGCGGCACCGCGCCGGCGATGGCCTGCGGCGCGTCCTCAATGGGCCAGAAGCAGGTGGTCCAGTACCAGGCCGACTACATCTTCTACCGGCCCATGTAACAAGCCCCCAGCGCAGGCTGCGGGTGCAGGACGACTTCGCTTCGTCCTTGCACCGGCTCTCCTTGCTTACTTGGGCAGCAGTACCTTGTCGACCACGTGGATCACGCCGTTCGACTGGTAGACATCGGCGGTGCTCACGGTGGCCCAGCCGCCCTTCTCGTCGCCGACCATGATCTTGCCGCCGCTCTCCTTGGCGGTGAGCGTGCCGCCGGCCGCGGTCTTCAGTGTGGCCAAGCCCTTGCCGTCCATGATCTGGCCGCCCAGTGCGGCGGCGTCGAGCTTGCCGGGCACCACGTGGTAGGTCAGCACGGCGGCCAGCTTGGCCTTGTTCTCGGGTTTGAGCAGCGAGTCGACGGTGCCGGCAGGCAGGGCAGCGAAGGCCGCGTTCGTCGGCGCGAACACCGTGAACGGACCCGGGCCCTTAAGGGTCTCGACCAGGCCGGCTGCCTTGACCGCGGCGACCAAGGTGGTGTGGTCCTTCGAATTGACGGCGTTGTCGATGATGTCCTTGGTCGCGAGCATCGGCGCACCGCCGACCATGACCTGCGCGGAGACAAGGGTGGACCCGGCCGCGATGGCAACGGCCAGGGTGATGGAGGCAAGGCGGTGGAATTGGTTGCGCATGATGGAAGGCTCCTGTGGTTTGAACCGATGCCGGAATGGCGGCGGCAACTGTCCATACGGCAGCTGTGCCCGATCGGATTCGCGGGGCCCTATTTGTTTTCGGTCTCCCTGCTACACCTGCCGCATCGCGGATGATCATGGGCACCGCGCGCGGATCGGGTATTGCGCCGAAGCCTTGGGATGAGGTGCAGCCGAACGCAGAACGAGCGTGAGGGACAGGTTGGTCGACGTGATCGGCGACAACGTCGGTTGCGCGCCGCGTGGGCGAGCTGCGGCTCGGCGTCTACGCGGCGCCGTACTACCTGGAGCGCGCCGAAACGCCCGTGCACCAGAGCGAGATCGAAGACGCCCGCCACCGCATCGCGGGCTACCTGAGCACGCGCAGCGGCAAGGTCGCCGCACTGCGCACGCAGCGGGGCGCCGAGCACATCGAACTGCAGGGCCGCCATGTGGTCGCGGTCGACGACGGCAATGCCTACCTCGCGGCCGGCGTGGCGGGCATGGGCATCCTCTGGCTGCCGCACTACATGGCCGCGCCCCACCTGGCCCAGCGCGAAGCTGCGGGTGTTCATCGACTGGATCGACGAGCTGATGGCGCGCCATGCGCCGATTGCGGCGCTGGGGAAGGCGTGAATCACTCCGGTGACCGGTCGCGCCACGCCTTCAGGATCATCGTCTCGATGTCATGCACTTCACGTCCGACCGCCGCAGCCACGGCTTCCCGGTACGGCGGCATGTTCGTGCATTCGAGCACGATGCGCTCGACGCAGGGGAAGGCCTGCACCAGGTGCACGGCCGCGTCGACGACATTGCGCTGCGCCTCGGCCAGGTCGAGCACGGTGTCGTTGTCCAGGATGCGGCGATGGAATTCGCAGCCCGGGCGCACGCCCATGACCGGCGTTCCCGCGGGCACGCCGGCAGCCTGCAGGATCTGCGGCGTCAGCGATTGCGCGTCGAAGGTGACGATGCCCGGCTGGACGCAGTGCCGCACCTGCAGCAGGCTCGAGGTCAGCACCGGCACGGGCACCGCCTGGGAAAGAACCTCCTGGTAGGCGGCCAGGAAGCCGCAGCTGGTGGTGATCATCGACGCACCTTCCGCCACCAGCCGCACCGCGGCATCGACGAAGGGCTGGACCAGGCGTGGATCGGCTTCTTCGACGATGCGCCTGGGTGACGCACCTTCCACCGCGAGAAAGCGCACCGGGATGCCGGCGCGCGCATAGGTCTGCGGATTGCCGACATCGCCCGGCGGCCGCGGAAAGCGCGTGTCGAGCATCAGCACACCAAGAAAGCCAGGCGCAGCGGCATTCATGTCAAACAAAACTCAGGAGACCGAGGGAAGGGCGCTGCGCCGGTCGATCTTCCGGCTGAGGACGATCGAGGTCTGCGTCTGGTTGATGCCGTCCAGTTGGCCGAGCTGGTCGAGCAGGACATCGAGCTTTTCCGGCGTGTCGCAGCGCAGGAACACCATGTAGTCGAACTGGCCGCTCACGGCCGAAAGCTCCTCGACTTCGGGCACGCGCTCGAGCGCCCGGATCACCGCGGGCGCATTCTTGGCGTTGACGCTGAGCCCGCAGATCGCGCGAACGGCCGCATGCTCGAGCTTGTGGCCCAGGCGCACGCCGTAGCCGGCCACGATGCCTTCGCGCTCGAGCCGCGCAATGCGCGCGACCACAGTGGTGCGCGCGATCTTGAGTTTTCGCGCCAGGTTGGCGGCGGGCTCCCTGGCATTGGCCTGGAGCAGGCTCAGCAGGTGCCGGTCGAGGTCGTCAAGTCTTCCGTCCATCGCGTTGTCTCATGAAGTTCTGGAGTTTGACCGGCATGCTACGGCAGTGCAGTCCAGCCGCGGCCGTCGTGCAGGGAAAGCTCGATGTGCGCATCCTGCAGCGCGTCGACGCAATGCAGGTTGACATTGACCTCCTCGGGGGCCGATCGCGGATGGCAGTGCGTATGAATGCCGCACATGCTGCAGAAGAGATGGCGTGCGCGCATCGTCCCGAAGCGGTAGCTCGACAGCTGCTGCGCGCCCGCGAGCAGGCGGAAGTTCCCGGCCGGCACGCGGTGGTGCAGTGCCGCCTTGCGCACGCAATAGCTGCAGTTGCAGCTCACGCCCTTGTGCGAAGCCAGCAAGAATTCGAAGCGCACCGCGCCGCAGTGGCAGCGCCCCTGCGGCCATGCACCGGCTTCCGCGGGAGCAGCCTCGCCGCCCACTAGGCGATGACGGCGGCGGCAACGGCGGGCTCGGACGCGCCGGCGGACGCCTTGAAGCGGCCGAGGAACGCGCGCGTCGACTCCTGCTGCGGGTTGTCGATGACGATGCCGGGCGGCCCGCACTCCGCGACGACGCCGTCGCGCATGAAGATCACCTGGTCCGCCACTTCGCGCGCAAAGCCGATCTCATGGGTGACCAGGATCATGGTCATGCCTTCCTTCGCGAGGCCCTTGATGACGGTCAGCACTTCTCCGACGAGCTCGGGGTCGAGCGCCGAGGTGGCCTCGTCGAACAGCATGACGCTCGGTTTCATGGCCAGTGCGCGGGCAATGGCCACGCGCTGCTTCTGCCCGCCCGAGAGCTTGTCGGGGTAGTAGTCGGCGCGCTCGAGCAAGCCCACCTTCTGCAGCAGCGCCCGGGCCTCGGCCGCGGCCTGCGCCTTCGGCGTCTTGAGCACCGTGACCGGGCCTTCCATGACGTTCTGCAGCGCGGTCATGTGGGGGAACAGGTTGAAGTGCTGGAACACCATCCCGGTGGAGGCGCGGAACTTCGCGAGCTTGCGCTCGCTCGGCAGCGCGGTGTCGCGTCCGCTGAACTGGATCGCCTGGTCGCCCACGGCGATGCGTCCGCCGTCCGGGACCGTCAGCAGGTTGATGCAGCGAAGCAGCGTGGATTTGCCGGAGCCCGAAGGCCCGATCATCGCGACCACCTGGCCGCGTTCGATCCTCAGCGAGATGTCCTTGAGGACCACGTGGGCGCCGAAGGACTTTCGAAGGCCTGCGATCTCGATCACGGTGGGTGTCGTCATCTCAGGCTTCCCTGGCAACGCCGTATTCCATGCGCTTGGCCCAGATCGTGATGGGCAGCAGCACGGCGAAATAGGCGATCGCGATGAAGGTGTAGAGCTCCAGCGGCCGGTAGGTGTCGTGCGCGATCACCTGGCCCTGGTACAGCAGGTCGGGCACGGCCAGCACCGAGAGCAGCGAAGTGTTCTTCAGCTGCATGATCGACTGGCTCATCAGCGGCGGCACCATCTTCTTGAACGCCTGCGGCAGCAGGATGCGGCGAAGCAGCTGCAGGCGCGTCATGCCCAGCGCCTTGCCGGCTTCGGTCTGGCCGGACTCGATCGAGATGATCCCGCCGCGCACGATCTCGGAATAGAACGCGCCGCCATAGAGCGTCAGGCACAGGGTGGCGGCGGCCGTGGCCGAGAGCTCGAGACCGGTGAGCACGGGCAGCGCGTAGTAGAACCACACGAGCTGCACCAGCACCGGTGTGCACCGGAACACCTCGATGTAGGCGCGCAGCGGCGCGGTGATGTACGGGTTGGTGGACAGGCGCCCCAGGCCAGTGACCACGCCCACCAGCAGCCCGAGCACCACGCAGACCACCGTGAAGAGCAGCGTGTAGAGCAACCCGCTGATGAGCAGCGAGCGGTACTTCCAGAGCACCGCGAAGTCCCAGTCGTAGCCGGCGGAGGCCGCGCTTGCGCCGGCGAAGTGCTTGACCAGCGCCCAGGCACCGGCCAGCGCGAGAACCACCATCAGGGCCATGCCCAGGCGAGAGCGCGAGCGGGGCGCCCCCTGCGATTCGGCGTATTCCATGGCCCGGGCTCAGAACTTGATTTCGGAAGGGAAGGCGCTGGCGGGAACGCCGGCGAGTTTTTCCATGTTCTTCAGGATCACGCTGCGGACCTCGCCCTTGGCGCGAACCTCGCCCAGCCAGGCATTGACGGCCGCCTGCATGGCCGGATCGGCTTCCTTGCGCAGGCCGATGCTCACGGGCGCCGTGTAGATCGGGCTGGGAATCTGCATCACGCCCACGTTGGCGCGCTTGGCCAGCAGCGGCTGCGCCAGCAGGATCACCAGGATCTGGCAGTCGGCGCGGCCGGCCTGCAGCGCGAGCGTTGCGGAGCCCGAGTTCTCCAGCCGCTGGACGTCGGCCTTCGGCAGGATGCGCGTGGCGAGCTGGTCATGGCTCGAGCCCACGTCGACCACGATCTTGTTCTCGGGCGCGTTCAGCTGCTCCCAGGTCTTGGTCGGAAAGCCCTTCTTGCACACGGCGGTGTAGGTGTTGTCGAACAGCGTGTCGGAGAAGTTCACGACCTCCTTGCGCGCCGGCGTCGGCGCCATGCCGAACATCGCGTCGATCTTGTTCGACTGCAGGTCGAGCACCGCGTTGCCCCAGGTCGTTTCCACGTATTCGACCTTGGCGCCGAACTTCCTGGCCAGGCTCTCCGAGAAGTCGGGCCCGAAGCCTTCCCACTTGCCCGTGACCAGATCCTTGCTGAAGTACGGAATGGCCCCGGCGATCGCGCCCACCCGCAGGACCTTGGTCCGTTGGACGCGGGTCATCGAGCTTTCCGGCTCCTGGGCGACGCTGAGGGTGAGGGTGCATGCGCTCGTCAGCGCGAGGAGGGTGCGAAGGATCGCTCGTTTTGTAGTCATGGGGTCTCCAAGCAAAAAGCTCGCCATTTGAATAGGAAGGAAGGCTTCGACTCGCGAATGAAGTCTAGGAGCCATGATAGTCACGAGCAATGCGGCAGTTCGTCAGGATCGCGCGAAGTTTTCGTCATACCGTCACCGCGGGCATGCGAAACGACCATTTCCGTTGGGCGGCGCCTGAATGTCCTGGTCGCACATGGGCACGACCGGGGTGCCAGATCGGTGCACTCCGTCTTGTTCGGGTGCGGATGCGCTGGCGGCTTCAGCCCAGGAAGCGTGAAGGCCGGAACGGCGCGGGATCGAAGGCGCAGGCTTCGCCGGCCATCATCGCGCCAAGGAGCGCGGCCGTGCCCGGGGCGGTGTTGAAGCCGATGTGCTGGTGGCCGAATGCGAGCCAAAGGCCTGGGCGGCCCGGGCATTCGCCGATGACCGGCCGGCTGTCCGGCAGCGTGGGGCGGCTGCCGAGCCAGGCTTCCTTGTCAAGGCGCGCCTCGAGCGGAAACGCCTCGCGTGCGGCGCGCTCCGCCAGATCGAGCTGCGCGAGGTTTTTGGGTGCCTCGCGGTCGGCCAGCTGCACGCCGGTGGACAGGCGCAGGCCCTGTTCCATCGGCGACAGCACATAGCCGCCGCCGGTGTCGTAGACCGGCCGACCGAGCATGGCCCCGCCGGCAGCGCGGTAGTGCATGTGGTAGCCGCGCTCGTACGCCATCGGCACCGACAGGCCCAGGGCCTTCTTCGCGAACTCCCGGGTCCACGGCCCC
Source organism: Variovorax sp. VRV01 (assembly GCF_014852545.1). NCBI lineage: Bacteria > Pseudomonadati > Pseudomonadota > Betaproteobacteria > Burkholderiales > Comamonadaceae > Variovorax > Variovorax sp. VRV01. Next base: position 86,802 of record NZ_JACVBS010000021.1, read on the forward strand.
AGCGCGAGCACGATGCGCGAGGCCTCGTGGCGCGTGCCGCCGTCTTCGCTCAGCTGCCAGGCATCGCCTGCTTCCGAGCGGCGCAGTCCGCCGATCGATGCCTGCCGGACGCGGCCTCCGCGGGCAATGAAAAGCCTTGCATAGGCATCGACCACCTGGCCCGGGCTGTCCACCGACGCCGTGTCCTGGATCCACAGCGCGCGCGGGAACAGCGGCTTCAGATGCGGCTCCAGCTGCGCGAGTTCTTGCGCATCGAGCAGCTGCGTGGCGATGCCGAACTGCTTGAAGGTGTCCCGCGAGAGCTGGCCGCCGAGAAAGCCTTCCTCGCTGCGGTAGAGAAAGAGCCAGCCCGTGGTGCGCAGGCGGTGCGCCGCGTCCGCTTCGCCCAGCAGCCGCAGGTGCTCCGACGTCGAAAGCCGGATCAACGCGTCGAGCGCCGCGGTCGTTTCATGAAAGACCGCCGTGCGCGTGTTGGCCAGGAACTTCAGCGCCCACGGCAGGTTCTTCGCGAGGAAAAGCGGGTTGTAGCGAAAGCCCGCGGAGTTGTTCTTCAGCAGCCTGGGAAGCGAGGACCACAACCCCGGATGGTTGAACGGCATCAGCGAGCTGCGAGCGATCACGCCGGCATTGCCGTAGGAGGTCTCGCGGCCCGGCGCGGCGCGGTCGAAGACCGTCACGTCGAAACCCCGCCGCTGGAGCTCGAGGGCACACGACACGCCGACGATTCCGGCGCCGAGCACGGCAACAGTGTTCTTCATTCAGGCCAATCGGTTCATTCGCCGAAAAGTCTATCGTGAACCGTTGGTGCCGCGATCCGATCTACAGATAGGCCACGTCTTCCGGCGCGAGTGCCAGCGGATCGAGCTTCTTTTTCGCGAGCCAGGAATACACGGGCGGCACGCGGTCCGCGAGCGATTCGATGTGGATGTCGATCAGGCAGGGGCCGTCATAGGCGAAGGCTTCATCGAGCGCCCGGATCAATTCATCGGGCGTGGCGGCCGTCCAGGCCTTGATGTCGAAGGCCTCGGCAATGGCCTGGCCGCGCGGCGGCAGGAAGTCCACGCCAAGGCATTCGTCGTGGCCCTTGAGCCGGTGCAGTCCCTTGATCCAGCCGAAGCAGCCGTTGTTGAAGAGCATCAGGAGCGCCGGCACCTTCTTGCGGACCAGCGTCTCGAGCTCGCCGACAGCCATGTTGAAAGAGCCGTCGCCGAACATGCCGATGGGCCGGCGCGTCTTGTCGGCATACCAGGCGCCGACCACCGCGGGAATCGCCGAGCCCAGGCCGCCGAAGGCGCGCGGTATCACGAAGCGCGTGCGGCGGTCGCCGATGCGCAGGAAGCGCGTCATGTAGGGCGTGGGCGTGCCGGCGTCCGAAAGAATGTGCACGGCCCGCCCGTACTTTTCGAGCTGCCTGCCGAACTCGCGCACCACACGCTCGGGCCGCAGCGGCACGTCGTCCAGCGAGAGCACGCCCTCGGCGTGGTCCCAGAAGTTTGCGCGGTAGGCATTCAGGTGGTCGACCCAGGGCGTGTGCTTCGATCCATCGAAATCGACGGGCGCTTCGCTCAGGATCTGCGTGAGGACCAGTTGCGCGTCCGCGGCGATCGACAGCAGGTTCTCGTAGTTGTTGGCAAGGCGCTCGGGGTTGATGTCGATCTGCACCACGCGCTTGTTGAGCGTCATTCGGGGGAAGGTCCAGCCCACGGTGACGACCGAGCCCATGCGCGAGCCGACGAAGATCACCAGGTCCGATTCCTCGAGCGCGCGGTTGGCATGCGGATGAAAGCCGTTGTCGCCGATGACGCCGATGGCCAGGCGGTGGTCGTCGGGCAGCGCACCCTGGCCCGTGATCGTGTTGACCACGGGCACGTTGAGCTTCACGGCCACCTCGGTGAGCGCGCCGCCGGCGCAGGAGCGGTTCACGCCGCCGCCCGCGACGAACAGCGGCTTCGAGGCGTTGCGCAGCAGCGCGAAGAGTTCGTTCACCTTGCCAGGCGCGGGGGCCGTCGGAAAGGCCGGGAAGGTCCTGCATTCGGGCTCGGCGTGCAGCGAGATGGCGCCGGGATCGATCTCCGCCAGCAGCATGTCTTCCGGAATCTGCAGGTGCACGGCGCCGGGCGTGCCGGAGCAGGCCACGCGGAATGCGCGGCGAACGATCTCGGGCAGTTTCTCGGGCGACTTCACCTGCACCGACATTTTCGTGACGGGCTCGAACAGCCTGGCGCAGTCGAGCTCGGTGATCATGCCGCGGCCCTCGCCCGGCAAGGGCAGGTCGATGGTCAGCAGGATGACCGGCACCGAAGACGCATTCGATTCGGCCAGCGGGGGCAGCGAATACATCGCGCCGGCGCCCGAGGGGCATTCGAAGATGCCGGGCTTGTCGGTCAGCCGCGCGTAGGCGTCGGCCATGTAGCCGGCCGAGCGCTCGTCGCGGGCCATGACATGCTCGATGTCGCCCTGGCGGCGCTGCAGCGCCTCGTAGAACGGCACGTTGGTGTCGCCGGGCACACCAAAGAGCACGTCGACGCCGTAGTTGATCAACATCTGCACGAGCACGTCTGCACCACGCATGGCAAAACTCCAGTCCGGGTTTAAAAGGAAAGAGAGACAGGGCCGGGCCGGGGCGTTGTGCGCCCCCGGGGCCGCGGCTTGCGCGAAGCGCTCAGGCTTCGGCGAGTTCCGGCCGAGAAGGGCTGGAGGCGCTCACGCCGAGCCCCTGGTAGTAGTGGCTCACGCGCGTCGAGAGAAAGGCCTCGAGCGGCACCTGTTCCTGCCCGACGAAGCCTGCGCGGGGCAGCGTGCCCTGCAGCAGCAGCTCGAACACGCCGACCACGCCGGCGGCCGTCGTGAGCTCGATGGCGGTGCGGTCCTTGCCGCGAAGCCTGGCGCCGAACACGCGGCCCAGGCGGGTCTCCTGTTCGAACCGGCCGCCGCGCATGCCCGAGGCCGAGGCGAACACGATGACCACGTCTTCGCGGCTGTGCGGCACCGCATGTTCGAGCACCTGGCGCAGCAGGTCGCGGCGCTCGATCAGGCGCAGGTCGTGCAAGAGGAAGTTCATCGCATCGCGGTGGCCCGGATAGCGGATGGTCTTGTAATCGAGGTTGCGCACCTTGCCGCGCAGTGTCTCGCACAGCGTGCCCAGTCCGCCCGAGGTGTTGAAGGCCTCGAAGGCTTCTGCATCGAGCGTGAAGGTCTCATGGCCCTCCAGCGGCTGCACCGACACGACCTGGCCGTTCACGATCGCATCGCAGGCGTTGCAGTATTCGTTGATGACGCCGTCGATGCTCCAGGTGAAGTTGTAGCGCAGGCTGTTGGTGGCATTGCGCGTGAGCGCGCCGACGCGCAGGCGCAGGTCGTAGAGTTCGTCGAAGTGCCCCGCCAAGTGGCCGCCGAGCATGCCGATCACGCCGGGTGCGAGGCCGCTTTGCGGCATCAGCACCGACGTGGCTTCACGGGACAGCTGGCGGATCGCATGCGTGGCCGCCACGTCTTCCGTGAGGTCGAAGTAGTGCACGCCGAGCCGCGCGGCCTGGGTGGCCACGCGCGCCGCCAGGAAGAACGGCAGCGCGTTGATGACCACGGTGTGCGAGGCCAGTTCGCCGGCCAGCGCCGCCTCGTCCTCGACGTCCAGCGTGATCTGCCGCACCAGCGGATCATTGGACGGCGTGCCGGTGCGCTGGTCGGCCAGCGTCACCGGGATGCGGTGGTATTCGGCGATCATGTCCGCCACCGTGCTGCCCACCTTGCCCGCACCCAGCACCAGAACATTCTTGACTTGCAGCTTCGACATTTTGTTTCTCCAGAAAGGAGCTCAGGCTCCATGGAGAAAATGTAGAAGCGAAGGCTGGCAGGCGGTAGAGAGCAGAACGGCGAAGGCGCGGTTCGTTTCGCCGTTTCGACGAAAGCGCGTGACGTTTCGAAGGCCTCAGGCCTCGGGCCGTCCGCGGTGCAGCAGCAATCCCGGCGCATCGAGCTGCGCCGTCAGGATGTTCCCGTGCGTGGAATCGGTCACGTAGAGCGTGCTGCGGTCCTTGCCCCCGAAGGCAAGGTTGGTCGTGGAAGCCCCCGCCGGTCCCCGAAGCACGACGACCGGCTCGGCACGGGCGTTCAGCAGCCAGACGTAGCCCAGGCCCGGGTTGGCGACGATCACGCGCCCTTTTGCATCGACCGCCAGGCCATCGGGGCCGCTCGGGCCGTACGAGGTGAAGAACTGGCTCACCTTGGCGACGCTGCCGTCGGCCAGCAGCGGCACGCGCCAGACGCAGTTGCCGCGCGTCACCGCGAGGTAGAGCAGCCTGCCGTCGGGCGAGAGCGCCACGCCGTTCGGGCTGGGCACGTTGCCCAGCAGCAGGTCGAGCTGGCCGTCGGGCCGCAGCCGGTAGAGGCGGCCCGTGGGATCGTGCAGCCCGGTCTGGCCCTGGTCGGTGAAGTAGATGTTTCCCTGCGCATCCAGCACCAGGTCGTTCACGCCCTTGAAGCGCTCGGTGTTGCGCCGCTGCAGGTGAGGCGTGACGGCACCGGTGCGCGCGTCGACGCGCATCAGGCCGTTCTTGTAGTCGGTGACGAGCAGCGTGTGCGCGTCCAGGAACTTCATGCCGTTGGGCTCGCCGTCGTATTCGGCCACGAGCGTCCATGCGCCGGCCGGGTCGATGCGAAAGATGCGTCCGAACGGGATGTCGGCCACGTACAGGTTGCCGGCATCGTCGAACACCGGCCCTTCGAGAAATGAGTCGGTGGCCTGGCCGCCCCGGTTGGCGTCGGCCCAGGCGCTGGGTTCGCGCCGGCGCAAGTCATCAGGCATGCGCGTGAACACTTCGAGGTCTCGAACTTCGGGGGGCTGAAGAAGGAACAAGGGAGTCTCCGTCGCGGCACGGGCCGCAATCAGGGTTGGCCGAAGCCGTAGAGCCTCGCCGGGTTGTCGACGAGGATACGGTCCATCACGCCATCGTCGCCGCACCAGGCGCGCAGCACGTTCACCAGGCCGGCATCGTCGACCGTGCCCGGCGCCTCGGTGGTGTGGGGCCAGTCGCTGCCCCAGAGCATGCGCTCCGGCGCAGCCCGGACCAGCGCACGGCCCAGTGCCTGCGCGTCGCCGTAGGCCGGGGCGCCTTCTCGCGAGCGCATGTAGACGCCGGAGAGCTTGACCCAGGTGTTGCCCTTGTCGAGCAGCCGGTGCAGCGTGGCGAAGGCGGCGCCGGCCGCACCTTCTGCGGGATCGATGCGTGCCATGTGATCGACCACGAGCGGGGTGGGCAGGGCCTCGAGTAGCGGCGCCAGTTCGACCAGCTGCCCGGGGTGGACGAAGACCTGGATGTGCCACCCCAGGCGCGCCGCCTTGCGCGCGAGCGCCGTCAGCATGTCCGCCGTGGTGGTGCCCCAGGATTGCGGCGTCACGAAGTTCACGCGCAATCCGCACACGCGCTGCGCCGCGAGGCGCTCGAGCTGCGCGTCGTCCACCTCGGCGCCGACCACCGCGACGCCGCGCGCGCTCGTGCCGAGCTGCGCCAGCGCGTCGAGCATGCAGGCGTTGTCGGTGCCATAGGTCGACGGGTTCACCACGACAGTGCGCGACGTGCCCAGCCGCTCCTGGAGCTGGCGATAGGCGGCGACCTCGGCGCGCGGTGGCTGCCGCTTCCAGTGCCGCGAGGGCGCGAAGCGCGGATCGAAGATGTGCATGTGGCTGTCGCAGGCACCTGCGGGCAGCGCGCGCGAAGGGCGCTCGAGCCCGACCGAATGCGGCACGGGATGCGTGAGCGGGAGATCGGCCATCGGCGTGTCAGTCGAGCTTGATGTTGCCCTTGCGGATCACCTCGGCCCATTTCGCGTCTTCCTTCTTCAGGAAGGCCGCGAACTCGGCCGGTGTGGAACCGACGGCCTGCACGCCGACGTCGGCGAAGCGCTGCTTCACCTCGTCTTCCTTCAGTACGTCGACCAGCGCCTTGTGCAGCTTCGCGGCCACCGGTTCGGGCGTGCCGGCCGGCAGCAGCAGCCCGTTCCATTCGAAGGCCTCGTAGCCCGGCACGACCGATTCGGCCACCGTCGGCACGTCCGGCAGGCGCTTGGAGCGCTCGGGCGACGAGACTGCGAGAGCCCGCAGCTTGCCCGAAGAGACCAGCGGATAGGACGCCGCGATGGTGCTGAACATGAAGTCGACCTGGCCGCCGGTCACATCGACGATCGCGGGGCCGCCGCTCTTGTAGCCGACGTGCACCATGTCGAGGTCGAGCCGCTGGCGCAACAGCTCCGCCGCCAGCCGCTGCACCGTGCCGCTGCCGCCGGAGGCGAAGTTCAGCTTGCCCGGCGCGGCCTTGGCCCTGGCGACCAGGTCCTTCACGTCCCTGATCGGCGATTCGGCCCTGACGATGAGGAGGTTCGGCGCCAGCGAGACCAACGCCAGCGGCTGCAGCGCATTGCTCGCATACGGCATGCGCGGGAACAGGTGCGGATTGATGGAGTAGGGCGTGGCGTCGTAGAGCACGGTGTAGCCGTCGGCCGGGGCCTTGGCGGCGAAGCTCGCGCCGATGGTCCCGCTCGCGCCGGGGCGGTTGTCGACGATCACGCTCGTGCCCAGCTTCGCGCCCATGCGCACGGCGAGCACGCGCGCCAGCGCATCGGCCGAACCGCCGGGCGCGTAGGGGACGACCAGGGTGATCGGACGTTCGGGAAAGGCGGCATGGGCCGAGGCTGCGGCCAGGATGCAGATCGCCAGCACGCGGCGGATGAAGGTTTTCATGTGTGGTCTCGATGAATGATCGGGTGGAAAAGAGCGCAGCGCATCCGCTCACTCTGCTTTCAGGTCGAGGGCGCGCGCGAGCTCGCCATAGGCTTTCACTTCGCTGGCGAGCTGCGCGCCGAACGCGTCGGCACAGGTGCTGCGCGCTTCCATCCCGAGCATGCGGAACTTCTCCACCGTTGCGGGTGCGCCGGCAAACTCGGTCGCCACGCGCCGCAGCGCGGCCAGGACCTGGGGCGGCGTCTGCGCCGGCGCCAGCAGGCCGTACCACGCGTCGGCGGCGTAGCCCTGGATGCCGGCCTCCTCGAAGGTCGGCACGCCCGGCAGCAGGGCCGAACGCCTGGGCGCGGCGACGGCGAGTGCGCGCAGCTTGCCGGCCTGCACCTGCGGGAGGACCGACCCCAGGGTTGCGAAGGAGCTGTCCACCTGTCCGCCCATCAGGTCGGTCATGGCCTGCGCTGCGCCCTTGTAGGGAATGTGGTTCATCGACGTGCCGGTCAGTCGCGTGAACTGTTCGCTCGCGAAATGGCCGGAGCTGCCGCTTCCCGGCGTGGCATAGGTGCGCCTGCCGGGCGCTGCCTTCACCTCCCGCAGGAACTCGCCGACCGTGTGGACGGCCATCGTCGGCCCGACCACCAGCACCGTCGGGCTCACGGCCAGCGAACACACCGGGGCGAACGAACGGACCGCGTCGAACTTCACCCGATGGCTGTAGAGCGCCGGGATCATCGTGTGGTTGGTCGCGCCCAGCAGCAATGTGTAGCCATCCGGTGCGGCGCCGGCCACGGCTTCCGCCGCCAGGATCGTGTTGGCGCCCGGCTTGTTGTCGACCACGAAAGGCTGGCCGAGCGCGCGTGCGGCATGCTCGGCGAATGCGCGCGCCACGGTGTCGGTCGGGCCCCCCGCGGAAAAACCCACAAGGATTCGTACCGGCTTGGCGGGCCAGGCGGTCTGTGCAGCGGCGGGCAGTGCCGTGCACAGCCCCATTGAAACGGCCAGCGACGCCGTCGCCAGATGGATCTTCATGGCTTGTCTCTCGTTGTTGGAAGCGGTGTTCAGTTCGTGGCCGGCTGCCGGGCGAGCACCTGCAGCACGTTCTTCGCCGCGCCGATGCCCATGTTCACATAAGCGTCACCGGTCACGCCGCCGATGTGCGGGCTCAGCACGAAGTTCTTCTCGCCCTGGAAAGGGTGGCCCGCGGCCATCGGCTCCACCGCGAAGCTGTCCAGGCCCGCCATGCCCACCTGGCCCGAACGCACAGCAGCCAGCAGCGCCGCCTCGTCGACGAGGCCGCCGCGCGCGGTGTTGACCAGGATCACGCCGCGCCTGCACCGCGCCAGCGTGTCGGCGTTGACCAGGCCGCGGTTGTCTTCCGTCAGCGGGCAATGCAGCGAGATCGCATCGGACTCGCGCCAGATCGTCGGCAGGTCGACGGCCGTCACATGGGGCGGAAGATTCCCGGTATAGGGATCGAAGCCGATCACGCGCATGCCCAGCGCATCGGCCATGCGGGCAAAGCGCAGTCCGATCGCACCCAGGCCGACCAGCCCGATGGTGCGGCCGCCGAGTTCGAGGCTCTTGTGCGTGGCCTTGTCCCAGTGGCCGGCATGCATGCGCGCATCGAGCTGCACCACGGACTTGGCGCAAGCCAGCAGCAGGGCCAGCGCCTGCTCGGCCACCGCGGCGGCGTTCGCGCCCACGGCGGCGACCACCTCGATGCCGCGCGCCCGGGCCGCGGCCTTGTCGATGGTGTCGGTGCCGCTGCCGTGCTTGGAGATCACGCGCAGCGAGGGTGCCGCATCCATCACCGCGGCGCCGACCTTGCCGTAGCGTACGATGATGGCCACGGGGTCGTGCGCGCGGCACAGCGCCACCAGGTCTTCCTCGGTCGGTGCCTTGCCGGCGTAGACGATCTCGTGGCCCTCGAGCAGCGCGACGGCCTGCGGCGCCAGGTCGGCGCCGGTCACCAAGATGCTGCTCACAGCACCTCTCCTTCCTTGAGCACGCCGGCCGTGCGCAGCGCGCCGTTCAGCCACTTGGCTGCGGTGTCGCCTTCCTTGATGGCGGCAATGCGCGCGGCCTCGTCGCTGACCTTCCGGGCCGCCGCGGGCAGCAGCGCCTCGATCTTCTCGCGCTCCACCACCACCACGCCGTCGCCGTCGGCGATCACGAAGTCGCCCGCGCGCACCGTGATATCGCCGACCGAGACGGGATGCCCGATGCGCCCGGCAATGTTCTTGGTCGGGCCGTTCGGATTGGTGCCCACGCAGAACACCGGGTAGTTCATCTCGTCGATCTCGAGGCTGTCGCGGCAGGCGCCGTCCATCACCACGCCGGCGATGCCGAGCTTCTGGCAGGCCGTCATCATGATGGTGCCCATGAGCGCCGAGCCCTGGTCGCCCTTGCCGTCGATCACCAGCACGTCGCCGGGCCTGGCCATCGCGATGGCGGCGTGGATCATCAGGTTGTCGCCGGGGCGCACCTCCACCGTGAAGGCGGGGCCGGCGAGCTTCATGCGAGGGCGCAGCGCCTTGATGCGGCCATGCATCGCGCCGCGGCGGCCGGCCACGTCGGCCAGGATGGCGGGCTGGAATTGCGCGGCTTGCGCCACGATGTGCGCGGGCACGCGCTCGAAATCGCGAATGATGTCGGGAGGGTTGGAGGACATGGGTTTTCTTTCGGGAATGGAAAAGGTGTGGGTGGACGGACTCAGTCCATCCGGACGCCGGCGTCCTTGATGACCCGGCCCCACTTGGCGAGGTCGGCTTTCTGGGTGTCGGCGAGCTGCTGCTGCGTGCTGCCGACCAGCGTGATGCCGAGCCGGTCGGCCATGGCGGCAAGCTCGGCGTCTTTCAGGACCTGCACGATCTCCTGGTTGAGGCGCTGCACCACCGCTGCGGGCGTGCCGGCGGGGGCATACACGGCCTGCCACTGCTCCACCACGAAGTCCTTGAAGCCCGCCTGGCCCATGGTCGGCACGTCGGGCAGGGCCTTGAGCCGCGCCGCCGAGGTCACGGCCAGTGCACGGAGCCGGCCGCCCTGGATGTGCGGCAGCGCCGCGGCCACTGGCGCGAACATGAAGCTCGCGTGGCCCGCGAGAACGTCCTGGAGGGCTGGCGTATCGCCCTTGTAGGGCACATGCGTCATGCGCACGCCGGTCTGCAGACGCAGCAGTTCGCCCTGCATCTGCAAGATGGTGCCGGTGCCGCCCGAGGCGAAAGACAATGCGCCGGGCTGGGCCTTGGCCTGCGCCACGAGTTCGCCCGCCGTGCGGAATGGCTGGCTGCTGCCGACCACCAGCACGTGCGGGATCGTTCCGATCAGCGCGACAGGCTCGAAGGCCTTGATCGGGTCGTACTGCATCTTCGGCACCAGGTTGGGCACGATGGCCTGCGGTCCGATCGAGGTTCCGAGCAGGGTGTAGCCGTCGGGCGCCGCCCTTGCGACGAAGGCGGAGCCGATGGTGCCCGTGGCACCAGCCTTGTTGTCGACGATCAGCGTTGTGCCGAGCGACGCGCCCAGGCGCAAGGCAATCGCGCGGCCCAGGATATCCGTCGTGCCCCCCGGCGGATAGGGCACCACCCATGTCATGGGCCGGCCGGCCGGCCAATCGCCTTGCGCCTTGGCTGGGGCTGTTGCAATGGCCAGAAGCGACAGGGCGATGGCGGCAAGTGGGCGCCAGCGGAACAGGGTCATGATTGTCCTTTGTGGAGAGCGAGATCGAAGCCGTAGAGCACGGCCGGGTTGTCGACCAGCACGCGCCGCAGGGCCGCTGCGTCGCCGGCCCACTGCGCGAGCAGTTCCATCTGTCGGGCGTCGTCGGGCAGCGGTTGATGGCCCGCAGTGGCCGACGCATGGGGCCAGTCGCTTCCCCATACGACGCGCTCGGGAGCGGCCTGCAGGTAGCCGCGCGCCAGCGGCGCGACGTCGGCATAGGCCGGCGGGCCGGCTTCGCTCACGATGTAGCCGCCCGACAACTTCACCCAGGCGCGGCCTGCGTCGAGCAGGCGATGGATCAGCCGATGGGCCGGATGCCGTCGTGCAAGCGACGGCGGGATGCGCCCCAGATGGTCGAAGACGAGGTGGACCGGCAATTGCAAGAGCCGGCTTTCGAGTGCGGCCAGCGCATCCGGCGCAGCCAGCAGTTGGAGGTGCCATCCGTACGGCGCTGCACGCGCCGCCAGCGCTTCGAGTTGCCGCGGCGAATTCGTGACCCCCAGCGAGAGGTTGAGGCGAATGCCACGCACACCCGCGGCATGCAGCATCTGGAGTTCCGCATCACCGGCGAGTTCGTCGATCACGGCGACGCCACGCGAACCTTCGCCGTAGCCGGCCAGCGCCTGGCACATCGGGCGGTTGTCGGTGCCGTAGGTCGATGGCGTCACGAATACCACCCGTTCGGTCCCGGTGCGCTGCTGCAGTTGCCGATAGTCGGCGACGCTCGCGTCCGGTGGCATGAGTCGCGCGCCTGGCACGGCGGGAACGCGCCCGTCGTACACGTGCACGTGGCAATCGCATGCACCAGCGGGCACGCGGACCTGCGTGCGGCCTTGTCCCGCAGAGAACGGTGCCGTCACCTTCTCTTCATCCAGCGTCTGCATGGCGAGCCTCGATCCGCGGCGGCTTGTGGTCAATCGACCTTGGCGCCCGAGTCCCTGACGACCTTGCCCCAGCGCACGGTTTCTTCGCGGATGTAGGCGGCGAACTCTTCCGGCGTGCTGCCCTTCACCTCGGCGCCCTGGCTCGCGAGCTTGCGCTTGACCTCGGGGTCCTGCAGCGCCTTGTTGAAGGCCGCGTTAAGCCTGGCGACCACGTCCTTCGGCAGGCCGGCCGGGCCTGCGATGCCGAACCATGTGGCGGCCTCGAAGCCCTTGTAGCCCGACTCGTCCACCGTCGGCGCATCCGGGAGATCGGTCGTGCGCTTGCGCGAGGTGACGACGATCGGGCGCATCTTGCCGTTCTTGATGTGCCCGATCAGCGTGGGCACCGAGGACATGTACATCTGGATCTGGCCCCCGATCAGGTCGGTCGATCCTTGCGCGGCGCCCTTGTAGGGCACATGGGTGAACCGGACGTTGGCGGTCTTCTGGAACAGCTCGGTCGCCAGGTGCGCCACCGTGCCGCTGCCCGAGCTCGCATAGTTGAGCGTCTCGGGCCTGGCCTTGGCCGCGGCCACCACGTCGGCCAGCGTCTTGTACGGCGAGTCGGCCGCCACCACCAGCACCAGCGGCGCGCTGGCAACGAGGCCGACCGGTGTCAGGTCCTTTTCCGGGTTGTAGGGCAGCTTGGCGTAGAGCGTGGGATTGATTGCCAGGTTGCTGGTCTGGCCGAGCACCAGCGTGTAGCCGTCGGGCGCGGCCTTGGCGGCCGCATCGACCCCGAGGTTGCCGCCCGAGCCGGGCTTGTTGTCGATGACGATCGACCAGCCGTTGCTGGTGGCGACCTTGTTGGCGACCTCACGCGCGATCAGGTCGGTGCCGCCGCCGGCCGGGAACGGCACGATCAGCCGGATCGGCCGCGACGGATACGAGGCCTGCGCAAGAACACCGGCGGGCGCGAGGAGGGTGGCGCCGGCAACCAGGCTTGCGGCGGCCATGGCGAGACGACGCGAAGCGCCGGCACGAAGCGGGAAAGAGGGCATGAACTTGTCTCCAGTGGCCGAACTGCCCGGCCCTGTGAAGTGGGTCCGGTGCGTTCGATGGAGGCAAGTATTCGCGCTGCGGCCTTAACGGTCCAATCGATAATTTCTTGGAATCGATAAATGCCGCTTGGGGTATCAGCGGGAACGGAAGCGCCCGTGCTTGGCCAGCAGTACCACCAGGCGCTGCGCCGCCGGCGAGAGGTACCCGCTCTCGCGGTAGGTGACCACCATGCGGCGGCGCATGGTCACGCCCCGGACCTTCACCTCGCGCAGCGCCGCGCCCGAGCGGCCTTCCTGCAGGTGCAGCCGCGAGATGAAGCTCAGCAGGCCGGTCTCGGCGATCAGGCTCGGCAGCATCAGCAGCATCGTGCTTTCCACCTGCACCTGGGGCCGCGGCAGGTGGCTGCGGTCGAAGGTCTGGTCCAGCCAGTCGCGCGTCGGCGCACCGGGCGGCTGCAGCACCCAGCGGTAGCCCGCCAGGTCCTTGAGCGTCGGCCTTGTTTTCTGGAAGATCTCGTGCGAACTGATTGCGGCCACGACGATCGGGTCTTCGGCAAGCAGCTTCGAGGTGAAGCCCGGCTCCTGCGTGCCTTCGGTGCCGACCATCAGGTCGATCTCGCCGGCCCGCAGCAGTGGCGTCAGGATGTCGCCCAGGGCGACCGTCGTGCGAAGTGTGATGCCCGGCGCCTCGCCAATCAGTTCCCGTGCCGCCGGCGGCAACAGGAACTGCGCGGCCGTGGGCACGATGCCGATGCGGATGTTGCCGGCCAGGCCGCGGCCGATGTCGCCGATCTCGCGGCGCGCGCTCTCCACATCGAAGCGCGTGCGCTGCGCCCACTTGAGCAGGGCCTTGCCGGCGGCCGTGAGGCGGATGCCGCGCCCCGTTCGCTCGAACAGGGCCGCGCCACAGGCCTCCTCGAGACGCTTGACGCAACTCGTCAGCGCGGGCTGGGTCCGGTGCAGCCGCTCGGAGGCGCGGCCCATGTGCTCGAGTTCGGCAATGACCTCGAAATACTGCAGGTCGCGCAGATCCAAAATGTCTCCTGGGTTGCTCTTGCGCGACGCATGGCGCCAGGCCCTCGAGCGAATGGTCTTGCCCCGTGCCGGCGGGCACGGGCTGTTCGCAATATAGCGCCCCGCACCCTGGGAAGAAGGCGCGTCAGTTGATCCGAGCGTTGCGGAATTCCAGTTGCTCGAAATGGCTGCCCGTGAAGTCGACCTGCTCGCCGGACAGGCCGTCGGCCTGCACGGTGGTTCCGGTGCAGCCGAGGATGGCGACCCGGGTCCAATGGCTGCTGTCGAAGTTCAGGGCATCCCACTGGCAGTTGCTGAACCGGCAGCCGCTGAGCCGGCTGTGCCGCAGCTGGGATCGAGAAAACACGCAGCCGGTGAAGACGCAGTCGGTGAGCGCGATGCCTTCGAAGTCGCAGCCGGTGAAGTTGCAGCCCGTGAAACCGCAGGAGCGCCAGACGGCCTGCTTGAAGGTCGTGGCCGCGAAGCTGCTGCCATTGAAGGTGGAAGTGACGAACTGGGCCAGGTCGAGATCGAGGCCGGCATAGGCCAGGCTGTCGGCCTGCCCGACGAGGCCGGCGGGTGCGCCTCCCATGCCTTTGCGCCAGAGGTCGTGGTCGGTGATGATTTTTTGGGAACTCATGATGGAAAAGAGAACTCAGGCGCCATCGACTGGCATGAACAGATCGCCGGACGAGACCATGACGCGCGGAGCATTGTCCATGGCCTCCCACTGCACATTGGCTGCTGCTGGCTGTCCATGGCGACAAGCCGAATTGACATGGGGCCTCCCGTGGATGACCGTCTCTGTGGCAGGCGGTCCGACGATGAAGCGGCTTTCCTGGCGGATCAGGCCGTAGACGTAGACCGGGTTGTTTGATTATGTACGTCCTGTTCGAGGCCGCTTAAGCACCCGAAAGTAGCAATGCATGCGACGGGGTGCGCCATGCGTGAACAAATGCACGCCGCAATGGGCCGGGCGAGTTTCGCGCCGTTGCGCCTAGCCCGCTCATCGCATCGTCATCGGCCCTTCACGTCGGGGCGCAATACTACAGAAGATGCCCGTCGGCGCTGGTAGAGGTTGCCTTTGGCACCCGCCTGCAGTGCGGGTCCTCGAGGCCGGCGGCATCTCATCGATCGCACATCGGGGCGATCACTGAACACGAGGAGATTGCCATGACCATGGACCTGCTTCGAAGCATCGCATCGACCCGCCTGCCAAAGTCGATCACCTCGCCCGAAGACATCGACAGGGTCAGGATCCTGAGAGCCGCCGGATTGGTGGTCGCATTCGTTCCCGCACAGGCGACGCAAAAAATAATTCGAAAGCAATATGGGATCGAAAACTACTTCGTATTGCTGACGGAAAAAATTCACGAACGAGTTTTAAAAAAATATCGAGGGCTGTTTTGTTCATCCACAAGTAACGGACTCTTACTAGAGTCGCGCTTGATCAATGACTCCGACCAGGAGCTCATCGACGCATCCCGTGCTGTCCATCTCAGCAGACAGCTTCGCTTCAATGACTTCAGGAGAAATCACCATGGCAGTAGACATGTTCATGCGCGTCGAGGGCGCGAACGGCGAATCCAAGGACTCGAACCACAAGGACTGGACGGATATCAAGTCGTTCGCATGGGGAGCAACGCAGCCTGGCAACATGGTCAGC
>NZ_JACVBS010000022.1:0-101648 GCF_014852545.1 Variovorax sp. VRV01
CGAGCACGGCCTGTGCGGTTTCGAGGCCGGCGTCCTCGAAGCCCGGCAGCCTGGCGATCTCGCCGATGTTGGCCAGGTGCTCGATGTCGAACAGCATGTCCTTGAGGGGGGCGGTGTAGCTCATCTCTTGTCTCCAGATACAGCGGATACGAAAAGGGCATCGCGAACGATGCCCTCCGGCTCAATGCGGCAATCGCGTCAGAGCGCCTTCACCAGTTCGGGCACGGCCGTGAACAGGTCGGCCACGAGGCCGTAGTCGGCCACCGAGAAGATCGGCGCTTCCTCGTCCTTGTTGATCGCCACGATCACCTTGGAGTCCTTCATGCCGGCCAGGTGCTGGATCGCGCCCGAGATGCCGCAGGCGATGTACAGCTGCGGCGCGACGATCTTGCCGGTCTGGCCCACTTGCCAGTCGTTCGGGGCGTAGCCCGCATCCACCGCGGCGCGGCTCGCGCCCAGGCCGGCGTTGAGCTTGTCGGCCAGCGGCGTCATCACCTCGGTGAACTTCTCGGCGCTGCCCAGGGCCCGGCCACCGGAGACGATGATCTTGGCGGCGGTGAGTTCGGGGCGGTCGCTCTTGGTGACTTCACGGCCCACAAAAGTGCTCTTGCCGCTGTCGGCCACGCCTTCGGCCGTTTCAACGCTTGCGCTGCCACCCGTGGCGGCGGCGGCATCGAAGCCGGTGGTACGCACCGTGATCACCTTGGTGGCGTCGCTGCTCTGCACGGTGGCGATGGCGTTGCCCGCATAGATCGGGCGCTCGAAGGTGTCGGGGCTGATCACCAGCGTGATGTCGCTGATCTGCGCCACGTCGAGCTTGGCGGCCACGCGCGGCGCGACATTCTTGCCGTTGGCGGTCGAGGGGAACAGGATGTGGCTGTAGTTGCCAGCGATCGCCAGCACCTGGGCGGCGACGTTCTCGGCCAGGTTCTCGGCCAGGCTCGGGCTGTCGGCCACGATGACCTTTGCCACGCCGGTGATCTGGGCGGCGGCCTTGCCGGCTTCGGCGGCGTTGGCGCCGGCCACGAGCACGTGGACGTCGCCGCCGCAGGCCAGCGCCGCGGTCACGGTGTTGAGGGTCGCGGGCTTGACGGTCGCGTGGTCGTGTTCGGCAATAACAAGTGCGGTCATGTTCAGATCACCTTCGCTTCGTTCTTCAGTTTGTCCACCAGCGTTGCAACATCGGGCACCTTGATGCCGGCGCCGCGCTTGGGCGGCTCGCTGACCTTGAGGGTCTTCAGGCGCGGCTTGACGTCCACGCCCAGGTCCTCGGGCTTGAAGGTGTCGAGCTGCTTCTTCTTGGCCTTCATGATGTTGGGCAGGGTCACGTAGCGCGGCTCGTTCAGGCGCAGGTCGGTGGTGATGACGGCCGGCAGGCTGAGCGTGATGGTCTCCAGGCCGCCGTCGACTTCGCGCGTGACGGTGGCCTTGCCGTCGGCCACTTCGACCTTGGAGGCGAAGGTGGCTTGCGGCAGGTCGGCCAGCGCGGCGAGCATCTGGCCCGTTTGATTGGCGTCGTCGTCGATGGCCTGCTTGCCGAGGATGATCAGTTGGGGCTGTTCCTTGTCGACCAGGGCCTTGAGCAGCTTGGCCACGGCCAGGGGCTGCAGCTCCTCGGAGGTTTCCACCAGGATGCCGCGGTCGGCGCCGATGGCCATGGCGGTGCGCAGCGTCTCCTGGCACTTGGCATCGCCGCAGGAGACGGCGATGACTTCGGTGACCACGCCCTTTTCCTTCAGGCGAACCGCTTCTTCAACGGCGATCTCGTCGAAGGGGTTCATGCTCATCTTGACGTTGGCAATGTCCACTCCGGTGCCGTCGCTCTTGACGCGCACCTTGACGTTGTAATCGACGACCCGTTTGACAGGCACTAGAACCTTCATTGACTTGACTCCATTGGGATTGCAAAAAGGGGGCTTCGAGGGCAGCCGGTCATTTTAGGGTCCGGCCTTTGCCGCACCTGCGCCCATGGCGACTGGTATCGTGGTGCAACAAAAAAGAACGACCGTGCTTTTTCGTGATTATACGGCAGGGCCGCGCGCTGCGGAAACGCCCGGCGGCAGCGACTCCACCCGCAGCACGCGCTGCGGATACGGAATGTCCACGCCCGCGCTGCGCAGGCCTTCGAGAATGGCGATGTTGATGGCCGAGCGCAGGTTGTCCTTGCCCTTGTCGGGGTCGGCGACCCAGAAGTTCAGCGTGAACTCCAGTCCGTCGGGCGCGAAGTTCATCAGGAAGGCCACGGGCGCCGGATCGGTGATCACGCGCGCCTGGGCCTTGGCCGCCTCGCACAGGATGCCCTGCACCTGCGCCACGTCGCTGTCGTAGCCCACCACGATGCTGGTCGTGATGTTGAACTTGCGGTCCGCCATCGAGAGGTTCTCGACCCGGCTGGTGATCAGCGACTCGTTCGGCACGATGGCCTCGCGCCCGTTGCCCGCGCGGATGAGCGTGTAGCGGGTCTTGATGTCGGTGATGCGGCCCTCGAAGGTGTCGACCTTGACGTTGTCGCCGATGCGGATGGAACGCTCCAGCAGAATCACGAAGCCGCTCACGTAGTTGGCGGCCAGCTTCTGCAACCCGAAACCCAGGCCCACGCCCAGCGCGCCGCCCAGCACCGAGAGCGCCGTGAGGTCGACCCCCACCGCCGACAGCGCGAACAGCAGGCCGACCAGCAGCAGGAAGGCGCGCACCGCGTTCGAGGCCACCTTGCGCATCGAGAGGTCGGTCACGGCTTCGCGCAGGATGCGCTTTTCGATGGTGGCGGCGATCCACAGCGCGATCACCAGCACCAGCCCGGCGGACAGCACGCCCTGGAAGATGGTCTGCAGGCTGACGCGCGTCTTGCCGAAGGCCAGCGTGATGTCGTCGAGCTCGGCCAGCACCGGCGGCAGCAGCCCGACGATCCAGAGGATGGCACCGATCCACGCCAGCCACGAGATCGTGCGCTCCAGCAGCCGGACCAGGTTGGAGGCGGGAAAGACCGCCCGCATCACGCGTGCGAACAGCCGGATGACCGCCAGCGACAGGAACACCGACACCCCGATGCGCAACACGAGCACGGGCTGGTAGCCGCTTACCAGGCGCCGGGCCAGTTCGGCGAAGACCAGTGCCAGCAGCGGGAACAAAAGCCCATCGAAGGTGCGCTCGCCGAACCAGATGGAATCCTTCGGCTGGTCGCGCCCGAACCAGCGGGTGACGACCCAGGCGATGACCACGCAGGCGACCAGTGCCGCCAGCTCGATGCCCAGGCCGCGCGCGTCGACCTGGCCCAGGCGTTGTGTGAAATCGTTGAAATTCATCTCTTGGAAAAACAGGGCGCGGCGTTCGCGCCGGCGGCTCTACAGGTCGGCAAGGACACGGATATGGGCTTCGACGCTGCGCGCCAGGGCGTCCAGGTTGTAGCCCCCTTCGAGCATCGAGACGATGCGCCCCTGCGCATGGCGCCGGGCGACATCGCGGATGCGGCCCGTGATCCAGGCGAAGTCGCTCTCGGTGAGGCCGAGCTGGCCCAGGTCGTCCTCGCGGTGGGCGTCGAAGCCCGCGCTCACGAAGACCATCTGCGGCGCGAATTCTTCGAGCCGGGGCATCCAGGCGGCCTCGATCAGCTCGCGCACGTCCATACCCCTGGTGTAGGCCGGGATCGGCAGGTTCAGCATGTTCGAGGCCGGGTGCTCGGTGCCGCTGTACGGATAGAACGGATGCTGGAAGAAGCCCACCATCAGCACGCGCGGATCGTTCGACAAAATGTTCTCGGTGCCGTTGCCGTGGTGCACGTCGAAGTCGACGATGGCCACGCGCTCCAGCCCGTGCACCTCGAGCGCATGCCGCGCCGCAATGGCCACGTTGTTGAGGAAGCAAAAGCCCATGGCCTGCTCGCGGCAGGCATGGTGTCCGGGCGGGCGCACCGAGCAGAACGCGTTCTCGATCTCGCCCGCCATCACCGCATCGGTGGCGGCAATGGCGGCGCCCGCGGCGCGGCGCGCGGCCAGCAGCGTGAAGCGGTTCAGAATGGTGTCGGGGTCGAGCTGCGCATGCCGGGGTCCGCCGGCCGGCTCGTCGGCCACCAGGCGCTGGTGCAGCGATTCGAGATGTTCGAGGTGCGCCTCGCTGTGCGCGCGCGTGATCTGGGCCAGGGTGGCCAGCGGCACGTCGCGGTGTTCGAGCGCGTCGCCCACGCCGGTGAGCAGCAGCCTGTCCTCGATGGCGTCGAGCCGCTCGGGACATTCGGGATGGCCCCGGCCCATGTCGTGCTTCCAGCAATCGCGATGTGTGAAGTAGCCGGTCTTGCCCATGTGTTTGCCGTGTCTCTGTCGTATCTAGACCTCACACGGCATGGGGCCGCGCAGTCTTACGGTATCGTTTGCATATGGATACAAATATGGACGTTGCTGCGAAGCTTGCCACTTTGCTGAGTCAGCTTAACACGGTGATCGTGGGCAAGGAGCCCCAGGTGCGCGACTGCGTGGCCTGCCTGCTCGCGGGCGGTCACCTGCTGATCGAGGATGTGCCGGGGGTCGGCAAGACCACCCTCGCCCATGCGCTGTCGCACACCTTCGGGCTGCAGTTTTCCCGGGTGCAGTTCACCGCCGACCTGATGCCGGGCGACCTGTCGGGCGTGGCCATCTACGACCGGGGCCAGCAGGCCTTCGTGTTCCACCCCGGGCCGATCTTCGCGCAGGTGCTGCTGGCCGACGAGATCAACCGCGCGAGCCCCAAGACGCAAAGCGCGCTGCTCGAAGCCATGGAAGAAAAGCAGGTCACCATCGAGGGCGAGACGCGGCCGCTGCCCACGCCCTTCTTCGTGATTGCCACGCAGAACCCGCAGGACCAGCTCGGCACTTTCGCGCTGCCCGAATCGCAGCTCGACCGCTTCCTCATGCGCATCTCGCTGGGCTACCCCGACCGCGCCGCGGAGCGCGAGCTGCTCTCGGGCGCCGATCGACGCGAAATGCTGGCCACCCTGCCCGCCATGCTGACCGCCGGCGAGCTGACCGCGCTGCAGCAGCGCGTGCAGCAGGTGCATGCGGCCGAGCCGCTGCTGAACTACGTGCAGGACCTGATCGCCGCCACGCGTTCCGGCCGCTGGTTCCTGCAGGGCCTCTCGCCGCGCGCCGGCATCGCCGTGCTGCGCGCCGCCAAGGCGCAGGCGCTGCTGGCCAACCGAAACTACGTGGCACCGGACGACGTGCAGTCGATCCTGCCGCAGACCATTGCGCACCGCCTCACCCCGGTGGGCGACGCGGGCCGCGGTGCCGTGGAGCAGGTGCGCGCAATGATCGCGGACGTGCCGCTGCCGTGAAAACGAGCACGCCCTCCGGCCACCGATGATCGCGTCGCTACGCTCGCGCATCGACGGCTGGTTCCTGTCGCGCCGGCCGCCTTCGGACACGATGGAGCTCACCCAGCGCAACGTCTACATCGTGCCCACGCGCGCCGGCTGGACGCTGGGCGCCACGCTGCTGGTGCTCTTGATCGCGTCGATCAACTACCAGCTCAACCTCGGCTACCTGCTGACCTTCCTGCTCGCGGGCAGCGTGGCCGTGGGCATGCACGTGAGCCACGCCACGCTGCGCGGCCTGGCCATGCACATGATGCCGCCCGAGGCGCACTACGCAGGCGCCGCCGCGGTCTTTCGCGTGGTGCTGCACAACACGCGGCGCAGCGTGCGCTACGGCATCGGCATGGCCGTGCGCGGCAGCGGCCAGTGGGCCTGGACCGACGTTCCGGCCGAAGGCAGCGCCACGGTCGAGATCGCATTCAAGCCCGAGCGGCGCGGGCTCCACCCGGTGCCTGCGCTCACCGCCGAAACGCGCTTTCCGCTCGGCACCTTCCGCGTCTGGACGGTGTGGCGGCCGGCCGCGAAGATGCTGGTCTATCCGGCGCCCGAGGCCCATCCGCCGCCGCTGCCGCCGGGCGAGCCGCTGTCGGGCCCGGCCGCCACATCGGCCGCGCTGCGCGCGCAGGCCGCCGGCGAGTACGACGGCCTCAGGGCCTACCGGCGCGGCGACCCGCTCAAGCTCGTGGTCTGGAAGAAGGCGGCCCGCGCGCAAGCCACCGGCTCGGAAGACCTGGTGAGCCGCGACACGCAGCAGACGCAGCGCGAGGAGCTGTGGCTCGACGCGCAGGCCACCCAACTCGCCGACACCGAGGCCCGGCTCTCGCGGCTCTGTGCCTGGGTGCTGATGGCGGACCGGCTGGGCGTGGACTACGGCATCCGCGTGGCCGCGCGCGTGGTGCAGCCCTCGCAGGGAGAAGCCCACCGAAGGGCCTGCCTGGAGGCGCTGGCGCTATGTTGAATTTGGAGCCGCGCCCATGAACAAGTTCATGCGGGAAATCTCCGCGCTGCCAAGGGACGCCCGGGACACGCTGTTCCTGCTCGCGGTGATCGCGCTCATCGTGCTGCCGCAGGCCGCGAACCTGCCCTGGTGGTGCACCGCCATCACGGCGATGGTGCTGGTGTGGCGCAGCACGCTCGCCGTGGAGGCCCGTCCGCTGCCGGGCAAGTGGGCGCGCGTGGGCCTGTTGGTGCTGGCGCTGGCCGCCACGTTCGCCACCCACCGCACGCTGCTGGGACGCGATGCCGGGGTCACGCTGGTCGTGATCCTGCTCGCGCTCAAGACGCTGGAGCTGCGCGCGCGCCGCGACGCCTTCGTCATCTTCTTCCTGGGCTTCTTCGCGATGCTCACGAACTTCTTCTACTCGCAGTCGCTGATGACCGCGGTCACCATGCTGCTGGCGCTGCTGGGCCTGCTCACCGCGCTGGTCAATGCGCACATGCCGGTGGGCAAGCCGCCGCTGATGCAGGCGGCGCGCACTGCCAGCTGGATGGCCCTGGCGGGCGCGCCGATCATGCTCGCGCTGTTCCTGCTGTTTCCGCGCTTCGCGCCGCTGTGGGGCACGCCCGCCGATGCGATGGCCGGGCGCACGGGCCTGTCGAACACCATGCGCGTGGGCGCCATCGCCGAACTGGCGCTCGACGACAGCATCGCGGCGCGCATCAAGTTCGAGGACAACCGCGCGCCGCCCCAGAATCAGCTGTACTTCCGCGGCCCGGTGCTCGCGCAGTTCGACGGGCGCGAATGGACGGCGCTGCCGTCCTGGGCGCGCGGCGCGCCGCCATCGGGCAACCTGCGCACCAGCGGCCAACCGGTGCGCTACGAGGTCACGCTCGAACCCAACCACCGCCCCTGGCTGCTCACGCTCGATGCGGCGCCCGCCGCGCCGCAGGCGCCCGGCTTCGAAGTCACGGGCACACCCGACCTGCAATGGGTGGCGAACCGCCCCATCGCCGACCTCGTGCGCTACCGCGCCGAGAGCTACACGCAGTTCCACAGCGGCCCCATGCGGCAGACGGCCGCGCTGCGGCCCTATCTCGCGCTGCCGCCCGGATCGAACCCGCGCACCGCTGCGCTTGCCGCGGAAATGCGCGCCCAGCCCGCGCTGGCCAGCGGCGGCACGCAGGCCTTCATCCGCGCCGCATTGCAGCGGCTGCGCACCGGTGGCTACAGCTACACGCTGGAGCCCGGCGTCTATGGCAACGACACGGCCGACGAGTTCTGGTTCGACCGCAAGGAAGGCTTCTGCGAGCACATCGCCTCGGCCTTCGTGGTGCTGATGCGCGGAGCAGGCATTCCGGCGCGCATCGTGACCGGCTACCAGGGCGGCGAACTCAACGGCGTCGACAACTACTGGGTGCTGCGCCAGAGCGACGCGCACGCCTGGGCCGAGGTCTGGGAGGACGGCGTGGGCTGGGTGCGCGTCGATCCCACGGGCGCGGTGTCGCCGGGCCGGGTCGGCCAGCAGCAGCGGCTCGTGCCGCAGCCGGGCCTGTTCGCAGGCGCCATCGGCGCGATGAGCCCCACGCTGGCGCAGAACCTGCGCGCCGCCTGGGAAGCGGTGAACAACGGCTGGAACCAGTGGGTGCTCAACTACACGCAGAGCCGGCAGCTCAACCTGCTCAAGAGCATCGGCTTCAACGCGCCCAGCCTCGAGGACCTGGCCTACGTGCTGCTCTACCTGCTGGTGGGCGCGAGCCTTGCCGGCGCGGCATGGGCCCTGTGGGAGCGCAGCCAGCACGACCCGTGGCTGCGCCTGCTCGGCCAGGCGCGCGCGCGCCTCGCCAAGGCCGGCCTCGAGGTGTCCGGCACGGCACCGCCGCGCCAGATGGCCGCCCAGGCAGAGGCCCGCTTCGGCCCCGCGGCGCAGGCGGTGGGCGAATGGCTGTTGAAGCTCGAGGCCCAGCGCTACGCCCAGGCCTCGCCGGCCTCGCTCGCGGCCCTGCGGGCCGAGTTCCGGCGCCTGGACTGGCCCGCCGCGCCCTCCGCTGCCCGCTGATGCCGCGTGCGTCCCGCCGAGGCAGGCTCGCGCGGACGGCACAATCGGCGCCATGCGATTTTTTCTTCCCACGCCGCGCCGCGCCGCCGCCGTTGCCCTCCTCGCCGCCTGCTGCGCAGGGTCCATGGGGGCGCAGGCCCAGAAAGCCCCCAGCGCCCGCAGCGTGAAAACCGTGGCCGGCAGCACGCCCTACGCCACGCGCGAGGACGCCATGCGCTTTGCCGACGAGGTGGCCGAGCGCCGCGGCCTCGACCGCGAATGGGTGCGCGCCACCATCGGCAGCGCGCGCTTCTTGCCGAACGTGCCGCGCCTGATGCTGCCGGGCCCGGCCGGCACGGTGAAGAACTGGCAGGCCTACCGCAGCCGCTTCATCGACGCGACGCGCATTGCCGCCGGCGTGCGCTTCTGGCGCAACAATGCCGACACGCTCGCGCGCGCGGAGGCGATGTACGGCGTGCCGGCCGAGATCATCGTGGGCATCATCGGCGTGGAAACCATCTACGGCCGCAACATGGGCAACTTCCGCGTGATCGATGCACTGGCCACGCTGTCGTTCGATTTCCCGCAGGCCCATCCGCGCGCGGCCGAGCGAGAGGCCTTCTTCCGCGGCGAACTCGAGAGCTTCCTGAGCACCGAAAGCCGCACTTCGGACAACCCGCTGCGGCCCGTGGGCAGCTATGCGGGCGCCATGGGCATGCCGCAGTTCATGCCCAGCAGCATCGCCAAGTACGCGGTCGACTTCGACGGCGACGGCCGCATCGACCTGGTCGACAACCCCGCCGACGTGATCGGCTCGGTGGCCAACTACTTCAAGGCCTTTGGCTGGACGCCCGGGATGCCCGCCACCTACCCCGTGCATTTCGAGGAGGCCCGCCTCCAGAAGGCGTTGCTGCTGGCGCCCGACATCCTGCCGAGCTTCAGCACCGACAGCTTCGTGGCGGCCGGTGCGGTCCCTGAAGGCGAGGGCCTGCGCCACAAGGGCCTGCTCGCGCTGATCGAACTGCAGAACGGCGCCGATGCGCCGCCAAGCTATGTGGCCGGCACGCGCAACTTCTACGTGATCACGCGCTACAACTGGAGCAGCTACTACGCGATGTCGGTGCTCGACCTCGGCCAGGAGGTCAAGGCCGCCATGGAGCAATAGCCCGATGGCACCCGAGGCACTGCGGGACAACTGGAATGCCGCCTGGCGCGCGCTGGGCGTGGCCGCTGCCGACGAGGCGCTGTGCATCGAACTGCAGTGCCGCTACGGCGAGCCGCAGCGCCACTATCACACGCTGCAGCATCTCGGCGAATGCCTGGCCTGGTTCGAGCGCGAGAAGGAACTGGCCGAACGCCCCGGCGAAGTGGCGCTCGCGTTGTGGTTCCATGACGCGGTCTACGACGTGCATGCGCACGACAACGAGGCCCGCAGCGCCGAATGGGCGCGCGGCGCCATCCTCTCGGCCGGCGCGCCGGCCGACGCGGCCGACCGCGTGCATGCGCTCGTGATGGCCACGCGGCACGATGCCGTGCCCGAGGGCCGCGATGCCGAACTGCTGATCGACATCGACCTGTCGATCCTCGGCGCGGACCCCGCGCGCTTCGACGAGTACGAACGGCAGGTGCATGCCGAATATGCGTTCGTGCCCGCCGAGGTGCGCCGGCCGCGCCGCCGCGCGATCCTGCAACGCTTCCTCGCGCGGGAGGCGATCTACGCCACGCCGCGAATGCATGCACTGCTGGAGGCAAGGGCCCGCGCCAACCTGGCCCGGTCGATCGCAGCGCTGGCCTGATTCCGCGCCTGCGGGATTGCCTTGCGGTGCTTCAGGCCGGCACCAGCCGCCACCATTCGGAGCGCGGCTTCTCGCCATTGCGCTCCTCTTCCACCACTCCGACCAGCAGGCCGGCGCTGCCGGCGCCCAGCTTCGAGAACTGCAGCAGCTGCTGCGGATCGCGGCTGAGCGCAAAGCTCGCGTCGCCCTGCCATTCGAGGCAGCGGCCGACCTCCGCCAGCATCAGCGCGGGCTGGCCCTGCATGAAGGTGAACGGCATCAGCATGCCGGCGTCGAGCTGCGCCAGGCCCGCATGCGTCGCTCCCCAGGCGCCGCGCAGGCTCGAGACGCGCAGGCGCGCCCCCGCGGGCAAGGCCGCCTCGCCCGCGGCATCGAGGCACTGCCGGGCCCCGAACATCGCAAGCTCGGTCCAGAGCCCGACGCGCCGCGGCCGCCGGCCGAGCCGGTGCGCGAGCCGGTCGCGCCAGTCCGCAGGCAGCGGATCGGCCGTGAAGTGGGCGGCGGTGCGCCATGCCTGGGCGGAGCCGGCGTTCATCGGCCATCCTCCAGCACCAGCGAGGCGTGCCCGCCGCCGAACCCGACCACATTGAGCAGGATGTGGCGCAGCCCGGCCGGCGCCTGCGTGCTCAGGGCAATGCCGAGTTCATCGTCGAGCGCATAGCCGGCCGACGGCCACACGCCACTCTCGATACAGGCAACGAGCAAGGCCAGCTCGGCGGCACCCGAGGCACCCAGCGTGTGGCCGATCGCCGACTTGAGCGACACCAGCGGCGGCAGCGGATCGAAGACCTGCTTCAATGCCATCGCCTCGATCGCATCGTTGGCCGGGCTGCCCGCAGCCTGCACCTTGATCAGGTCGATGTCCTGCGGCCGCAGCCCGCTCTGCGCCAGTGCCTGATGGCACATCGCAAGCACCGCGCTGGCTTCGGTGCCCGATGGATTGCGCCCGTCGACCACGTTGGCCCCGCCCACGATGCGCCAGCGCGCCGCGCGCGAGCCGAGGCGCAATGCGGCCACCGCCTCGCCAAGCACCAGCCCGTTGCGTCCGGCGCCGAAGGGCCGCGCGCTGTCGGGCGAGAGCAGCTGCATCGCGCCGAAGCCGGCCACCGTGAAGCGGTTGCCCAGCTCGGCGCCGATCACCAGTGCCTCGCCGGCCTGGTCGCTGCGAATCAGGTCGCAGGCCGCGAGCACGGCGTTGAGCGCCGAGGTGCAGGCCGTCGAGATGGTGAAGACCGGCCCTTGCCAGTCGAGCGCAGCGGCCACGAGGCCGGCAAAGTCCTGCAGGTCGCCGCCCAGCCGCAAGTCTTGCACCGTGTGTTCCATGCCGCCGATGTCGAGCGAGGACGATGCGACGAAGAGCGGCCCGGACCGCGCCGCCGCCGCCGCCGCCCCTTGGTACGCCTGCGCGGCCACGCCGCGTACGACGCGCTCCAGCCGCTGCTTCCAATCGCCCTCCTGCGGCGGGAGCTTGTGCACCGGCCACTGCACGCCTTCCGAGACGGCGACCGGCACCGGCTGCACGCCGCCGCGCGCCAGGGCGGCCACGGCGGACAGAAGATCGTTGCCGAGCGCGCAGGCCAGGCCCATGCCGGCAAGGTACACGCTCTTGCCGCTCATGCCTTGCCCGCTTGCACCAGGTGGTCGGCCAGGTGGGCGATGGAGCTGAGCGCGCGGCGCGTTTCCTTGCTGTCGGGCATGCGCACGCCAAAGCGCTGCTGGATCGTCATCGATACCTGGAGGGCATCGAGCGAATCGAGGTCGAGCCGGGCCTCGGGCCCGAACAGCGGCTCGTCGTCGCCAAGGCCGCCCGGCGGTGCGTCCTTTTCGACGGCCTCGAGCACCATGGCCTTCAGGCTGGCGATGAATTCAGCGGAATGGGAGTGGGTCACGATGCGCGCCTGCGAAACAGAAAGACGGCGAGAAGGAACATGGCTGCCGCAAACACCACGAGCCGACCGACCTGCGGCAGCGTGTCGGCCACGCCGCCGCCGCGCAGCAGCACGGTGAGCAGCGCCTCCAGCCCCCAGTTCATCGGCGAGATCTCGACCAGCCGCTGCATGAAGGCCGGCATGACGAACTTGGGCACCATGATGCCGCCGGCTGCCGCCATCAGCACGTTGACCATCGGCCCGATGGTGGCGGCCTGCGCATGGCTGCGCACTGCGCATGCGAGCGCCAGCGACAGGCTCACCGCGGCCAGGCTCACGGCCGCGAGCGCCAGCACCAGCGCGCCCCAATGGATACCCGCGAGCGAAAGCGCGTCGCCGCCGATCAGCGGCATCAGCCAGATGCCGGCGGCCAGCATCAGCACGGCCTGCAGCGCGTTGACGCCCAGGTAGGGCAGCGCCTTTGACATCAGCAGCATGACGCGCGAGACGCCCAGGCTGCGCAGCCGGCCCAGCGCGCCGGAGCTGCGTTCCTGCACGAACAGGCTGGAGAGCGAGGCGACCACGAAGAACATGCCGAACACCAGCCATGCGGGCACGTTCTGCTGCACCGAAGTGGGCCGCGGCCCGGCGGTGGCATAGCGCTCGGCCTTCACCAGCGCCTGGATCGAGGCGCCCGGCGGCGGGCCCGAGGTGCCGGGCACCGCCAGCGCCAGGCGTGCCTTCAGTTCGCCGGACGCGCCGATGAGTTCGGCGCGCAGCGCGTTGAACAGGTTGGCGTCGATGCCGGGCTCCGTCAGCAGCCGGATGTGGGCCTGGGTCGACAGCGCGGCCGATTCGAGTTCCTCCGACAGGCCGGGCTCCAGCACGATCACGTACTTGAGCGCGCCGCTTCGCAGCTGCGCCTGCCAGTCGGCATCGAGCGCCTTGGGCGCGCCATGGCTGCGCTGCCAGATCTGCTGCAGCCATTGCGCGGGCGTTTCGGTGTCGCGCCGGTCGACCGCATAGCTCAGTTCGGCCAGCGGCGGCCGGTAGATGTCCTTCAGCGTGAGCGACATCAGCACGATGAAGACCATCGGCATCAGGAACAGCGCCGCGAGCCCGTGCATGTCGCGCACCAGTGCGAGCAGTTCCTTCTTGATGAGCGCGAAGAGCATGGGGTTCTTCAATCGCGCAGCGAGCGATGGGTGAGCGCCATGAAGAGCTGCTCGAGATCGTGGCGGCCGAACTCGGCGTGGCGCACCTCGATGCCTTCGGCTTCCAGGGCCGCCAGCACGGGACCGGGTCCGGTGCCTTCGCGCAGGTGGATGCGCCAGTGCACGCCGCCCTGCTCCACCGCACCGAAGCGCGAGAGCCTCTGCGCGTCGAGCCCGTCGGCCGCCAGCGTGAGCAGCATGGCGCTCTTCGACAGCAGCTGTTCGAGCGAGCCTTCGCGCAGCACGCGGCCATGGTCGAGGATGGCCACGCGGTCGGCAATGGCCTCGATCTCTTCCATGTAATGCGAGGCATAGATCACCGCCGCGCCCTGCTGCGCGAGGCTCTTGATGGCGTCGAGGATGAAGGCGCGCGACTGCGGATCGACGCCCACCGTGGGCTCGTCGAACAGCATCAGCTCGGGCTCGGGCAACAAGGCGATGGCAAGGTTAAGGCGGCGCTTGAGGCCGCCCGAGAGCCGCTCGGCGCGCACGCCGGCAAACTGCTCGAGTTGGGCGAAATGCGTACAGGCCTCGATGCGCGCCTTCCTGCGCGCACCGGCCAGGCCGCCCGCCGCGGCGAAACATGCGAGGTTCTCGGCCACCGTGAGCATCGGATAGAAGGCCTGGTCCTGCGGCGCCACCGCGATGCGCGTGGGTGCCTTGGCGCGCACCTGCTGCAGCGGCTGGCCGTCGATGCGGATCTCGCCCGACTGCACCGCGAGCGCGCCCGAGAGGTGCGAGATCAGCGTGGTCTTGCCCGCGCCGTTGGGGCCGAGCAGGCCCATCACGCAGCCTCGGGGCACCGCGAGCGAGACGTCGGCCAGCGCGGCGGCGGCGGCGGCGGCGGCGGCGGCGTGCGGATAGCGGTAGCCGAGGTTCTTCAGTTCGAGCATCGGGCTGTGCGCTGTTGTTCTTGGCGCTCTTGTTCAGGGCCCGTGCACAGGCCACCGGGTACTCCCCTCCGCGAATGTCCCCCGGCTTGCGGCCTCCTCCTTGATTTCGCTGCGGGGAGCACCCGATGCCCTGTGCACCTGGGCACGCTCTGTGTGCACGGCTGATCAACGACCGCACTGTCCAACGCTCCCGTCGATGGGGTGCCTTGCGCAGCGAAATAAAGGAGGAGCCGAAGGCGGGGGACATTCGCTTCGCCGCGTACCCCGTCGGCGGGAGCGCGCCCTGAATGCCCTCCAACGCGACGAACGGAAAAACAAGCCCTCATTCAGGCAACAGCGGCCTTGAGGTCGCGAAAGAAGGTTTCTTCCTGCTGAGCCTGCTCGCGCAGCTTGCCGGCCAGTGCCATGGGATCGACCGGCTCGCGGCCCTTCACCATGCGCGCCGCCTTGAGCGCGAAGGCGCGCCAGCCATCGCCGATGGCGATCAGCCGCTCGGACATCTGCTGCAGCTGCGGCTTGTCGAGCAGCTGCGCCGCCTCCTGCAGGAAGCCCGCGTAGATGAAGCGGAAGCCCGCCCCGCCCGTGCCGATTTCTTCCTGCATGCGCACCACGTGGCCGATGAAGTCGACGCTGCGCGGATCGCCCGGCGGCAGCTTCTGCATGCGCTTGGCCAGCGTGCGCATGCCGCGCACGCCGACGATCGGAATCGGCGCGAGCATGGTGCGCACCGTCTTGCGGATCGCCTTGGTCACCGAGGCCGCATCGACCGTCTTGCGCTCGATGGCCTGCGGGTAGTACATGAGGCCCTTGGGTGCCAGCACGCCCTTGGCGAAGCGCGCACGCGAAAGATCGGCGCTGGCGCAGCGCACCGGCTCTTCGAACACCGGATCGCTGATCAGGTAGTCGTCGCCCTCCTTGCCGTACACCAGCAGGTTGTGCGCGTTGAAGTGGAAGCGCATGTTGGGCGGAAAGTACGGCAGCCAGTAGACCGAGGTCTGCAGCCCCACGATCTGCCCGCCCGCAAGCAGTGCATCGAGGCGCTGCGCGCCGGCCTCGGGACTGCGGAAGGTCTCGAAGCGAAAGCGCGCGGCCATCGGCGCCAGGAGGCCCTTGATGATGGCCTTGGGCGGCATGCGGTACGAGATGAGCGGCAGGCCCGAGAGCTTGATGAACGGCAGGTAGGCGAAGGACAGCGCCGACGACAGGCCGAGCGCCATGCTCTCTGTCATGGGCGCGCCGTGGTGGCGCATGAGGCTGGAGATGACGCCGCTTTCGCAATGCGCCGCTTGCTGGTGTTCGAATGTCACGGCAGGCCCTGCAAGGTGGAAACGGGAAGTCCCAGCGCCTCCGAATAGCGCGCCAGCTGCTTCGCGGACAGCGCTGCAAAGTGCTTCGGCTTCAGGTGGCGCCGCACGCGCCATTGCCAGAAGCCGCTGGTCTGCGAGAGCAGCGCCACGTCCATGCGGCGCTCGTACATCCAGTATTCGAGCGGCGACGCGAGCCCGCGGGCCACGCGTTCCCTGGCGTCGCGGGCCTGCTCGATGAGCACGTCGACTGCATGGCTGGTGACGATTTCCTCCGCCTCCCAGCCGCGCGAGCGCGTGGTGACCACGCGGCCCTGCGCGTCGCGCGCGTACATGAGCTTGGCATGGCCGTCGAGCGTGGCGTTGCCTTCCTGCGGAACAGCATCGAGGTCCATGTCAGGCCTTTCGGCGAGTTGTGGCGTGGTTCATGTCACACGGCTTCCATGTAGATGAAGCCGCTCGAGAAGCGGCCGCTTTCGGGCACGAACATCAGCAGCTTGTGGCCGGGCTTGATGCGGCCCGAACGGAACAGCTCGTCGAGCATGATGTAGGGCGAGGCCGACCCGGTGTTGCCCTTGGTCGCGAGGTTGCTGAACCAGCGCTCGCGCGGAATGGCAAAGCCCATCGACTCGAGGCAGCGGCTCACGGGCTCGACGAAATAGCCGGACGACAGGTGCGGCAGGAACCAGTCGACGTCCGCCGCCCTCAGCCCGCGCTTCTCGACGATGGCCGCCAGCGGCTCGCCCAGCGTGGCGCGCACGATGTTCTCGTTGAGCAGGCGCACGTCCTGCTTGACGGCGAAGGTCGATTCGCGCCGCCAATCTTCGGGGTCGGTGCGCGCCCAGCCGTCGAGCCCGCCCTCGGCATTCTTGTCGGCGCCCGCGTACATGCACACCGGCAGCTCGTGCGCGGCGGAAGACAGGTCGATCCATTCCACGCGCAGCGACAGCGGGCCGCGCGGCTCGCGCTCGAGCAGCACCGCGCCGGCGCCGTCGGAAAGCATCCAGCGCAGGAAGTCTTTCTCGAAGGCGAGTTCGGGCCGCTCCTCGAGCGCCTGCAGCTTGTGTTCAAGCTCGGCCTCGAACCTGGAGCCGCGCATCACGGCCGAGGCCAGTTCCGAGCCGGTGGCCACCGCGCGCCGCGCGTCGCCCGAACGCACCGAGAGCCAGGCATGCTTGAGCGCCGTGGTGCCCGCCAGGCAGATGCCCGCGCAAGCCACCACCTCGAGCCGCGGCCAGCCGAGCTCGCCGTGCACCATCACCGCGTGGTTGGGCATCAGCTGGTCGGGCAGCGAGGTGCCGGTGACGAGGCAATCCACCGGGCCGGTGTCGCCAAGCGCCCGGATCGCTTCGGCGGTGAGCTGCGCATTGCTCATGGCGAGCTGGCCGGTGGCCCGGTCGATCGCGTAGTGGCGCGACTGGATGCCGTTGCTGCGGAGAATCAGCCGCCGCGCGCGCGACGCCTTGCCGCCGATGCGGCCGAGGACGTCTTCGATGTCTTCATTGCTGACCGGGGAAAAGGGCAGGAAGGCGGCAGTGCGGGTCAGGAAGACTTCAGTCGTCATAAAGGGGGAAGCGGTCCGTGGCCGAGCCCGAAGGGCGTTCGAAGCTGGCTGTCATTTTAGTCAGCCACCCCTTGAACAGCGGCCGCAGCAGCGCCTGGAGGCTCAGGCTCACCGGCACGACCGTGACAATCAGCACGAGCAGGAACATGACGTAGAGCAGCAGCAGCGGCTTGCGCTGCCAGGCGCCGGGCCGGCCCGCCGCCATGATCAGCTTGCCCCAGAGGAAAAAACTGCGCGTGCCGGCCTTTTCGCTGATAAGAAGCCGCGCGTCGGCCCGCACCGCGCCCAGGCCCGCGAGCAGCGGCTGCGATCCGCGCTCCCGGTCGCCATGCAGCGCCTCGCGCAGCGCCCGGCCGAAACGGCCCGCGCCCCGGATCTGCGCGTCGCTCAGGCCGGCGTCGGGCATGCCCCAGAAACCGCGCTTGCGGCCCCAGATCAGCCAGGCCGGCGTGGTGAAGAAGGTGGCCAGCGTCGGGCCGGGATCGGTGAACACCACGTTGTCGATCAGGCGCGCGCCCGCCGCGTCGAGCAGGCCCTTGAGCTTCTCGTGGGCCAGCAGCCACATGTTGCGGCAGGCGATGACCGTGACCACCGGCTTGCCCTCGAGCAGGCGCCGCGCCAGCGGATGCTTCAGGAAGGCGACGACCGGCTGCGACGGCGCCAGGAACCACACCTGGTACGGCAGGATGACAAGGTCGAAATCCTCGTCGCCCGCGAGCGAGAGCGGCGCCAGCGGCGGCGGCTTCATGTGGGCCGACTCCGGGAACGCGTCGAAGAAGGTCAGGAACGGCCACGGGAACGGAAAATCCGCCTCGGGGCGCAGGGTTTCGACGTGCACGGAGATCCCCGGGTCGGCCCTGAGCGGCGCGACGATCTGCTCGGCGACGCTGCCGAGCTGGCCGGTCTGCGAATAGTGGATCACCAGGACACGCTTGGTGCGCGCGGCGGGGCTGGAAATGCTTGAGTTCACTTGCTGGGGCGAGGCGGGGGCCGTCGAATGTAAGCCAACCGTCGCACTGGCGCATCTGCCATTGGTCATGCCGTCGCGTCGATCCCACGGATGGACGAAAAAAACCGCCGGACCATGGAGGCGGGCGTTGCCGCCGCGTTCCCCTCGCCCCCTGGCTACCAGGGATTCGGATTGGCCCGCCTGTAGTTCTCCGACTCCATCCGCCACTGGGCCGTCTGCGTACGCAGCGCCTGGGCCGCGGCGATCTTCTTTTCGTTTGCCCTGACGACCATCCCGCGCAGGAAATCGTCGCCCCTGTTCCCCGCGTAGATGCGCCGGAACTTCGCCAGGCCGAAGCCGTTGGCCTCGAATTCGGGCATGCCGAAGCCGATGAAGCCCGCCATCGAGTCGTGCACGAAACTCGAGAAAAACGTCGACACATCCGCGGGCAGCGGCGTCGACTTCAGGCTTTCGAGCAGCAGCACCGGCTCGCGCTCGATGTCGGTGTCGTGCACCTCGGCCTGCTGGTTGTCGGCCAGCCACTTGCGCCACTTGGCCAGGTACGCCGGCGCCTGGCGGGCCAGCGCGGCGGCCCTGGCGTGCAGTTCGCCTTCCTTGAGCCGATCCATGCGCGCATCGGCCTTGCCGCCCAGTTCAGCGAGCGTCGCCACCGGGCTCAGCAGCTGAACGCCCAGGTCGAAGGCCAGAGGCTGCTTCAGCCGGTCGTCCTTGCTCCAGCTCCAGCGGCTGTTGCCGCTTTCGATGCGCCGGTCGATTTCGGCCAGCACCGCCGCAATCACATGGATCAGCGCGCGCTGCGTGGCCTGCAGCCACTGCAGCTCGCCGTCGTAGTTCTTGCCCTTGTTGGGATGCCGGCTCGCGCGCGCCCACTCCGGCGAGGCCTGCAGCCCGCGGTCCAGCAACTGCCAGCGGCAGGTGAAATAGTGGCCCATGTGCTGGCGGTGCATCTCCTCCACGGGGCCGGGCGTGATGCCCGCGGCCTTGTAGTAGGCGTGGAAGGCTTCGAGGGTGTCGGGGTGGGGCACCAACGCCTTTGCCACCGGCTCCCGCAACTTTTCCAGCGGCGTGAAAGGCACCCCCGCAATCATGGCCGCACAGTACATCTCGAAGCCCGGGATGCGCGCCAGCTGCCGGTCGTCCTCGGCCCAGTCGTTCTTGCCCAGGCTCATCGGCATGTAGCCGCCGCCCACGTCGGAGTGCGAGCCGGGATACACGTACTCCCGCACGTTGGGCGGGTACCTGCCGTCGATGCGCACCGAGTCGAGCGGAAAACACGCGCGCACCTCGTGGCCCGCCACCAGGTGCAGGCACTGCTCCACGGCCGGGTGCACCTGCATGTTGTTCCAGGCCCAGCTCTGGCGGCCTTCGAACACGCTGTACAGCCCGGCCGCACCCACCGAGGCCACGGTGTCGAAGATGCCGAGGAACTGCAGGCGCAGCGGGATGCCGGCAAAGAGGTAGCCGCCATCCTTGTGTTCGCAGATTTCGCAGAGCCAGTTGACGAAGGCCCGTGCCTCGGCCGCGCCGCGAGAAAACCCGAAGACGCTGAGATTGATCTGGGTGATCTCGGGCTTGCGGTTGACCAGCTGGGCCTTGAGCTTGGCCTGCCAAGTGTCCTTGAGCGCCTTGCGCCGTTCGGAGCCGAAAGAGGTGACACCGCTCAGGTTGCGGGCCAACGTGGCCGCCTGCTTGTCGCTGATGATGACGCCTTCATAGGCGTACCGACTGACGGCATTGAATATCCGCGTCAGGCCCCAGATGATCCGTGGTTCGCCGTACCACGCACTGGTGGAGCCCAGCGTCTGCGAGATCTGGCCACCGATACCTTTTCCGTCATCGCCGATTTCTTCGAAGGGCGTGCCCACGCCAGGTATGTAGTAGCGGTAGTAGCCGGTCGTACCAGACTTGTATCCGTCTTCATCCTGGCCCGGGAACGCGTGATACAGCCTTACCACATTGCTGTGCTTCTGTTCGCGCGGAGGACGCTCTGGCTTCTTGAAATCCGCATCCTCGTTGTTGCCGGTGCCGTCGAAGAACATGCCCACGAAGATGACGCCGGTGCAGCTGGGCTTCGAACTCACGGGGTTGGCCGCGCACACCGCCTTGTCACGTTGCATCAGTTCGCGCGGCGTCAACGGGCGCTCGCGGCTTCGGGTCAGGCCGAGGCCGGGGTTCAAAGCCGCATCGATGCTGTCGGTCATTCGGGAAGTCTCCCTTGCCGTTCATCTTCAAGTAGATCTTCTCTAGTCTTCCAGGGGAGCTTGTCCTCGTCGCTCATGGGATAGCGAGGGTGCCGGATCCCATAGTTGGAGACCACGACCTTGACCTTGTGATCTGGATAGAAGTGCGCCTGAATGCTACCGGCCTTGGACGAGTACTCAGGGACCTCAACTTCCGCTTCTTGTGGCGGCGGTGGCCTGGGCCCACCTTGCGTGGTGTCGTAGCTCCACTGCACCTTGACCTTCATGCCAGGGCGCCAGCGCGCTGGGACTCTTCCGCAGCATGACGATCCCCCGCCTCCAGATCGCGGCGTCAGGTTCGGCCCCCCCGCACCATCAACCGTGAAGCTCTCGATGCCCCAATCACTCATGTGGTTGTATCCCTCTACCGACGCCGGGACCATTTCGTCGCTGCAACCTATCAGCAGCGCGCATGCTCCTGCGGCCAGCAAACTCCATTTCTTCCTCCCGGCCAGGCGAACGGTCGATTTACCGATCTCTATCAAATTTCTGAGCACGGTGTTCTCCGGGAGATGATTGGATTGAGTGCGGGATTCAAAGCCGCATCGATGCTGTCCGTCATTCAGGCAATCTCCCTTCCTTTTCGTATTCCAGCAGCTGTTTGCTGGTTTTCCAGGGGAGCTTGTCTTCTTCGCTCATGGGATAGCGAGGGTGTTCGATCCCATAGTTGGAGACCACGACCTTGACCTTGTGGTTCGGATAGAAATGCGCCTGGATATCTCCAGTGCGCTTGGAGTACTCAGGGATTTCAACCACGGCTTCTTGAGGAGGCGGCGGCCTGGGACCACCTTGCGTGGTGTCGTAGCTCCATTGCACTTTGACTTTCATGCCAGCACGCCAGTGCGCCGGAATTTTCCCGCAGCATGACGATTTCCCTCCTCCCGCTTCGGGCGTTATGTTCGGTCCCCCAGCACCGTCCACCGTAAAGCTCGCGATGCCCCAATCGCTCATGTGGTTGTAGCCCATGACCGACGCCGGGACCATTTCATCGCTGCAACCGACCAGCAGCGCGCATGCGCCTGCGGCCAGCCAACGCAACGTCGACCGGTTGCGGAAGCCGGTGTTCGGCTTACTTCCTATCACGTCGCTCATCCCAGCACGCCCGTCGCAAGCAGCGCGTCATCCATGGCGCCCGGCTGCCACCGCTTGTTGCGCAGCATCTCGAGCACGCGCGCGTCCGTTGTGCTTGCGCCGCGCGTCAGGCGCGCGACCCGCAGCATGGCCACCTTGTCCTCGATGCGATCGACGCCATGCTGGCGGGCAATTTCCAGCACGTCGTCGACGATCTGGTACCAATGGCTGGAGCGCATTTTTTCGGCTTCGGACCTCATGTCCGGCATCGATTCGTTGAGGTAGGCAATCATCGAATCCGGCTCGGCATACAGGGCCAGCTGGTCGACCTGGGCGTCGTCCAGCATGAGTGGGGCGCGGGCGGGCGCAATGCCGGCGGCGGGCATCGGCAGTTCGCGCAGGTCTCCCAGCCTGTCGATGTAGAGCCAGCGCGCCAGGAGCTGCGTCCATGCCGCCCATTGCGCCGGCTTGAGGAAGTACGCCAGAAGCGGCAGCGTTCGGGTGTCGGCCATGCGCAGCAGATAGCGCTCGCCGCTCTCGGTGCGCACCAGGTGCAGGCTGGACCAGTGCTGCGCGATGTCGTGCGCCGATGCCGGACTGGAAATGACGCTCAGCATCGGCCGGCCGGAGCAGTGCGACAGCCACGGTGCGAGCCGCTCGGCAGCAACGGACACTGTGTCTCCGGGCTGGTGCAGCAGGATGAGCCTCGGCCCGCCCCGCGCAAGATCCAGCACCGGCTCCTGGCCGTAGCAATTGGCGCTTTCGTCGCGGTAGGTGACATCGACGCTGTGGTTGTTGAAGGCGCTGTCGCAAAGCAGGTACCAGTGATGGCCGGCGTCCTGTGCGACCTGCGCCAGCAGCGTATTGGCCATGTGCGGCGACATGGGGTCTTGTGCGAAGTCCATGGCGTTCAGACCTTCGCCAGCGGCGAGCCACCTGCCAGCGCCTTTTTCAGGCAGTCCAGGCAAAGCGCGGTGGGCATGGGAGACGGAACCACGGGCAGGCTGTCCGGCCCCACGAAGCTGTGGCTGGCCGCATGCACGCGCGACTGGCCAGTGGTGCCATGCTCGATGCCATTCGCGTTCCACCGCGTGTAGCTGCCGCCGCCGCTGATCACGACCTCGTCCTTGCCCGTGATGGTGATCTGGTTGGACTCCATCTTAATGTTGAGCTTGGCCAATGCATTGATGCTGGCCTTCAATGCCGTGATGTCGATGTTGTCCTGCGCGGCGACGATGCGGATGCCGGCCTTCATGGCGAATGCACGGATCGCATCCTGTGCGGTGACAAGAAAGCTCTTGCCGGCGGCAATGCTGGTGTGCGCGCCGCTGGTGATGGCGGTGTGCCCGGCGCTCTCGATGTGGGTGCTGCCGGCCGTGGTGGTCTGGATGCCCGCGGAGCTGGCCAGCGTGAGGTGCGGTTCCTGGAATTCGGGGAAGGCGCCCTGTGCGTTGTTCGCGCCGCTGCCCTTGATGGCATCGTTCTGCGCCTTCAGCGCCTTGGTCACTTCGTCCTGGTCGCCGGGCTCGTGCGCATTGGCCGCTTGCGCGGCTTGACTCAGGCTTTCGTGCAGGTCGCGCCCCTCGGTGAGCCGGCCCACCGTCTCGCGCATGTCGGTGATGTGGCCCTGGGCGTTGGGACGCGCCTCGGTGCTCAACAGCAGACCCTGGCCGGCGCGCAGGACGCCGTGGCCGTCGGAGCGCAGCTCGGCGCCTTGGCCCCGGTCGTCCCGGCGGCCGGAGACATCGTCGATGCGGCCGATGTGTCCCAGGCTCAGGCTGGTGCTCTGGTGGTCGCTCTTGAGCTGGGCCTGCGCCTTGCCGTTCGTATCGTCAAGAGCCAGGTGGTTGCTCTTGCTGCCGCCGAGCTCGCGGCTGCGGATGCCCGTGAGCTGCTTCTGCTGGGGCAGCTGCCAGGCCGGCATCTGGTCGGCGTTGTGCGCCCGGCCGATGACGATCGGGTGGTCGGGGTCGCCGCTCAGAAAGTCGACGATGACCTCCTGCCCGATGCGCGGCAGCGCCGCCGCGCCGAAGGTGGCGCCGGCCCAGGATGTGGACACGCGCACCCAGCAGCTCGAATTCTCGTTGCGCTGGCCAATGCGATCCCAGTGGAACTGGATCTTGACGCGGCCATATGCGTCAACCCAGATTTCTTCGCCGGCCGGGCCCACCACCATGGCGGTCTGCGGGCCGCGGGTGCGCGGCTTGGGCGTGCTGCGGCGCGGGCGCCAGGCGTAGCTGGTGGGCTGGGCCTCGAAGGCGAAACGCTGGACCGAGCCCTCGGCCCCGGCCGCCCCTTCGCTGGCCTGCAGGTTTTCCTGCAACTCGTACGCCACGCTGATCAGCAGGTGCTCCCTGTTCTGGTCCGCGCGCGGATGGTGCGTGAGCGTGAAGGTGTGGCCCGGGGCGAGATCGCGCCGGTTGGCGCGGCCGCTGGCCCGGGCGTGTGCGCTCAGCTGTTCTTCGATGCGGATGCGCGCGCAAGCCTCGCCGTCGTGGTGCTGCGTGAAGCCGCCGGGCCATTGATAGCGCTCGAAGGCGTCGTGATCGTGCCCCGATGGCATCTGCCGCAGGCTCGTGAGTTCGGCCCTTGGCTTCTCGAAGTCGTAGTCGTTGGTGTAGTGGTGGCCGGAGCGCACTTCTTCCGAGAATGCCCATTCGTAGATGCGCTCGCTGGGCGTCAGTCCGCCGGTCATGCCGGCCTTCTCGTGCGGGTGGTAGCGCACGGCCTCGCCGCCGGGCAGCGGGCCGTGCGAAGTGGCGATGTCGTCGGCGAAGACCAGCACATGCTGCTCGGCCTCGTGGCGGAAGTAGTAGTAGACGCCTTCGTGCTCGCACAGGCGCGAGATGAAGTCGAAGTCGCTCTCGTGGTACTGCACGCAGTAGGTCCATGTGCGATAGCTGCGGCTCAGCCTGTGCTCGAGGGGATAACCGTAGTGCCCGAGCACGGCCATGACGATCTCGGGCACGGTCTGGTCCTGGAAGTTGCGGAAGTCGGAGCGGCGCGTGGCCAGCCAAAGCCAGGGCCGCAGGCGCATCCTGTAGAAAGCCTGGCGGTTGTCTTCGTGCGAAAGACCGAAGCGGGTGACAAGGCCGCCGAGGTAGCGCGGAGCGCCGCTCTCGGTTTCCATCACGACGGTGGCGGGCTGGCCAAGAAGAGCGGCGGGGTCGATCGCATTGCTGCCGCCCAGCAAGTCGACGTCGAAGACATATGGCTGGCTGAGCGTCTCTCGTCCGACAAGGCGGTGGAATTGCAGTGCCGCACCCAGCGGCGTCTGGAGGGTGACGCGGCGCTTCATGGCTGCCGCAGGCGTGCAGGCACGCCGTGAAGATTGTTGAACATGGGACTCCCTGAATGTGTCCTGCCGCTCCGGATACGGGCTGGCTTTTGTGCAGGGATTATGTAAGTCGATGTTCTTGCGGTGGAAGCACCCGAAAGTAGCAATTGCGAGCCGGACACCCGCCGTTTCAGTGCACAAATTCACGCGGCGGGTGATTGGCTGCGCAAAGGGCAGCGAAGAAAAAAAAGGGCCGCACCCTACGGCGCGGCCCTTCGTCGGACGCTGTTCGGAAAGAAGCAGCCGCTCAGCGCGCCTTGCCTTCCTTCCAAGCCGTCAGCATCTTGCTGTATTCAATGGTCTCGCCCTTGGGCTTCTCGTTGGCCAGCTTCTTCCATGGAGCGTGCTGATCGCTCAGCCACTTGTTCGGATCGCCCTTGGCGTTGAGCTTGGGCGCGCAATGGGCCATGCCGGCGCGCTGCAGGCGGGCCATCACGTTGTCCATCTCGTCGGCCAGGTTGTCCATCGCCTTCTGCGGGGTCTTCTCGCCCGTGACGGCCTCGGCCACGTTCTTCCACCAGAGCTGCGCGAGCTTCGGATAGTCGGGCACGTTGGTGCCGGTGGGCGTCCATGCGACGCGGGCCGGGCTGCGGTAGAACTCGACCAGGCCGCCGAGCTTGGGCGCCAGGTCGGTCATGGCCTTGCTCTGGATGTCCGATTCGCGGATCGGGGTCAGGCCCACGATGGTCTTCTTGAGCGAGACGCTCTTGGACGTGACGAACTGGGCGTAGAGCCAGGCGGCCGCCGTCTTGTTGGCGTCATGGCCGTTGAAGAACGACCACGAACCCACGTCCTGGTAGCCGTTCTGCATGCCCTGCTTCCAGTACGGACCGTTGGGGCCGGGCGCCATGCGCCACTTGGGCGTGCCGTCCTCGTTCACCACGGGCAGGCCCTTCTTGGTCATGTCGGCCGTGAAGGCCGTGTACCAGAAGATCTGCTGCGCGATCTGGCCCTGCGCCGGCACCGGGCCGGCTTCGCCGAAGGTCATGCCCATGGCTTCCTTGGGCGCGTACTTCTTCATCCAGTCGATGTACTTGGTGAGCGCGTACACGGCGGCCGGCGAATTGGTGGCGCCGCCGCGCGACACGGATGCACCCACGGGCGTGCACTTGTCGTCGGCCACGCGGATGCCCCACTCGTCGATCGGCATGCCGTTGGGGTTGCCGATGTCGGCGGTGCCGGCCATCGAGAGCCAGGCGTCGGTGAAGCGCCAGCCGAGCGACGGATCCTTCTTGCCGTAGTCCATGTGGCCGTAGATCGGCTTGCCGTCGATGGTCTTGACGTCGACGCTGAAGAACTCGGCGATGTCCTCGTAGGCGCTCCAGTTCAGCGGCACGCCCAGGTCGTAGCCGTACTTGGCCTTGAACTTGTCCTTCAGGTCCTTGCGGTCGAACAGGTCGGCGCGGAACCAGTAGAGGTTGGCAAACTGCTGGTCGGGCAGCTGGTAGAGCTTGCCGTCGGGCGCGGTGGTGAACTTGGTGCCGATGAAGTCCTTGATGTCCAGGCCCGGGTTGGTGAACTCCTTGCCCGCGCCGGCCATGTAGTCGGTCAGGTTCATCATCTTGCCGTAGCGGTAGTGCGTGCCGATCAGGTCGGAGTCGGAAATCCAGCCGTCATAGATCGACTTGCCCGACTGCATCGAGGTCTGCAGCTTCTCGACCACGTCGCCTTCCTGGATCAGGTCGTGCTTCACCTTGATGCCGGTGATCTCCTCGAAGGCCTTGGCCAGCGTCTTCGATTCGTATTCATGCGTGGTGATGGTTTCCGACACCACCGAGATCTCTTTCACGCCCTTCGCCTGCAGCTTCTTGGCCGCATCGATGAACCATTTCATCTCGGCAGCCTGCTGGTCCTTGCTGAGCGTGGATGGCTGGAACTCGCTGTCGATCCATTTCTTGGCCTCGGGCTCTGCGGCCCATGCACCCTGCGCGGCGAACATCGCCGCTGCCATTGCCAATGCCGTGTAGCGCATCTTCATGAATGTGTCTCCTCGGTTGAAAGCTTCCCCGGTTTTTTCGATCGCGGCTCCGGGGAGGCGGAGAGCCGGTCGCGTCTGAAAAGAAATCGTCGGGCTCAGCCCTTGCGCATCACCAGCGCCAGAAGAAACATCGACAGCACGAAGCTGATCCAGATCGAGGGCTCGGCCTCCAGGCTCAGCCATTCCTGGAACTTGCCGGCCAGGCCGATGAAGACCAGGTTCACGTAGGCCGCGGCCAGCAGCCCGATGAAGAGCCGGTCGCCGCGCGTGGTGGCAATCGGCAGCCAGCCGCGCCGCATGGTGGTGGGCGACTTGAACTCCCACACCGTCATGCCGACCAGCATGAGCGCGATGCAGATGAAGAAAACGGCCACCGGGGTGGTCCAGACCATCCAGTCGAACATGTTTTTTTTCCTCCTCTTAAACGCGGCCCATCGCGAAACCCTTGGCGATGTAGTGGCGCACGAACCAGATCACGATCGCACCGGGCACGATGGTGAGCACGCCCGCGGCGGCCAGCGTGGCCCAGTCCATGCCGGAGGCGCTCACGGTGCGGGTCATGGTCGCGACGATGGGCTTGGCGTTCACGCTGGTCAACGTGCGCGCGAGCAGCAGCTCGACCCAGCTGAACATGAAGCAGAAGAACGCCGCCACGCCCACGCCGGCCTTGATGAGCGGCAGGAAGATCTTCACGAAGAAGCGCGGGAACGAGTAGCCGTCGATGTAGGCCGTCTCGTCGATCTCGCGCGGAATGCCGCTCATGAAGCCTTCGAGGATCCACACCGCCAGCGGCACGTTGAACAGCAGGTGCGCGAGCGCCACGCCCAGGTGAGTGTCCATGAGGCCGACGGTGCTGTAGAGCTGGAAGAACGGCAGCAGGAACACCGCGGGCGGGGTCATGCGGTTGGTCAGCAGCCAGAAGAAGACGTGCTTGTCGCCCAGGAACGAATAACGCGAGAACGCATACGCCGCCGGCAGCGCCACGGTGAGCGAGATCACGGTGTTGATGGCCACGTAGATCAGGCTGTTGATGTAGCCCGAGTACCACGACTCGTCGGTGAAGATGCGCGCGTAGTTGGCCCAGGTGAGCTCGTGCGGAAAGAACGAGAAGCTGGAGACGATTTCCTCGTTCGTCTTGAAGCTCATGTTGACCATCCAGTAGATGGGCAGCAGCGCGAACAGGATGTACAGCACCAGGAAGATGCTGCGTTTGCGGAATCTCTTTTCGTTCATTGCTCGACCTCCACCGTTTGCGTGCCGACCCGCTGCATCCAGTTGTAGAGCACGAAGCAGAACAACAGGATGATCAGGAAATAGATCAGCGAGAACGCAGCCGCCGGCCCCAGGTCGAACTGCCCCACGGCCTTCTGCGTGAGGTACTGGCTCAGG
The DNA here is from genome assembly GCF_014852545.1 of Variovorax sp. VRV01. Lineage (NCBI taxonomy): Bacteria > Pseudomonadati > Pseudomonadota > Betaproteobacteria > Burkholderiales > Comamonadaceae > Variovorax > Variovorax sp. VRV01. Next base: position 27,941 of record NZ_JACVBS010000022.1, read on the forward strand.
AAGGTGGTGGCATTGCCCGGCCCGCCGCCTGTCAGGACGAAAGGCTCGGTGTAGATCATGAAGCTGTCCATGAAGCGCAGCAGCACCGCAATCATCAGCACGCCGCGCATCTTCGGCAGCTGGATGTAGCGGAACACCGCGAACTTGCTTGCGCCATCGATGCGCGCAGCCTGGTAGTAGGCGTCGGGAATCGAGCGCAGGCCGGCAAAGCACAGCAGCGCCACCAGCGGCGTCCAGTGCCACACGTCCATCACCAGCACCGTGAGCCAGGCATCCGCCGCACTGCCCGTGTAGTTGTAGTCGATGCCCAGCGTCTGCAGCGCATGGCCCAGCAGGCCGATGTCGGCGCGGCCGTAGATCTGCCAGATGGTGCCGACCACGTTCCAGGGAATCAGCAGCGACAGCGCCACCACCACCAGCACCGCCGAAGACTTCCAGCCCTTGGCCGGCATCGACAGCGCCAGGCAGATGCCCAGCGGAATCTCCACCAGCAGCACCGACAGCGAGAAGCCCAGCTGGCGCCACAGCGCCTGGTGCAGTTCGTCGTCGCGCATCACCGAGGCGAACCATTCGGTGCCGACGAACACGCGCCGGTCGGGCGAGATGATGTCCTGCACCGAATAGTTGACCACCGTCATCAGCGGCACGATGGCCGAGAAGGCCACGCAGATCAGCACCGGCAGCACGAGCCACCAGGCTTTTTGGTTGATGGGCTTGTTGGTTGCGTTCATGGCTTGGCTCCTTCCCCTTCCGGGGGAAGGTTGGGATGGGGGCAGGCAGAGCGCCCGATGGGGGCGCCGCTTGCCCCCACCCCGGCCCTCCCCCGGGAGGGGAGGGAGAAAGACAAAGGCACCACGCTGCCTGTGATCGGGGGGTTCATGCCACCAGCTCCTCGTCCTTGTAGTAGCAGGTGTGGGTGTCGAGCACCCGCAGCCACACGGTGTCTCCCACTGCCGGCGGCTGGTCGTCCGAGTGCAGCCGCACCTTGACCACGCCACCATCGACCTCGGCGCTCAGCATGGCGTGCGTGCCGACGTCCTGCACCTGCTTCACCACTGCGGGCACGGCGCCGGCCGCGCCCGCATTCGACAGGCGCAGGTACTCGGGCCGGATGCCGATCTTGAGCGCGCCCTGCGGCAGTTCGCGTGTCGGCACGAGCGGCGTACCCGCCACCTCGAGCGCGCCGTTCGCACTCTTCGCCGAAAGAAAATTCATGCCCGGCGAGCCGATGAAGTGGCCGACGAAGGTATGCGCCGGCCGCTCGAACAGGGCCTCGGCACTGCCCACCTGCACGGCCTTGCCGCGCGTCATGACCACCACCTCTTCGGCGAAGGTGAGCGCCTCGACCTGGTCGTGCGTGACGTAGATCAGCGTGAGCTTGAGCTCACGGTGGATCTGCTTGAGCTTGCGGCGCAGCTGCCACTTCAGGTGCGGATCGATCACCGTCAGCGGCTCGTCGAACAGCACGGCCGAGACGTCGCTGCGCACCAGGCCGCGGCCGAGCGAGATCTTCTGCTTGGCGTCGGCCGCTAGGCCCGAGGCGCGCTGGTTCAGCTGGCCGCTCATATCGAGCATCTCGGCAATCTCGCCCACGCGCTTCCTGATCTGGTCTTCGGGCACCTTGCGGTTGCGCAGCGGAAACGCGAGGTTCTCGGCCACCGTCATGGTGTCGTAGATCACCGGAAACTGGAACACCTGCGCGATGTTGCGCTCCTGCGGCGTGGCGCGCGTCATGTCGCGGCCATCGAAGGTCACCGTGCCCTGCGACGGCACCAGCAGGCCCGAGATGATGTTGAGCATGGTCGTCTTGCCGCAGCCCGAGGGCCCGAGCAAGGCATAGGCGCCGCCATCGCGGAAGCTCATCTTGAGCGGCAACAGCGCATAGTCGCTGTCCTGCTTCGGGTTGGGACGGTAGGCGTGGGCCAGGTCGAGATCGATGCGTGCCATGTCAGCTTCCTTTGCGCCATGCCGGCGCGAGCGCCAGCTTTTCGCCGGCATCGAACACATAGGCTTGCGAGGCGCTGAAGTACAGCGTGATCGGCGTGCCCAGCTCGAAGCGGTGCACGCCGGTGAGCTGCGCCACCAGTTCGCCGACCGCCGTCTCGACGTGCACGAAGGTGTCGGAGCCCGAGATCTCGGCCAGTTCCACCTTGCCGGGCAAGGCGATGTCGCCCTCCCCCGCGTCCACGTTCAATGCACTCGCGCGCAGGCCGACAGTGACCGCGCCCGAAACGCTTTCAGGCACCGCCAGCGCGAGCGACGGGCCGCCCGCGAGCTGCACGCGGCCGGCCGTTGCGGTGCCGGCCAGCAGGTTCATCGGCGGATCGCTGAAGGCGCGCGCCACGCGCAGCGATTGCGGCGCATGGAACACTTCGGCGGTCGGGCCGTACTGCAGCAGCTCGCCCTCGTCCATCACGGCCGTGTAGCCGCCCAGCAGCAGCGCCTCGCCGGGTTCGGTGGTGGCGTAGATCACCGTCGAATCGCCGGTGGCAAAGAGCTGCGTGAGCTCTTCGCGCAGCCCTTCGCGCAGCTTGTAGTCGAGATTCACCAGCGGCTCGTCGAGCAGCATCAGCGGTGCGTTCTTGGCCAGCGCGCGCGCCAGCGCCACGCGCTGCTGCTGCCCGCCCGACAGCTCGGCCGGCAGGCGGTCGAGGAACATGCCGATGTGCAGCTTGTCGGCCAGCGCCTTCACGCGGGCATCGATGTTCGCTTCGCCGCGCAGCCTGAGCGGCGAAGCGATGTTGTCGGCCACCGTGAGCGACGGATAGTTGATGAACTGCTGGTACACCATGGCGACGTTGCGCTCGCGCACCGGCATGCCGGTCACGTCCTTGCCATCGACCAGCACCTTGCCCGTGCCGGGCGTGTCGAGCCCTGCCATCAGGCGCATCAGGCTGGTCTTGCCGGCCTGGGTGGCGCCCAGCAGCACGGTGACCGCGCCGCTCTTGGGCGCGATGCTCTGCTCGTAAAGCCAGGTTTGCGCGCCGACCTTCTTGGTGACGCGCTCCAGAGTCAATTGCATCAGCGCTCCCCGTTGATCATGTAGCTGTTGTTGGTGGTGTGCGCCTGCAGCCAGGCGGCCACCTGCCGGCGCTCTTCGGCCGTGTAGCGCAGGCCGAGCTTCGACCGGCGCCAGAGCACGTCGTCGGCGCTCACGGCCCATTCGTTCTCTTGCAGGAAGCGCAGCTCGCGCTCGTGGAGCCCCGGCGCCACGGCCGCGCCCATGTCGGCCATGGACTGCGCATCGCCGAGCAGCTCGGCCACGCGTGCGCCGTAGGCACGTGCCAGCCGGCGCGCGAGCCGCGCGTCCAGCCATGCATGGCGCGCCTGCACCGCGGCCACGAAGCGCTCGAAATCGTCGTCGGGCCGCGTGGCGGCGCCGATCCATGCGGAAAGATCGCCGCCGGCCAGGAAGGCGCCATCGGTCCAGGGCGGGCGCTGCGCGCTCGACTGGCCGAGCATCTTGCCGACCTCGTCGGCCGCGTCCTCGGCCAGCTTGCGGAAGGTGGTGATCTTGCCGCCCCACACCGACAGCAGCGGCGCCGCCGTGGTGTTCGACTCGAGCATGTAGTCGCGCGTGACGGCCGAGGGGTCGCCCGACGCGTCGTCGAGCAGCGGGCGCACACCCGAGTAGGTCCAGACCACGTCGGCCGGCTTGACCGGCTTCTCGAAATAGCGGCTCGCCTGCATGCAGAGGTAGGCGATTTCTTCCTCGGCGATGCGCGCCGCGCCGGGATCGTCGCCGTTCAGCTCGATGTCGGTGGTGCCGATCAGCGTGAACTCATCCTGGTAGGGAATCGCGAAGATGATCCGCTTGTCGGGGTTCTGGAAGATGTAGGCATGGTCGTGCTCGAACAGGCGCGGCACCACGATGTGGCTGCCCTTGACCAGCCGCAGGTGCCGCGTGGCCAGCGGCTCGCCCTTGGCCGACTGCGCCACGCCGCGCAGGAACGATTCCGCCCACGGCCCCGCGGCATTGACCACGGCGCGCGCGCGCACCACGCGGATGCCGCCGTCGGCGGCTTCGAGCGTGGCGGTCCAGCCATCGGCATCGCGCTGCGCATGCACGCAGCGGGTGCGCGTGAGCACCTCGGCGCCGCGCGCCCTGGCGTCGATGGCGTTGAGCACCACGAGCCGCGCGTCGTCGACCCAGCCGTCGGAATAGACGAAGCCGCGCTTGAACTGCGGCTTGAGCGGCGCGCCGGCGGCATGGCTGCGCAGGTCGATGCTGCGCGAGCCCGGCAGCACTTCGCGCCTGGCAAGGTGGTCGTACATGAACAGGCCGATGCGGATCATCCAGGCCGGCCGCATCGAAGGGTCGTGCGGCATCACGAAGCGCAGCGGCCACATGATGTGCGGCGCGCTCTTGAGCAGCACTTCGCGCTCCTGCAGCGCCTTGCGCACGAGCGAAAACTCGTAGTACTCCAGGTAGCGCAGGCCGCCGTGGATCAGCTTGGTGGATGACGACGAGGTGTGCGAGGCGAGATCGTCCTTCTCGCACAGCACCACGCGCCAGCCCCGGCCGGCCAGGTCGCGCGCAATGCCGCAGCCGTTGATGCCGCCGCCGACGATCAGCACGTCGCAATCGGTTGCCGGCGAAGGCGGATTGGAGGAGAAATCGCTCACAGAAGATGGGCCCGTTGGTTCATGACTTCGGTCACGGAAGGGCGCCATTGTATTTTCGCGTCTTTTCATTTGGATTCCTTTTGGCGCGATTTTCCTCCGAGTTTTCCCTTAGCAAGATTCGTTTTCGTTCGTTTTAAAGTGGCACGGCCTGTACTCTCTGGAGAGTCTTCCTGCTTTCCACGACGTCTCTGTGAACTCCAATCCGCGCCAGATCAATCTTCTCGATACCGTGCGCACGCGCGGCTCGGTCACCGTCGAGCAACTGGCCGACATGCTGGGCGTCACGCTGCAGACGGTGCGGCGCGACGTGCAGCGGCTGGCCGACCAGGGATTGCTCACGCGCTTTCACGGCGGCGTGCGCGTGCCGAGCTCCACCACCGAGAACATCGGCTACCAGCAGCGCGAAACGCTGCATGCAGAGGGCAAGGCGCGCATCGCGCGGCGCGTGGCCGAGCTGGTGCCCAACGACTGTTCGCTGATCCTCAACATCGGCACCACCACCGAAGCCATCGCCAAGGCGCTGCTGCGCCACACGGGCCTGCGCGTGATCACCAACAACCTGAACGTGGCGACCATCCTGAGCGGCAACACGTCGTGCGAGGTGATCGTGGCGGGCGGCTCGGTGCGCCCGCGCGACCGCGCGATCGTGGGCGAGGCGACCATCGATTTCATCCGCCAGTTCAAGGTGGACATCGCGCTGATCGGCGTGTCGAGCATCGAGCCCGACGGATCGCTGCGCGACTTCGACCTGCGCGAGGTGAAGGTGGCGCAGACCATCATCGCGCAGGGGCGCGAGGTGTGGCTCGCGGCGGACGCGAGCAAGTTCAACCGGCCCGCGATGATCCAGCTGGGTACGCTGTCGCAGATCGACCGGCTGTTCACGGATGCGGAGCCGCCTGCGCCTTTTGCGGATCTGCTGCATGCGGCGCAGGTTCGGCTCGAGATTGCGCGCGATTGAAGATGAAAACTTGCTTCTCTGTTGTGTTTGAGTTGCTTCGTTCAGGGCACGCTCCCGCCGACGGGGTACCTTGCTCCGCGAATGTCCTCCGGCCTGCGGCCTCCCCCTTTATTTCGCTGCGCAAGGCACCCCATCGACGGGAGCGTTGGACAGAGCGGTCGTTGGTCGGCGGTACACCGGCAGCGTGCCCTGGTGCACAGAGCATCGGGTGCTCCCCGCAGCGAAATAAAGGAGGAGGCCGCAGGCCGGGGGACATTCGCGGAGGGGAGTACCCGGTGATCCGTGCACGCGCCCCGAACAACAGCGCCAGGAACAAATGACATGACCCGACCCCGAGGACCCTTCAAGCCATGACCTACCTGCTCGCCCTCGACCAGGGCACCTCCAGTTCCCGCAGCATCGTGTTCGACCGCGAAGGCCGCATCGTCGCCATCGCGCAGAAGGAACTCACGCAAATCTATCCGCGCCCCGGCTGGGTCGAGCACGACCCGATGGAGATCTGGCAGAGCCAGCTTGCCACCGCGCGCGACGTGCTCGCCAAGGCCAAGCTCCAGCCCACGGACATCCATGCCATCGGCATCACCAACCAGCGCGAGACCACCGTGCTGTGGAACCGCAAGACCGGCCAGCCCGTGCATCACGCCATCGTCTGGCAGGACCGGCGCGCCGAACCGCTGTGCGCGCAGCTGCGCGACGAAGGCATGGCCGGCACCATCCAGGAGAAGACCGGGCTGGTCATCGATGCGTATTTCTCCGGCACCAAGCTGCGCTGGCTGCTCGACAACGTGCCCGGCGCGCGCGCGCAGGCCGAGCGCGGAGAGCTCGCTTTCGGCACCGTCGACAGCTGGCTCATGTGGCAGCTCACCGGCGGCAAGGTGCACGTCACCGACGTGAGCAACGCCTCGCGCACCATGCTCTTCAACGTGCACCGCAACGAATGGGATGCCGACCTGCTCAAGGCCCTCGACATTCCCGCCGCGCTCATGCCCCGGGTGCAGCCGTCGAGCTCGCACTTTGCCGACACCGATGCCGCCCTGCTCGGCCGCGCGCTGCCCATCGGCGGCGTGGCCGGCGACCAGCAGAGCGCCCTCTTCGGCCAGGCCTGCTTTGCAGCGGGCATGGCCAAGAACACCTACGGCACCGGCTGCTTCCTGCTGATGCACACGGGCAGCGAATTCCAGCCCTCGCACAACGGCCTGCTCGTGACCAGCGCCGCGCAGACCGACGCCACGCCGCAGTACGCAATGGAAGGCAGCGTCTTCGTCGGCGGCGCCGTGGTGCAGTGGCTGCGCGACGGCCTGAAGGCCATCAAGGGCAGCGCCGAAGTGCAGTCGCTCGCCGAAAGCGTGCCCGACGCGGGCGGCGTGATGATGGTGCCGGCCTTCACCGGCCTCGGCGCGCCCTACTGGGACGCCGATGCGCGCGGCACCATCACCGGCCTCACGCGCGGGACCACGGTGGCGCACATCGCGCGCGCGGCGCTGGAAAGCATCGCCTACCAGAGCGCCGCGCTGCTGCAGGCCATGAGCCGCGATGCGGTCGCGGCCGGCGGCACGCCCGTCGCCGAACTGCGCGTGGACGGCGGCGCCAGCGTGAACGACCTGTTGATGCAGTTCCAGGCCGACCTGCTGGGCATTCCCGTGGTGCGGCCCGAAGTCATCGAGACTACCGCGCTCGGCGCCGCCTACCTTGCGGGCCTGTCGACCGGCGTCTACAGCGACGCGCGACAGCTGTCGAAGCTGTGGAAGGTGGAGCGGCGCTTCATGCCGACCATGGGCCGCGCGCAGGCCGAGGAATCGATGGCGCGCTGGGAGCGCGCGGTGCGGCAGGCCACGGCGACCTGAGGCCCGCTGGCCAGCCTACCAGCCCCACACCAGGCGCCGCGCCACCCAGCCGGTGCCGCCGCCTTCGTGCCGGACCTTGACCCAGTCGCCCCGGCGCTCGAGCGTGCGCAGCACGTCGCCATAGACCGCCCGCTTCACCGCCGGGCTGCGCGTGCTCGGTGACCTGCGCAGCACGGCCACCTTCGCCTTCACCACGTGGTGCGGCGTCCTGCTGGTCATCGGGCGGTAGACCCATGCCTTGTCGTTTTCGAAGTCGCTGACCCGCAGCCAGTCGCCCTTCCTGCCGATGACGCGGAACGGGTAGCCCTTGCCCACGGTCCAGTGCGCTTCGTAGCGCTGGCCGGGCCCGGTGCGCATGTTCAGGGTCTTGGCCGCGGAACTGACCATCTGCCGCTCGGCGGCGAATGCGAACGGCAATGCCATCCACGAGAGAACGAATGCGAGGAGCAGCGCGGGCAGTCGGCTGGATCTGGACATGGAGCGTGGGTTCCTTTTCTATCGAGCTTCAAGAAGAATGTCCGGCGATGCCGGGCGAGCCCGTCTGGGCCTGCGAGGCGCAATAAGTTCCTTGGGGGATATCCCGCAGTGCCGCGCCAAAGACCCCGAGACAGCCCGGACACTGGCACTCACGGCACAAGTCGCGGGGCAAAATGCGCCCGCCCTTCCGACCTCCCGCTTTGCACGATTGACCACCCTCCACTCCGAAGCGTCCGCTGTCCGGAACGCTTCGCACCCACGCCCCCTGCTCGCCTGCGGCGCGGCCGGCGCCACGCTGCTGGCCCTCATCGCGCTGGGCCATGACGGCCGACGCATCGCCCAGCTCGCGGTGCTCGCCGCGCCGATGGTGCTCTGGCTCGCGTGGCCGCTGCGCAGCGCGCGGCTGCGGCGCGTGCGCGCAGGATGCGTCTGGCTCTGGGTCATGGGCTTTGCACTCGACGGCGTGATGCGTGCCTACCTGCTCGACACCTACCAAGCGGCCCCCGATGGGGCCATGGTGCTGGGCGCCGTGGCCAACACCAATGCGCGCGAAGGCACCGAATACCTCAGGATGCATTGGCGATCCGCCGTTGTCTGGTCGATGGCAGTACTGGCCGCCGGCATGCTGGCGGCTGTGTTCGTGCGCCGCGGTGCGGTGGCTTCGGTTTCAGCGCCCCCCGGCTTGCGCATGCATCTGCCTTTCTGGCTGAAATCGCTGGTGTTTGCCGTGCTGCTGCTCGCGTGCCTGGCCTACGCGAGCAAGCCATGGCGCCGGCTTCACCCTGCGGTCTTCTGGACCCAGTGGTCGCATTCGGTACACACGCTGCGCGCCGCATGGGCCGACCAGCAGCAGGTGCGCGACCGCATGATGGTGCACGCCAAGGCGATCGCGCCCGTGCCGCTGGAAGTCGGCTCGTCGACGGTGGTGCTGGTCATCACCGACAGCATCAACCGCGACAACATGGCGCTCTACGGCTACGGCCGCCCCACCACGCCGCGCCTGCTGGCGCACAAGGCGCAGGCCGGCAGCCAGATGGCTGTGCTGCGCCACGCGTGGTCGGCGGACGCGAGCACCCTGCCCGCGCTGCGCAACATGTTCCACTTCGGCCTGCCCGAGAGCGAGAACCCACCGCACCTGCTGGCGCTGGCACGCGCCGCGGGCTACAAGGTCTGGTGGATCAGCAACCACGACGACCTGGCCATCGAACAGCAGCATGCACGCTTCGCAGACGTGGTGGACATGGTGAACCGCACGCCCGGCCGCGCCAGCGCCTCGCTGGACGGCGAGATCCTCGACTGCGTGCAGGAGGCGCTGCAGGATGCAGGCACCGACCGCAAGCTGATCGTGGTGCATCTCATGGGCGCGCATCCGCACTACAGCCTGCGCTTTCCCGAGAACGCCAATCCGTTCGACGACGACGTTGATGCTGTCGAAACCGGCCTGGTGAAGAACGGCCGGTCGGCCTGGGTGCGCCGCTTCCGCCAGGAATATGACGCCGCGTTGCTGTATCACGATTTCGTGGTGTCCGAGCTCCTGCAGCAGACGCGCAGCACGGGCCAGCCGAATGACTACCGTGCGTGGATGTACCTGTCGGACCACGGCCAGGAAGTGGGGCATGGCAGCGACCGTGCGGGCCACAGTCCTTCGACCGCGTCGGGCTACCGCATTCCGGCGGTGATCTGGCGCAACCGGCAGGCGCTGCCGGACGGCACCGCGCAGCAGCAGCCCTTTCGCGCCGACTGGACGGCCTGGACGCTGATGGACCTGCTCAAGCTCCGCTGGAGCGGCCAAATGCCGGAGCGCAACGTGCTGGACGCCGCATACCGCTGGCAGCCGCCGAAGATCCCGGTGGCCGTCGAGTCGTTCTCGCGCTGACGACGGCCCGCCGGGGTGGCCTGGTCAGTGCGCCGGAACCAGGAAATCCTGGCTGATCCGCCCGCCGAGTTCGTTCACCCGGTCGAGGAACTGCGTGAGGTAGGCATGCAGCCCGGTCGCGAGAATTTCGTCGACGCGTGCGTACTGCAGGTCGGCCAGCAGCTTGCCGGCGCGGCGCTGGGTTTCTGCGCTCTGCTCGTTCTGCACCTTGGCGAGGTTGTTCACCACCTCCACCAGGCTCGCATGCAGCGAGCGCGGCATGTCGGCGCGAAGAATGAGCAGCTCGGCCACGCGCTCGGGCTTGATCACGTCGCGGTACACCTTGCGGTACACCTCGAAGGCCGAGACGCTGCGCAAAATGGCGCTCCAGTGATAGAAGTCGTACTCTTGGTCTTCTTCCGTGGCGGTGCCGAAGAACTCGCTGTTGAGCGCGTGAAACTTCACGTCCACCAGCCGCGCCGTGTTGTCGGCGCGCTCCAGAAAGGTGCCCAGGCGCGAGAAGTAGAACGCCTCGTCCTGCAGCATGGTGCCGAGCGTGACGCCGCGCGACAGGTGCGAGCGGAACTTGACCCATTCGAAGAACTGGGCCGGGTCGCGCTCGAAGTCGCCGGCGCGCAGCATGCGGTTGACTTCGAGCCAGGTGGTGTTCTGGGTTTCCCAGGCCTCGGTGGTGAGCGCGCCGCGAACCGCCCGCGCGTTTTCGCGTGCGGCCTTGAGGCAGGAAAGGATCGAAGACGGATTGCTCTCGTCCTTGACCATGAACTCCATCACGTCGTGCGGCGTGATCTGCTCGTACTTCTTGTTGTACGAAGGCAGCAGCTCGCTGATGGACAGCACGCCCTGCCAGCCGTACTTGGCCACTTCGGCCGATTGGGGCAAGAGCGAGGTCTGGTAGTTGACGTCGAGCATGCGGGCGGTGTTTTCCGCGCGCTCGGTGTAGCGGGACATCCAGTAGAGATGGTCGGCGGTGCGTGACAGCATCGTTTGTGCTCCTACGATTGGCTTTGCGACTGCGTGGCCGCCTTGGGCCTGGGCGTGCGGTCGGCTTCGAGGATCCAGGTGTCCTTGGTGCCGCCGCCCTGCGACGAATTGACCACCAGCGAACCTTCCTTGAGCGCCACGCGCGTGAGGCCGCCGGGCACCATCTGCACCTCGCTGCCCGAAAGCACGAAGGGGCGCAGGTCGATGTGGCGCGGCGCGATGCCGGCATCGACAAAGGTCGGCGAGGTCGACAGGCTCAGCGTGGGCTGGGCGATGTAGCCGTCGGGCTTGGCGATCACGGCCTTCTTGAAGTCCTCGATCTCGGCCTGCGTGGCGGCCGGGCCGATCAGCATGCCGTAGCCGCCGGCGCCGTGCACCTCCTTGACGACCAGGTCCTTCATGTTGTCGAGCGTGTACTGCAGCTCGTCCTTGTTGCGGCACATGTAGGTGGGCACGTTCTTGAGGATCGGCTTTTCGCCGAGGTAGAACTCGACCATCTTGGGCACATAGGGGTAGATCGACTTGTCGTCGGCCACGCCGGTGCCCACGGCATTGCAGATGACGACGTTGCCTTCGCGGTAGGCGCGCATCAGGCCCGCGCAGCCGAGCGTGGAGGTGGGACGGAACACCTCGGGGTCGAGGAAGTCGTCGTCGACGCGGCGGTAGATCACGTCGACGCGCCGCGGCCCGCGCGTGGTGCGCATGTAGACGAAGTTGTCCTTGACGAACAAATCCTGCCCTTCGACCAGTTCCACGCCCATCTGCTGGGCAAGGAAGGCGTGCTCGAAGTAGGCGCTGTTGTACATGCCGGGCGTGAGCACCACCACCGTGGGCTCGGCCGTGGCGGGCGGCGCGCTGGCACGCAGGGTTTCGAGCAGCAGGTCGGGGTAGTGCGCCACCGGCGCGATGCGGTTCTGGTTGAACAGCTCGGGGAAGAGCCGCATCATCATCTTGCGGTTCTCGAGCATGTAGCTCACACCGCTGGGCACGCGCAGGTTGTCTTCGAGCACGTAGTACTCGCCGTTGCCCTGGGCATCGGGGGCGCGCACGATGTCGATGCCCGAGATGTTGGAGTACACGTTGTGCGGCACGTTGACGCCCATCATCTCGGGGCGGAACTGCGCGTTGTTCAGGATCTGCTCGGCCGGGATGATGCCGGCCTTGATGATTTCCTGGTCGTGGTAGACGTCATGCAGGAAGCGGTTGAGCGCCGTCACGCGCTGCACCAGCCCCTTTTCCATGCTCTCCCACTCGTGGGCTGGAATGATCCGCGGAAGCAGGTCGAACGGGATGAGCCGCTCGGTGCCGGAACCGTCCTCGTCCTTGGCGCCGTAGACCGCAAAGGTGATGCCGACCCGGCGGAAGATCATTTCCGCCTCTTCGCGTCGCGATCGCATCACCTCGCCGGGTTGCTTCGCGAGCCATTGGTCGTAGCGCTTGTAGTGCTGCCGGATTGCAGCCCCCGCATAGGGCAACTGCTCATACATCTCGTCGAATTTGTGCATGGAACGACCAATCTCCTTGAGCCATAGCTTAGCAAGTTCGAGGCCAGTGAAAGCCCTATGTTGAGGCGAAACACCGCGCCGCCGCCCGCTTTCACGGCAGGCGGTGGTGCCAATAGCGGGCATTGCGCTCCCGTTCGCAGCCGACTTCGCCCGGTTCCCGGCTGCGCCAGAGCATTGCGCCGCAGGGCACGCTCTCGACCAGCTTCACGCCCTGCGCGGCATAGCGCTCGACCACTTCCGGGGCCGGATGGCCGAAGCGGTTGCGGTAGCCCGCCTGGACCAGCGCGATGCGCGGGCGTACCGCTTCGAGGAACGGCGCGCTCGACGAAGTCTTGCTGCCATGGTGCGGCGCGAGCAGCACGTCGGCCCGCAGATCGGCCGTGCGCGACACCAGCGCGGCCTCCTGCAGGCGCTCGATGTCGCCGGCCAGCAGCACCGTGGCGCGGCCGTTGGCGATGCGCAGCACGCAGGAAATGGCATTGGGCTTGGTGAACGACAGGTAGTCGTCCGCCGCCGGATGGAGGATCTCGAAATCCACGCCGTCCCAGGTCCAGCGCTGCCCCGCCGCGCAGCGCCGCGCCGGACGCACCGCCTGCAGCGGGTGCGTGGCCTCTATCGAGCTCAACAGCGCCGCCTGCGGCTGCATCGCGAGCACCGCGGCCGCGCCGCCGGTGTGGTCGCTGTCGCGGTGGCTCAGCACCAGCATGTCCAGCCGCTCGTCGAAGGCGCGCAGCAGCGGCACGAGCACGCGATGGCCGGCGTCGCTCTCGAGGCTGTAGCGCGGGCCGGCGTCGTACAGCAGACTGTGCGCTGCCGTGCGCACCAGCACCGCATTGCCCTGCCCGATGTCCGCGGCCAGCAGTTCGAACTGCCCCTCGGCCGGACGGGGGGCGTGCCAGAGCAGCACCGGCAGCAGCAGCGGCAGGCCCAGCGTGCGCAGCGACCATGGCAGGCGCATGGCCAGCAGAACGCCGCCCGCCACCCCGCAGGCCGCCATCCACACGGGTGGCGCCGCCATCGAGAGCGTGGCATATGGCCATGCGGCGAACCACCTCAGCATCACGGCCAGCGCCTGCACGGCCCATGCGGCCAGCGTCCACAGCGGCGCCGCCACGGTGCCCAGCATGGCCAGCGGCGTGACCACCAGCGTGACCCAGGGGATTGCCACCGCATTGGCCAGCAGGCCCACCACCGACACCTGCTGGAAAAGCAGCAAGCTGAGCGGGGTGAGCGCCAGCGTGATCACCCATTGCTCGCGGAAGAACCCCAGCAGCCGGGACCATTTTCCAGCCGTCTCCCCGGCCGGCCGCATGAAGCCGGTCGCGAACAGGATACCCACCGCCACGAAGCTGAGCCAGAAGCCGGCCTGCATCAGCGCCCACGGGTCGAGCGCCACCACCACCGCGGCGATCAGCAGCCAGACATGGGGCCATGGCCAGCGCCGCCCCGTGAACCGCAGCAGCGCCGCGGTCGCGAGCATCCACACCGTGCGCTGCGAAGGCACGCCCCAGCCGCTGAAAAGCGCATAAAGCCCGGCCAGCAGAACGCCGCCGGCCAGCGCGGCCTGCGGCGCGGGAACGCGCAGCATCAGCCAGCCGCTGCGGCGCCACAGCGCGCCCACCACATGCGCGGCAAGCCAGGCGAACATGGTGATGTGCAGCCCCGAGATCGACATCAGGTGGGCCACGCCGGTGGCGCGAAAGACATCCCAGTCGCTGCGGTCGATGGCGCCCTGGTCGCCGGTGACGAGCGCGGCGATGACGCCGGCCTGCCTCGCATCGGCCACGCGCTCGAACACCGCATCGCGCACCGCCTCCCGCGCACGTTCGACGGGATGCAGCCACGTGGATTGCAGGCGCGCCGGTGCGGCGTCGCGGGCACCCGTTCGCACATAGCCGCTGGCATGCACGCCCTGCTCCCACAGCCACAGCTCGTTGTCGAAGCCATGCGGATTGAGATTGCCGTGCGGCGCCTTGAGCCGCACCGTGAGGCGCCAGCGCTCGCCCGCATGCAGCGCAGCCGCATCGCCGCCCGTCGCCGCGGCACGGCTTTCCGGAGCGCGCCCCCAGAGACTCGTGTCGTCGCGGTACCAGCCGAGTGCGATGCGCGCCGGAACACGCGACGCGGACCCAAGCCGTTCATCGGCCCAGCGGGCCGATTCGACATCGAGCCGAAAGCGCGTGCCGCCCTCGCTGCGCTGGGGCATCTGCGCGACTACGCCGACCACTTGCAGGTCGAGGCCTTCGAGGGCCGGGTCCAGTGCGCCCCGCGCATAGGCCACCGCCCGCCAGCCTGCGAGCCCGCCGGCGGCGAGCGCTCCGCAGGCCAGGGCAACGACCATCGCAAGCCCCGCCGGCAAGCGCCATGCGCGAGGCAGCGGCCGCCATCGCCGCGACAGCCCCGCCAGGCCGGCCAGGCCCGCGAAGAACAGCGCCGCATAGGCACCCGCGCTCCACAGCTTCGGCTGATGCAATTGCAATGCCGCGCCGAGCAGCGATCCGCCCAGCGCAGCAAAGGCCCACGACGATGCCGCGGCGCCGCCGGACGCGCGCGCCGGCCTCACCGGCAATCTCCAGAACACATGATGCAAACCCTCCCTGCACTCACGCTCAGTGGCGCGTTAATTGCTTTGCTTCCAGGGCCTGCCACCAATTCTCGAAGGCACTTAATTGGTGACAGGCCCTAGGCTAGTATGCGTCTCACAAGAGACATCTTTTCGATGCAATCTCGCAGTACTGCACACAAAACGCATGTCCATTCACGCCGCACTCCACCACGTCACCCACTACAAATACGACCGCCTGGTGCAGTTGGGCCCGCAGGTCGTGCGCCTGCGGCCCGCGCCGCATTGCCGCAGCAACGTCATCTCGTATTCGCTGCAGGTCGAGCCGGCCGAGCACTTCGTCAACTGGATGCAGGACCCGTTCGCCAACTACCAGGCGCGGCTCGTGTTTCCCGAGAAGACGCGCGAGTTCAAGGTCACGGTCGACCTGGTCGTCGAGATGGCGGTCTACAACCCCTTCGACTTCTTCCTCGAGCCGCAGGCCGAGAACTTCCCGTTCAAGTACACCGCCTCGCAGGCCGAGGAACTCGCGCCCTACCTCGTCACCGATGAACCCACGCCGCTTCTGCAGGCCTACCTCGACAAGATCGAGCGCAAGGAGCAGCGCACCATCGATTTTCTGGTTGGCCTCAACCAGCAGGTCCAGAAGGACGTCAACTACCTGATCCGCATGGAGCCCGGCGTGCAGACGCCGGAAGAAACGCTCGCCAGCGGCAGCGGCTCCTGCCGCGACTCGGGCTGGCTGCTGGTGCAGCTGCTGCGCCATTGCGGGCTGGCCGCGCGCTTCGTCTCGGGCTACCTGATCCAGCTCACGCCCGACGTCAAGGCGCTCGACGGCCCGAGCGGCACCACGGTCGACTTCACCGACCTGCACGCCTGGTGCGAGGTCTTCCTGCCCGGTGCGGGCTGGATCGGCCTTGACGCCACCTCGGGCCTTCTTGCCGGCGAAGGCCACATCCCGCTCGCCTGCACGCCCACGCCTTCGAGCGCCGCGCCCATCGAAGGCGCGGTGGACGAAGCCGAGGTCGACTTCGGCCATGAGATGAAGGTCACGCGCATCTACGAATCGCCGCGCGTGACCAAGCCCTACACCGAGGAGCAGTGGGCCGAGGTGCTCGCGCTCGGCGACGCGGTCGATGCGCGCCTGAAAGCCGGCGACGTGCGGCTCACGATGGGCGGCGAGCCCACCTACGTGGCCACCAGCGACCGCGACGCGCCCGAGTGGAACACCGATGCGCTCGGCCCCACCAAGCGCGGCTATGCCACCGAGCTCGTGCACAAGCTGCGCGCCGAGTACGGCCAGGGCGGCTTCCTGCACTTCGGCCAGGGCAAGTGGTACCCGGGCGAGCAATTGCCGCGCTGGGCGCTGTCGATCTTCTGGCGCGCCGACGGCCAGACGCTCTGGCACGACCCCGAACTCTTTGCCGACGAGCGCGTGCCCACGCACTACACGAGCGAGGACGCGCGCCGCTTCACCACCGTGCTGGCGCACAAGCTCGGCATCACCGAGCGCTACATCCAGCCCGGCTACGAAGACGTCTATTACTACCTCTGGCGCGAACGCCGGCTGCCGGTCAACGTCGATCCCTTCGAATCGAAGCTCGACGACGAACTCGAGCGCGTTCGCCTGCGCCGCGTGTTCACGCAGAAGCTCGACGCGGTCATCGGCTACATGCTGCCGCTCGAACCCGGCAACGCCAATGCCGACGCGCCGGCGCTCGAAGGCCCGGGCTGGAAGACCGGCCCCTGGTTCCTGCGCGACGACCGCCTCTACCTGATCCCGGGCGATTCGCCGATGGGCTACCGCCTGCCGCTCGATTCGCAGCCCTGGGCCAGCAAGGGCGACTACCCCTACCTCGTCGAGCGCGACCCGACCGCGCCGCGCGCCGCGCTGCCGAGCTCGGCCGACTACCGCGCGCGCTATGCCGTGCCGGCCGGCGGCGCAGCGGGTGCCGACCTGGGCGCGGTGCCCTATGCCTTCGGCGCGCCGCCGGTGGTGCCCGCGGCCCTGCGCATGCAGGCGCCGGGCGAGGTGGCTGCAGCAGGCACAGCGGCAAGCGGCGATGCCGCCGCAGCCGACGCAGCAGCCATCCGCTCCTCCGCCACGCCAGCCACGCGCCAGCCGGTGCGCGGCGAATCGGCCCATTGGGTCACGCGCACCGCGCTGTGCGTCGAAGTGCGCGACCCGCGCCGCGCCAACGGCCCGTCGGCCGAGAAAAAAGGCAGCGCCTCGGGCGTGCTCTACGTCTTCATGCCGCCGCTCGCGCGCCTGGAGGACTACCTCGACCTGGTCGCGGCCGTCGAAGCCACGGCGCAACAGCTCGGCATGCGCATCGTGATGGAAGGCTATCCGCCACCGCGCGATCCGCGCCTGAAGATGCTGGCCGTCACCCCCGACCCGGGCGTGATCGAAGTCAACATCCATCCGGCCCACAACTGGAAGGAACTGGTCGCCCACACCGAGTTCCTCTACAACGCCGCGTTCGAAACCCGCCTCTCGGCCGAGAAGTTCATGACCGACGGGCGCCACACCGGCACCGGCGGCGGCAACCACTTCGTGATGGGCGGCGCCACGCCGGCCGACAGCCCCTTCCTGCGCCGGCCCGAGCTGCTCGCGAGCCTGCTGCTCTACTGGCACAACCACCCTTCGCTGAGCTACCTGTTCTCGGGCATGTTCATCGGCCCGACCAGCCAGGCGCCGCGCGTGGACGAAGCGCGCAACGACCAGGTCTACGAGCTCGAGATCGCGCTGAAGGAAATCGCCAGGAACCGCGAGATCCACGGCCAGAACATGCCGGCCTGGCTGGTGGACCGGACGCTGCGCAACATCCTGATCGACGTGTCGGGCAACACGCACCGCAGCGAGTTCTGCATCGACAAGCTCTATTCGCCCGACTCGAGCACCGGCCGCCTCGGCCTGCTGGAGCTGCGCGCCTTCGAGATGCCGCCGCATGCGCGCATGAGCATTGCGCAGCAGCTGCTGATCCGCGCGCTGGTGGCGCGCTTCTGGGACGAACCGTACAAGGCGCCCGTCACCCGCTGGGGCACCGAACTGCACGACCGCTTCCTGCTGCCCACCTTCGTCAAGATGGATTTCGACGACGTGATCAGCGAGATGCGCCAGGCCGGCTTCGCCTTCGATGCCGACTGGTTCGCGCCGCACCTGGAGTTCCGCTTTCCGCTGGTGGGCCAGGTGCAGGCCATGGGCGTGGAGCTGTCGCTGCGCAATGCACTCGAGCCCTGGCACGTGATGGGCGAGGAAGGCTCGGCCGGCGGCACGGTGCGCTATGTCGATTCGTCGCTCGAGCGCATCGAGGTGCGCGTGACCGGCCTGAACGAAAGCCGCCACGTGATCACCGTCAACGGCAAGGTGCTGCCGCTGCAACCCACGGGCACCGTCGGCGAATTCGTGGCGGGCGTGCGCTACAAGGCCTGGAACCCGCCGTCGGCACTGCATCCGAGCATCGGCGCCCATGCGCCGCTGACCTTCGACATCGTCGACACCTGGATGAAGCGCTCGCTGGGCGGCTGCCAGTACTTCGTCGCCCATCCCGGCGGGCGCAACTACGACACCTTCCCGGTCAATGCCTACGAGGCGGAAAGCCGTCGCATGTCGCGCTTCACGCGCATGGGCCACACGCCGGGGCTGATGCGCACGCCGCCCGCAACCATCGAACTCGCGGGCAGCCGCGAATTCCCGTTCACGCTCGATCTGCGGCGCTGAGAGGGCCTCAAAAAAACCCGCAAGAGGACATCCAGCACATTGCCGCCATCCGGCCGGTGACGGCAATGTGACAATCCACCTCCTGTGGAACCTTTGAACGAATCCCTGTTCGACGCCCAGGCGCTGGAATTTCCAGCCGCCCTGGCGTCGACGCTCGCGCCGGCCGCCCTGCCCGGCCACTTCGACGAACTGCGCGGCCAGGCCACGCCGGCGCGGCCGGTTGCGGGCACGGCGCCCATGGCTCCGTTGCCGCCCATGCTCTACGACGCTGCGGCGGAGCGGCCCGCGATGCCGCCGGACCTGCCCCCAGCCCAATCCCAGACGCAGACCCAGGTCCTCCAGCCCTCCTCCAACGACAACCCGCCCCTCACACCCGCCTGGAACGCCTTCTTCGAGCAGCTCGGCCCGGGCGGCTTCAGCGACCTGCCACGGCGCGCCGTCAGCCTCGAGCGGCAGATCCGGGACAACGGCGTCACCTACAACGTCTATGCCGACGCCGACGGGCCGCAGCGTCCCTGGTCGCTCGACCTGTTCCCGCTGATCGTCTCGCCCGAGAGCTGGAGCCAGATCGAGACCGGCGTGCTGCAGCGCGTGCGCGTGCTCGACCGTGTCATGGCCGACGTCTACGGCCCGCAGCAGCTGCTGGCCGAGGGCCTGCTGCCTGCGGCGCTGGTGCACGGCCACCCCGGCTACCTGCGCGCGCTGCACGGCGTGAAACCGCCGGGCGACACCTGGCTGCACATCGCGGCCTTCGACCTTGCGCGCGGGCCCGACGGCAACTGGTGGGTGGTGTCGCAGCGCACGCAGGCGCCCTCGGGGCTGGGCTACCTGCTGGAAAACCGGCTGGCCATCACGCGGCAGTTTCCGCAGGCCTTCGAGGCCCTGCAGGTGCAGCGCCTGGCCGCCACCTACAGCGCCATGATGGACGGGCTGCAGCGCATGTGCCCGGCCGGCGTGCCGCCGCACATCGCGCTGCTGACGCCCGGCCCCTACAACGAGACCTACTTCGAGCATGCGTACCTGGCGCGCTATCTCGGCCTGACGCTGGTCGAGGGCAGCGACCTCACGGTGCGCGATCAGCGGCTCTACCTCAAGACCCTGCAGGGGCTGCGGCCGGTGCACGGCCTCATCAAGCGGCTGGACGACCAGTTCCTCGACCCGCTCGAGCTGCGCCCCGATTCCACGCTGGGCGTGCCGGGGCTGCTGCAGGCGATTCGCGCCGGCAATGTGCTGGTGGCCAACATGCCGGGCTCGGCGTTCCTCGAATCGCCCGCGCTGCTGGGCTTCCTGCCCGGGCTCGCGCGCCGCCTCATCGGCGAAAAGCTCAAGCTGCCGGCGCTGCCGACCTGGTGGTGCGGCGAGCGCGCCGCGCTCGAGGCGGTGCTGCCGCAGCTTGGCGACTGCGCCATCAAGCCCACCTACCCTGGGTCCGACGGCCAGACCAGCTTCGATGCGGTGCTCGGCAGCCAGCTGAGCCGGCGCCAGCTCGACGAATGGGCCGGCCGCATCGTGCGCGAGGGCGAGGCCCACACGGTCCAGAGCTACCTGCCGCTGTCGCAGATGCCCACCTGGGCCAACGACATGGGCCCCGGCCACATCGCGCCGCGCGCGGTGCTGCTGCGCGTCTTCGCGGTGAGCGACGGGCCGCAGTCCTGGCGCGTGCTGCCGGGCGGGCTGGCCCGGCTGGCGGGCCGCGATGCGCAGATCGCGTCCATGCAGCGCGGCGGCAGCAGCGCCGACGTGTGGGTGCAGACGCACGGCGAGGTCGACCGCACCACCCTGCTGCAGCCGCATGCCACCCCGGCCTCGCTCGCGCGGCACCGCGCGCCCGTGACCAGCCGCGCGGCCGAAAACATGTTCTGGCTCGGCCGCTACACCGAGCGCGCCGAGAACGCGGTGCGCCTCGCGCGCCTCACGCTCAACCTGCTGGGCAGCGAAGACCAGTCCTCGCGGCCGCTGCTCGACTGGCTGCACCGCATGGCGCTGCGCAATGCGCTGGTGCCGGCCGAAGTGCCGAGCGCGCCGCAGTCACGCCGCGTGTTCGAACGCGCGCTGATCGCCGAGCTCGGCGACGTGGAACGCGGCGGCAGCGTGGGCTTCAGCCTGCGCTGCATCCGGCAGGCGGCCGCCGCCGTGCGCGAACGGCTCTCGCAGGACACCTGGAACCAGATCGTGCGCGCCGAAGCCGACTTCCTGCGGCGCGCGGCCGAACAGGCTGGGGAAGGCAGCTTTGCCACCGGCGCTGCGCTGCGCGCGCTCGAATCCGCAAGCACCGCGCTCGCCGCCATGACCGGCGCGCAGACCGACCGCATGACGCGCGACGACGCCTGGCGCCTGCTGTCGATCGGCCGCCACATCGAGCGCCTGGGCTTTCTTTCGAGCGCGCTTGAGGCCGGCTTCGAGAACGGCGCCGTGCACGAGGTGAGCGGCTTCGAAGCCATGGTGGCGCTGTTCGACAGCACCATCACCTTCCACGCGCGCTACCAGCAGCGGCGCGACGTCGCCACGCTGGTCGACCTGCTGGTGCTCGATGCCGAGAACCCGCGCTCGCTGGCCTGGGTCACGCAAACGCTGCGCGGGCGCATAGCGCGCCTGGCCGGCAGCGCGCCCGGCAAGCTCACAGCGTTGTCGTACGAACTTTCCGATCCCGCCAGCTGGACGCTCGAGCATCTCTGCGCGGCCGGCGCCGAGGCCAGCTACCCGGCACTGGTCGAGCTGCTGGCCCATTGCGAGACCGCGGCCTACCATGTGTCCGACGCCATCGGCACGCGCTATTTCACGCTCACTTCCGAATCGCTGCGCTCGGTCGGCGCCTGAATATGCTCACCCCCAGTCTTCGCGCACTTCGTGTCGCTTCGCCAACCCCCTTCGAGGGGGCAACGCCAGCGGCCCGGCAAAGCCGGTTCCGCGGCGTTCCACGATGAATCCAGGGAGACCGACTTCGCCATGCTGCTCCACGTCACGCACGAAACCCGCTACGAGTATTCGCCCGCGGTCGAAACGGCACAGCACCTGGCCCACCTGAAGCCGCTGGCCACCGGTTCGCAGCGGCTCGTGAGCCACAGGCTCGCGATCGAGCCGCAACCCGCGCAGCGCAGCGAAGTGCCCGATGTCTACGGCAACACGCGCGCCTTCTTCGCGCTCGAGGCCACGCACGACAGCCTCGTCGTCACGGCCGAAAGCGTGGTCGAGACTTCAACGCCGCAGCTTGCGCCCGGCATTGCGCGCGAGCTGCCCTGGGAGGCCGTGCGCGAGCGCTTCCGCTACCGCAAGGACGCCACCTTCGACCCGGCCTCGGAGTTCGTGTTTCCGTCGCCCTACGTGCCGCGCCACGACGACTTCGCGGCCTATGCGCGCGCGAGCTTCGCGCCGGAGCGGCCGACCTTCGACGTGGCCATGGACCTCACCGAGCGCATGTACCGCGACTTCGCCTACGACGCCGACAGCACCGAGATCAACACGCCCGCCGTTGAAGCGCTCGCGCAGCGCAAGGGCGTGTGCCAGGACTTCGCCCACATCATGATCGCCTGCTTCCGCGCCATGGGCCTGCCGGCGCGCTACGTGAGCGGCTACCTGCTCACGCAGCCGCCGCCGGGCCAGCCGCGGCTGGTGGGCGCCGATGCCTCGCACGCCTGGGTGTCGGTCTACCTGCCGGACGAAGGTGACGACGACGGCCATGAAAGCGCCGGCGGCTGGGCCGACTTCGACCCCACCAACGGCCGCCAGCCTGGCGAGGACTACGTCGCACTCGCGATCGGGCGCGACTATTCCGACGTCTCGCCGATGCGCGGCGTGCTGCATGGCGGCGCGCGCCACACGCTCAAGGTGGGCGTGACGGTGCGGCCGATCGAAGAGCTGCGCGCGCAGGCCGCGCAGGCGGCGCAGTCACAATCACAGGTTCAACCGCAACCCCCTGACAAGGATCTTCAATGAGCGTTTACGACAAGCTTTCCAGCCTCGGCATCACCCTGCCCCCGGTCGCCGCCCCCGCCGCGGCCTACGTGCCCTTCGTGCGCACCGGCAACCTCGTTTTTCTCTCGGGCCACATCGCCAAGAAGGACGGCAAGGTCTGGGCCGGCCAGCTCGGCGCGGACATCGGCACCGAAGAAGGCAAGCAGGCCGCGCGCGCCATTGCCATCGACCTGCTCGGCACGCTGCATGCGGCCGTGGGCGACCTGAACAAAGTCACGCGCATCGTCAAGGTGATGAGCCTGGTCAACTCCGTGGGCACGTTCACCGAACAGCACCTGGTGACCAATGGCGCGAGCGAGTTCTTCGCCGAAGTGTTCGGCCCCGAGAAGGGCGCGCATGCGCGCAGCGCGTTCGGCGTGGCGCAAGTGCCGATGGGCGCCTGCGTGGAGATCGAGCTGATCGCCGAAGTCGCCTGAGCGGCCGGTGCCTACGCCGGCTGCGACGAGCCTCGCACCACCAGCTGCCCCGGCAGCAGCAGCTGGCGCGGCGCGGCGTCCAGTCCCTGCAGCCGCTCGATCAGGCAGGTGGCGGCCGTGCGGCCGATGGCGTCGGTGGGCTGGGCCACGGTGCTCAGGCCGGGGCCGATCAGCGAAGCCCATTCGGGATCGTCGAAGCCGACGAAGCCCAGGTCCTCTCCGAACCGCCAGCCCAGCCGCGCCATCGACTGCGCCACGCGCAGCGTGACCACCGCATTGCCCGCGACCACGGCCGCGCGGCGCCCCCGCCCGGCGCGCCGGCGCAGCGCGCGCAAGGCCTCGTCGAGCGCATCGCTGTCGCCCTCCACGCTTTCGAACACCTCGCCCGCCACGCGCGGCTCGTGCGCGGCCACGCAGGCACCGAAGGCGGCCGTGCGCTCGCGCCGCGAGCTCACGCCCTTCTGCGGCTCGGTCACGTAGAGCAGCTCGCGGTAGCCGCCCTCGACGAGGTGGCCGCAGGTGTCGCGCATGGCCGAGTGGTTGTCGAGCGCGACGAAGTCGGTGTGCATGCCGGTATGCCTGCGGTCCACCAGCACCGCGGGCTTGCCGTGCAGCGTGACCGCATCGACCACGTTGCTGCCGCGCCCCAGCGTGTTGAGGATGAAGCCGTCGACCTGGTAGCCCGCGAGCGCATCGATGGCCTCGCGCTCGCGTTCGCTCTCGTTGCCCAGGTTGAACAGCATCACCAGGTAGCCGGCGTCCTGGCAGGCCTTCTCGGCGCCGCGCAGCACCGCCACCGAATAGGGGTTGGTGATGTCGGCCACGATCAGGCCGATGAGCCGCGAGCGTCCATGGCTCAGGGCCTGCGCCATCGGGTTGGGGGTGTAGGCCAGCTTGGCGATGGCCGCCTCCACGCGCGCCGCGATGTCGCGGCTCAGCAGCCGCTCGCGGTGGTTGAGAAAGCGCGAGACCGTGGCCTTGGAAACGCCCGCCGCCTCGGCGACGTCGGCGATGGTGGCGCGGCCGCTGGGGTTCATGGATTGGGGAGGGAGAAAATCCTCAAGGGACTCATGCGGCCGCCGTGTCGTACGGCGCCGTCGGTTTCTCGCCCGCCAGCACCTGCAGCAGGTTGGTCGTCGCGAGTTCCGCCATGGCGTGCCGTGTTTCGTGCGTGGCCGAACCGATGTGCGGCAGCGGCGTCACGCGGGGATGCGTGCGCAAGGGCGAATCGGCGGGCAGCGGCTCCTTCGCGAACACGTCGAGGCCGGCCGCGCGCAGCGTGCCGTGGTCCAGCGCGTGCAGCAGCGCTTCTTCATTCACGGTGGCGCCGCGGCCGCCGTTGATGAAGGCCGCGCCGGGCTTCATGCGCGCGAAGAAGGCGGCGTCGATCATGCCGCGCGTGGCGTCGGTCAGCGGCAGCATCGCCAGCACGATGTCCGAACGCGCGAGCAGCTCATCGAGCGGCGTGTGCGTGGCACGGCCCTGCAGCTCGGGCGCCTGCTTGGCCAGATCGACCGGGCGGCGCGCGTGGTAGAGCACCGGCATGCCGAAGCCCAGCGCGGCGCGCCGTGCCACGGCTTGGCCGATGCGGCCGAAGCCGAGGATGCCGAGCGTCTTGCCATGCACGTCGGTGCCGAAGAGTTCTTCGCCGATGTTCTTCGTCCAGCGGCCTTCGCGCACGAGGTTCGAGAGCTCGACCACGCGGCGCTGCGTGGCCATGAGAATCGCGAACACCGTGTCGGCCACGGTCTCGGTCAGCACGTCGGGCGTGTGGCACAGCACGATGCCGCGCTTGTGCAGTTCCACGAGCGGATAGTTGTCGACGCCGACCGACACGCTCGAAATCACCTCGAGCTGCGGCGCCGCGTCGAGCAGCGCCGCATCGACCGTGTGACTCGCACCGATCAGGCCGTTCGTGGTGGCGAGCGCGGCGGCAAAGGCCTCAGGCTCCTTGCGCGGATCGGCCACGGTCACGTGGTGGGCGGCCTGCAGGCGCGCGAGCTGGTCTTCGGGCAATGGCCGGAAGACCAGCACGTTCTTTCTTGTCGTCATGGTCAGAGTCCCGCTTCTTCGAGTTGCGCGCGCGTCGGCAAGCCTTCGGTGTCGCCCAGCACCTGCACCGCGCGCGCGCCGATCCAGGCGCCGCGGCGCACGGCCTCGGGCACGCTCCTGCCTTCGAGCAATGCGCTCACCACGCCGGCTGCGAAGCCGTCGCCCGCGCCCACGGTGTCGATCACTTCCTTCACCGGGAAGCCGTCGACATGCCCGGTGCCGGCCACGTCGCTGTCGTAGTAGGCGCCTGCGGCGCCGAGCTTGACGACCACGAGCTTCGCGCCGCGGTCGCGGTAGAACCTCGCCACGTCTTCGGGCTTGTCATGGCCGGTCAGCAGCAGGCCTTCCTCAATGCCCGGCAGCACCCAGTCGGCGCGCGAGGCCAGTTCGTTGATCCAGTGGCGCATCGTCTCGGTCGACGGCCACAGCGTAGGCCGCAGGTTGGTGTCGAACGAGATCGTGCGGCCGGCCGCGCGCATCACCTCCATGGACTTGAGCGCAGCCTGCAGGCTGGTGTCGGAGATGGCCGCGAACACGCCCGTGGCATGCAGGTGGCGCGCCGAGCGCAGCCAGGCTTCGTCGATATCGGCCGGACCCATCTGGCTCGCGGCCGAGCCCTTGCGGTGGTATTCGACCGGCGGATCGCTGCCGTCGGTGACGCGGCCCTTGAACTGGAAGCCGGTGCGCTGCGCCGGATCGCAGATGACGTGCGAGCAGTCGATGCCCTCGCCCTTCATCGCCGCGATCAGGTAGCGCCCCATCGAGTCAGTGCCCAGGCGGCTGGCCCAGCCCACTTTGAGCCCCAGGCGCGAAAGCCCGATGGCCACGTTGGTCTCGGCGCCGGCCGTGCGCTTGTGGAACGCCTGCGCGTCCTCCAGCGGACCGGGCCGGTCGGCCACGAGCAGCAGCATGGCTTCGCCGAACAGAGCGACGTCGAAAGCAGTGGGTTCTGTCATGTGTTTCTCCCTAGGCCCGCGCGGCGCGGATGAAGTCGACCTGCGCGCGCACGACGGCCGGCAGGTCGTCTCCCGCCAGAGGATATTCGATGGCGTGCGGCACGTCGGCCGGCAGCGCACGCAGCACCGCGCGCCACGGCACGGCCGAGTCGGCCAGCGGCACCGCCACCCATTTGTGCGGCAGCCGCTGCACGCCCTTGCAATGCACGTAGCGCACGCGGCGGCCCAGCGCCTGTGCGGCCTGCAGCGGGCACTCGCCGAGCCAGTGCCAGTTGCCCATGTCGAAGGTCATGCCCAGTTCGACACCGGCGCGGTCTGCCGCATCGAAGAAGGCCTGCAGCGCGGGCAGCGTGCCGGCGCGCACGGTCTGGTCGTTTTCGATCAGCAGTTCGACGCGGGTTTCGGCAAGCTGCACCTTCAGGCCCCAGAGCGAGCCATGCGAAGACGCGCGAAAGTCGCCGATCGACATCTTGAGCCGCCGGGCACCCAGCCGGGTTGCGGCGGCAATGCCGCGTGCCAGCGCTGCGCTGTCGAGCCAGCCGCCTTCGGCCCAGAGCCCCTCGGGGCTCGAATACACCGAGGCCAGGCCCGCCAGCAAAGGCAGCTCCGCCTCGGCGTTGCGCAGCATCTCTCCGCGCACCTCGACCGAATCGGCGCCGGCCTCCAGCGCCATCTGCGCGCACCAGAGCTGGCCATGCCGCCCCACCTCGGCCGCACCGAAGGACGACAGAGAAACCAATACCTGAAGGGTCATCAGTGCGCCTGGTGCGAGCTCAGGATCTGGCCGAGGAACTGGCGCGTGCGCTCGTCCTTCGGGTGGCCGAAGAACTCCTGCGGCGGCGCCTGCTCGACGATCCTGCCGTCGGCCATGAAGATCACCCGGTCGGCCACGCTGCGGGCAAAGCCCATCTCGTGCGTCACGCACAGCATGGTCATGCCGTCTTCGGCCAGGCCGATCATGGTGTCGAGCACTTCCTTGACCATCTCGGGATCGAGCGCCGAGGTGGGCTCGTCGAACAGCATGATCTTGGGCGACATGCACAGCGCGCGCGCAATCGCCACGCGCTGCTGCTGTCCGCCCGAGAGCTGGCTCGGGTACTTGTTCGCCTGCTCGGGAATGCGCACGCGCGTGAGGTATTTCATGGCCACTTCTTCGGCCTGCGCCTTGGTCATGCCGCGCGAACGCATCGGCGCGAGCGTGCAGTTCTCCAGGATGGTGAGGTGCGGGAACAGGTTGAACTGCTGGAACACCATGCCCACTTCGGCACGCACCGCGTCGACGTTCTTGCCACCGGCCGTGAGGTCGATGCCGTCGACCACGATGCGGCCCTTCTGCACCGTTTCGAGCCGGTTGATGCAGCGGATGAGCGTGGACTTGCCCGAGCCCGAAGGCCCGCAGATCACGATGCGCTCGCCCTGGCGCACCGACAGGTTGATGCCGGTCAACACCTGGAATTCACCGTACCACTTGTTGACCGCTTCCATGCGGATGATCGATTCCGTCGTCATGCCAGGATTCCTTCTTCTTCAGCCTCGGCGGCTCACTGCATCTTGGGCAGGTCGGCCTGCAGCCACTTCTGGTAGAGCTTGTTGAGCTCGCCATTGGCGGTGTTCTTCGCGACGAATTCGTTCACGGCCTTGGTCAGCTCTTCCTGGCCCGGGCGCATCGCGATGCCCATTGACTGTTGCACCAGCGTGAACTTGTTTTCGTAGGTGCCGGCCGGCACGCGCTTGGCGATCTGCGCCGCCACGGTGACCGAGCAGCCGATCGCGTCGACCTGGCCCGAGATCAGCGCCTGCATGGCCGAGGCGTCGTCGTCGAAGCGGCGGATCTCGGTGCCTTCGGGCGCGGCCTTGGTCACGGCCACGTCCTGCGTGGAAGCACGGGCCACGCCCACGCGCAGGCCCTTCAGGTCGCCGGCCGCCTTGATGGGCGTCTTGGTGGCGCCATACAGCACGATGGTCGCGGCCGCGTAGGGCTGCGAGAACTGCACCTGCTTGGCGCGCTCGGGCGTGATGGCCAGCGAGGCGACCAGCACGTCGACCTTGTTGGTCAGCAGGAAGGGAATGCGGTTCGGGCCGGTCACCGGCACGATGTTGGCCTTGACGCCCCAGTCCTTGGCCAGAAGCCTGGCCACGTCGGCGTCGTAGCCGTCGGGCTGGTTCTGCGCATTGGTGGTGCCGTAGGGCGGAAAGTCGACCAGCATGCCGATGGTGATCTCGCCCTTCTTCTTGATGTCCGCCACGGTCTGTGCCGAGGCGAAGGGTGCGAACACGGTGAGCGCGGCGCCCAGTCCCAGGGATGCGAGGGCTGCCAGCGCTGCGCGGCGGGTGGTGATACGGGTCATGGAAAGTGTCTCCTGGATAAAGAAGGAAGCAATGAGAAAGGGAAAGGAATCAGCGGGCCAACGCACGGGCACGCTTGCGCTCCATGCGCGCAGCAAGCAGCGACAGCGGCCAGCAGATCGCAAAGTAGATGGCAGCCACCACCGAGAACACAACCAGCGGCTGGAAGGTGGCGTTGTTGACGATCTGCCCGGCGCGCGTGACCTCGACGAAGCCGATGATTGCGGCGAGCGACGTGCCCTTGATGATCTGCACCACGTAGCCCACCGTGGGCGCGAGCGCGATCTTCAGCGCCTGCGGCAGCACCACGTCGCGCATGCGCGCCGCATACTTGAGGTTGAGCGCCTGAGCGGCCTCCCACTGGCCGCGCGGAATGGCCTCGATGCAGCCGCGCCAGATCTCGCCGAGGAAGGCGGCGCTGTTCAGGATGAGCGCGACGCCGGCCGCCACCCAGGGGTTGATGTCCAGCCCCAGCACCGGCGCGCCGAAGAACACCAGGAACAGCTGCAGCAGCAGCGGCGTGCCCTGGAAGATCTGGATGAAGGTGGTCGACACGCCGCGCGCCCACGCCGACTCCGACGTGCGCATGAGCGCGATGATCAACCCCAGGATCGCGCCGCCCACGAAGGCGATGGCCGACAGCGCAAGCGTCCACTTGGCCGCTTCGAGGATGAAAAGGAATTCGGGAAAGCCGAAGGTACGCATGGTTTTTTTCCTGCTCCGCTCTGGGGCCTGCTACCGGCGGTCCGGGTAGTTGAGCGTGCGCTTGTAGATCAGCTTGAACATCGCCGAGAAGGCCAGCGCCAGCGCCAGGTAGATGGCGGCCACCACGATGTAGATCTCGAAGCTGCGGAAGGTCTGCGACTGCAGGTTGGCGGCCACCGAGGTCAGGTCGTCGGCCGAGATGACCGACACCACGGCCGAGCTCAGCATCAGCAAAATGAACTGGCTCGTGAGCGCCGGGTAGATGGCCTTGAGCGCGGGCTTGATGATCACGAAGCGGAAGATCTCCCAGGGCTTGAGGTTGAGCGCCCGGCCCGCCTCGATCTGCCCCTTGGGGATCGACTCGATGCCCGCGCGGATGATTTCCGTGGCGTAGGCGCCAAGGTTCACCACCATGGCCACCAGCGCCGCCGTCTGCGGCGACCAGCGCAGCCCGATGGCCGGCAGCGCGAAGAAAAAGAAGAACAGCTGCACGAGGAACGGCGTGTTGCGGATCACCTCGATGTAGGCGTTGACGATGAAGCGCAGCCAGCCCGGCCCCGAGGTCTTGCCCCAGGCGCAAAAAATCGCGACCACGAGGCCCAGCAGCGTGGCCACGAGCGAGAGCTGGATCGTGATCCAGGTGCCCTTGAGCAGCAGCGGCCAGGCAGCGAAGACGGCGTCGAATTGAAACTGGTAGTTCATGGGTGGGGCGAGCACGGCATGGCCGCGCGCATGCCTCGAAAGCAATGCTTGCAGCTTATATGAAACCGGTTTCAGGCCAAGCCAGGGATTTCCCTAGGTCAGTGTTTCGACAGCCCTTCTGCCTACACTCGCGCGATGCTGAATACATCCGAGGCCATCGCGTCCGCAGGGACAGTTGCACCCCCTGCCGTGCAGCATTTCCGGCAGGCCCTGCTCTGGCCCTTGCGGCTGGTGCCGGCGCCTGACGCCAAGCCCACGCACCACGGCCCCTGGCACCTGCTGCGCGAGATGGGCGAAGCCTCGCCCTGGCGCGAGGAGATCGACGAATACACCGGCGACAGCAGCCGCTTCCACGAGCGGCACTACAACGAGTTCGTGAGCTTCCTGCCCTACGTGCAGCGCTTTCTCTACGGCGAGGGCCGCTCGAAGAACAAGGACGGCGCGGACACCGGCAGCGACGGCGACTCGCCGATGCGCATCTTCCGCCGCCACGACATCGCGGCCGTGCGCGTGGTGGCACAGCAGGGCGACGCGCCGATCACGCTCGACGTGGTGCATTGCGACCTGTATTTCTTCTTCGACATCGACGTGGTGCTGCTGAACCTGGAGGTCGGCGCCAACCACCTGAGCCTTGCACAGGCGCAGGACCTGCTCTACCGCTTCGGCCGCGCCTACCCCGCGGGCTGGAACGCCGAGGGCGGCGCGCTGCATTGCATGGCCAGCGTCGAATGGCTGGCCGCCGACGGCCGTGTGCTCGCGCGCTCGGATGCGCAGCAGCGCGAAGCCTTTCTCTCGCACGTGGCCCAGCACCGCGCACCGCGCATCTCGGCCCACTGGGCCTACCTGATGCAGCCGCTCGTGAGCGACCATTCCGACGAGCCCGGCGCGCTGCGCTACCGGCAGATCGAGTACTACCGCATGCCGCTGATGGCCTACCTTTCGCTCGACGATCCCAAGCGCCTCTCGCGCAACGACTTCATCCGGCTCGGGCTCGTCACCGGCGCCGCCGAGGCCGATGCAGCGCAACGCGCCCACCTGCCCTACGCGGAGCAGCATCTGGAGGACTTCGAACGCCGCTACTGCTACGACCGCTTCTGGGTCGATGCGGGCGCCGCGCCGAACACGCGCTACCTGTGCAACGGCCATGCGCTGATCGTGGTGGGCGATGCCCGCTCGGAGTTCTTCTGCTGCCGCGACCGCGGCGTGCTCGCGCAGTTCCGCCACCAGCACTTCCTGCTGTTCCTGATTGCGCATTTCCAGAAGGCGGCGCTCTTGATGTTCTCGGACCAGCTGGTCGAGGCGCTCAAGCGGCTCGACATCCACAGCACGCCGAGCGTGAAGCAGTTCAAGCGCGCGATCCGTTCGAGCTTCGAGCGCTTCCTGCGCTTCACGCACCGCTACTGGTTCCACGAGATCTCGGAGCAGGCGCAGGTGCGCGCGCTCTCCCACATGTGCACCGCGCACCTCGGGCTCGACCCGCTCTACGACGAGGTCAAGGCGCGCATCGCCGACATGAACACCTACCTGGACGCCGACAGCCTGCGCCGGCAGGCCAGCACCGTGGTGCGGCTCACGGTGGTCACGCTGTTCGGCCTGATCGGCACGGTGACGACGGGCTTCCTCGGCATGAACCTGCTGGCCGAGGCCGATGCGCCGCTGTGGCGCAAGGCGCTCTGGTTCGGCGTGGTGTTCGTCTTCACGACCTGGCTCACGATCTACACCATGGTGAAGTCGCAGCGGCTGTCGGACTTCATCGACGCGCTGTCGAACGACCGGCTGAGCTTCAGGGGCAAGCTGGCCGCGCTCGCGCGCGTGTGGCGGCGCGGCGCGGATTGAACGGTCAGAACACGATCTTCGCGCTGGGCACCGCGCGGATCGGCACGCCGAAGCTCGTGATGTCCGACAGCGTGGCGTTGTGGTGGGCGCGGATGAAGTCGCCGGTGGCGTGCGGCTTGTCGTGCGAGGTGTGCGCGTCGGCCGCGAGCACGACCTCGTAGCCCAGCGCAGCGGCACGCCGCGCGGTGGTGTCCACGCAGAACTCCGACGAGTAGCCGCAGAGCACCACGCACTGCACCCCATGCCCCGCGAGCCATGCCTGCAGCGGCGTGCGCAGGAACGAATCGGCCGTGGCCTTGCGGATCTTGGTGTCGCCTGGATCGACCTCCAGCGCGCCGGAAAGCTGCCAGCGCTCGGAATCGAATTCGAGGTCGACGGCGTTCTCGTGCTGGATGAAAGCCACCGGCACGCCCGCGGCACGGGCACGCGCGGTGAGGCCATTGATCCGCTGCGCAACCTCGGCGGCCTCGTGGGGACGCGGCAGGTCGTCATAGAGGCCACGCTGCATGTCGATGACGAGAACGGCAGTTTTCATGGGGGAGGAGAAGGCAGGACCCTGGACCGCCCCGAGTATGACGCCGGTGCCCGCCGGAGGGCGCTTTCTTCAACTCCAGGCGCTCACCTCCAGCCGCACCTTGCCGCTGATGCCGGGCGCCGCCGGTGCCGCGCCCAGGCTCGACAGCGGCACGATGAACTGCAGCTTGCCGTCGGCCAGCTGCTTCGGGCTGATCGGCAGCGACGCCTGCCCCGCGGTGTCTGTCTGCCAGCCGTACTTCACGTTCCAGTTCTGCGCCGGGTCGTCGGCCCGGGGCGGCGCGATCTCGATCACCAGCGTGTCGCGGAACAGCGAGCTGCCTTCGTAATGGCCGTCGAGCCAGAACTTCTTGTTCACCTGGTAGTCGGGCACGCGCACGCCGAGCGTCATGGCATAGGCCAGCGTCGGCCGGTCCTGCTTCACGCGCGCCTTGTTGGCGAGGAACACGGTCGAGAGATAGATCGAGCGGCGCTCGGGCTTCTCGGGGTCGGTCAGCTCCTTGTGCGTGCGGCAGGCGGGCGAATCCTCTTCGGCCACGCGCCGGCTCAGGTACCAGCGCTTGCCGCGCGGCGCGGCCAAAAGCTCGACCTGGTAGAGCGCGTCGATATCGGCGTCCTTGGGCAGGTCCGGCGGCAGGGTCACGCCCTCGACCTCGAACCAGAGATCGACGCGCACGTCGCCGAAGAGAAAACGCACCAGGTTCTGGTAGGCCTCCTCGGAATTGACGATGCCGAAGTAGCCCGAGTGCGAACGAAAGGCGTAGGCGGTGGCCACCGGCTTGCTGCGCTTCGCATCGTCGATGGACCAGAGCGAGGCGTTCTCGATGCGCACCAGTCCGTCGCTGCCGTGGCCCGCGAACATGCGCGAGAGGCCCTTGGCGGCCTCGTAATCGCCGCGGTTGGAGCCCACCATGCAGAAGAAGCGCTCGGCCGGAAATGCGGCCGCCGGCAGGTAGTCCATGCGGCCGTCGACCGGCGCCGTGGCCAGGAACTCCGACATCCGCTCGCGGTTGAAGGTGTTCATCTCGTTGGCCGTGAGCCAGGCCGGCACGTTGATGCCGCCCATGTCGATGCCGTTGTGCGGCGTGGCGTAGGTGAACACCTTGTCGACGCAGGCGCGCGCCGCCGCATCGCCGAGCGCCGGGTTCTGCAGGAAGGCACGCACCACCAGCCCGCCCATCGAATGCGCCACCAGGTAGCAGCGGAAATCGGCCGCTGCAAAAGCGGGCCCCTCGCGCAGCGCCACCAGGTCGCGCACGCGAAGGATCAGCTTGCTCAGACCCTGCGCATACACCTTCACGTCGCGCGACTTGCCGTCGCCGAGCAATTCGGATCCGCTGTCGTAGTAGCGGTAGATGACGATCGATGCGGCCGGAATGCCGTCCACGTCCTTGCCGGTTTCATCGGGCGAAGGCTTCCAGTCGTTGTCGAGAATGTCCAGGCCGTTCTGGTAGACGCTCTGGTACTGGAAGTCGGCCAGGAGGCGAACCACCGGCGATTCGAAGACGAACTTCTGCGCCGGCGCATCCTTCTTCACGGTGGCGCGGTAGACCGTGGAGCCCACGTTGAATCCGCAGAACGGATCGGCGGCGGTGTCGTCGCGCTCGGCCTCTGTCATGGCATAGCCGCGCACGTAGATGATGGGATAGCGGTTGCTGCTCATGGTGTGATCGCCTCCTTGAAGCCCGCGGAACGTGGCGCGCTTCAGTGTGCCGCGCGATCCCGCAGGCAGCCATAGAACGCATGGCCTACGACAAGCGGCACGGGAATGCCCCTGTGCGCCGAATGTTTCTGCCGTTGAAACCATTGGCCGCCACGCGGCGGCTAAGCTCGCGCCGCAAAAACCCGACAACACCTCGCCATGATCTCCTTTCTGAAGCACCGTCTTCGCAGTTATGGCACCTCGCTCTTTGCGGCCGGCTGCGCACTGGTCGCGGGCTGTTCCAGCAACAGCGGATGCGAGGCGCGCTACGACGCATCGCCGCAGTTCAAGGGCTGCAGCTTCCAGAACCTGCCGAATCCGGACGTGCTGCCTTCGGCCAGCGGCTGGCGGATCTGGTCACGCTTCATCGTCGGCGACAAGGTGGGCACCGTGCCGGTCGATCCGATTCCGGTGCGCATGCTGGCCACCGCCGACCTGGAAGCGCTCGACCCCAAGGCCAACCACGTGGTGCGGCTCGGCCATTCGTCGCACCTGCTCAAGCTGCAGGGCAAGTACTGGCTGATCGACCCGGTGTTCAGCGAGCGCGCATCGCCGTTCACCTTTGTGGGCCCCAAGCGCTTCCACAAGCCGCCGCTCACGCTCGAGCAGTTGCCGCCGATCGAAGGCCTGATCCTCTCGCACGACCACTACGACCACCTCGACGTGGCCACCATCGAGTACCTCGCGCAGCGCGTGCAGCGCTACTTCGTGCCGCTGGGCGTGCGCGCGCGGCTGGTGGCGATGGGCGTGCCCGCGGAGCGGGTGACGGAGCTCGACTGGTGGCAAGGCGGCGAGCACGGCGGCGTGAAGCTCACCGCCACGCCGGCGCAGCACTTCTCGGGCCGAACGCTGACCGACCGCGACCGCACACTGTGGGCCTCATGGGTGGTGCAAAGCGGCGATCAGCGCATCTTCTACAGCGGCGACTCGGGCTACTTTGCGGGCTTCAAGCAGATCGGCGAGCGCTTCGGCGGCTTCGACCTGGCGCTGATGGAAAACGGCGCCTACGACGCCTACTGGCCCGCCGTCCACATGACGCCCGAGCAGAGCGTGCAGGCCTTCGAGGACCTGCGCGGCAAGGTGCTCTATTCGGTGCACAACAGCACCTTCGACCTCGCCTTCCACACCTGGCACGATCCGCTGGACCGCATTGCCGACCTGTCGCAGGCAAAGAAGATCGAGCTGGCCACGCCGGTGATCGGCGAGGTGCTGACGGTGGGCAAGGCGCGCACCAACGAGCGCTGGTGGCAGGGCCTGCGCTAGGAAAACAGGCGCTAGCCGCGTTCCTTGCGCTCGCGCGCCCGGCGCTGCTGCCGGGTCTCGCTGGCCTGCGCCGCGATGCGATCCTTCTCGCGCTTCCTGGCCCCGCGCTTCAGGCGCATGCGCCGGCCGAACCAGAAGCTGGCAAGGCCCGTGACCAGTGCAACGACGAGGCCGATGACGCTGATGTCGATGCCGCCCATCACAGCACCCGCACGATGCCCGTCGGCTTGAAGCCGAGGTCGGCCGCCTTGCCCTTGCGCGCACGGCTGCCGCGCGCATTGTTGAGCGTGCGGATTTCCAGGGTTTCATCGCGCTCCTTGCCGCCGCGGCCGATGCCTTCGATCTTCACGCTGCGCGTGTAGGCCGCGGCACCCGCCAGCGTGTCCTTGGCGTCGAGGTCGATCAGCGTGAGCCCGCGGCCGCCCTTGGGCAGGCTCTTGAGCTCGGCAATGTCGAAGGTCAGGATGCGGCCGCCGGTCGAGGCGCAGGCCACGTGCGTGGCGGCCGGCATCGGCTCCGCGCCGCTCGCGCCGCCCACCAGCGACGGGCGGCAGAGCTGCTCGCCCTCGCCCACGTCGATGAAGGCCTTGCCGCCGCGCTGGCGCGACATCATGTTCTCGACGGTGGCGATGAAGCCGTAGCCGCCGGTGTTGGCCAGCAGCAGGCTGGCGCCTACCGGGCCCGCGAAGAAATGCGTGACATGCGTGCCGGCATCGAGCTCGATCAGCGTGGTCACGGGCTGGCCGTCGCCGCGCGCGCCGGGCAGCGAAGCCACGGGCACGGTGTAGACGCGCACGCTCTTGTCCTTGGCCGAGCCGAACACCAGCAGCGTGTCGACGCTGCGGCATTCGAAGGCGCCGTAGAGCGCGTCGCCGGACTTGAAGCTGTATTCGGGCGCCGCAGTGCCGTTGGCACCGTTCTTCTCGCTGGCCCAGCCCTTCTGCGCACGCACCCAGCCCTTCTGCGAGACGATCACGGTCACCGGCTCGTCGACCACCTTCAGTTCGGCCACGGCGCGCTTCTCGGCCTGGATCAGCGTGCGGCGCGGGTCCTCGAAGGTCTTGGCATCGGCCTCGATTTCCTTCACCAGCAGGCGGCGCAGCGCCGCCGGGCTGCCGAGGATGTCTTCGAGCTTCTTCTGCTCGTCGCGCAGGCCCTTGAGCTCCTGTTCGATCTTGATGGCTTCGAGCCGCGCGAGCTGGCGCAGCCGGATTTCGAGGATGTCCTCGGCCTGGCGTTCGCTGAGGTTGAAGCGCGCGATGAGCGCGGCCTTCGGGTCTTCCGCCGCGCGGATGATCGCGATCACCTCGTCGATGTTCAGCAGCACCAGCTGCCGGCCCTCGAGGATGTGGATGCGGTCCTGCACCTTGCCCAGCCGGTGCCGCGAGCGCTTCTCGACCGTGACCTCGCGGAACGCGATCCACTCGTTGAGCATCTGGCGCAGCGACTTCTGCGTGGGCTTGCCGTCGATGCCCACCATCGTGAGATTGATCGGCGACGAGGTCTCGAGCGAGGTCTGCGCGAGCAGCGTGGTAATGAACTCTTCCTGGCTGATGCGCGAGGTCTTGGGCTCGAACACCAGGCGCACCGCGGCGTCCTTGCTGGATTCGTCGCGCACCACGTCGAGCACCGAGAGCATCGCGGCCTTGAGCTGGGTCTGGTCGGCGGAGAGCGCCTTCTTGCCGGCCTTGACCTTCGGGTTGGTGATTTCCTCGATTTCCTCGAGCACCTTCTGCGTGCTCACGCCCGGCGGCAGCTCGTTGACCACGAGCTGCCACTGGCCGCGCGCGAGGTCCTCGATCTTCCAGCGCGCGCGCACCTTGAGCGAGCCGCGGCCGGTGCGGTAGGCGTCGGCGATGTCGGCCGGCCCGCTGATGATCTGCGCACCGCCCGGGTAGTCGGGGCCGGGCACGATCTGCAGCAGTTCCTCGTCGCTGAGCTTGCCGTTCGACTTGATCAGCGCCACGCAGGCATCGGCGATCTCGCGCAGGTTGTGGCTCGGGATCTCGGTGGCCAGGCCGACCGCGATGCCGCTCGCGCCATTGAGCAGCGTGAAAGGCAGCCGCGCGGGCAACAGGCGCGGCTCCTCGGTGCTGCCGTCGTAGTTGGGAATGAAGTCGACCGTGCCTTCGTCGATCTCGTCGAGCAGCAGGCTGGTGATGCGGGCCAGGCGCGCTTCGGTGTAGCGCATGGCCGCGGCGCCGTCGCCGTCGCGGCTGCCGAAGTTGCCCTGGCCGTCGACCAGCGGATAGCGCTGCGAAAAGTCTTGCGCCATGCGCACCAGCGCGTCGTAGGCGGCCTGGTCGCTGTGCGGGTGGAAGCGGCCGAGCACGTCGCCGACCACGCGCGCGCTCTTGACCGGCTTGGCGCCCACGGTGCCGTTGGCGCCGCCGAAGCCCAGGCCCATGCGCGACATCGAATACAGGATGCGCCGCTGCACCGGCTTCTGCCCGTCGGACACGTCGGGCAGCGCGCGGCCCTTGACCACGCTGAGCGCGTATTCGAGGTAGGCGGTCTGCGCGTAGTCGGCCAGCGTGAGGGTGGTGTCGCCGTCGGTGGGACCCTGGAGATCGAGCGGAGGTTGGGAGTCGTCCATGGAGAAGAGAGAAAGAGAAACGGTTGCGGGCCGTGCGCTTGCGCGCTCAGCCCAGTGTGAAAGCCTCGTGTACGGCGGACTGCACGGCGCCGCCGAGCACCGCGCCGCCGCCGGCCACGTAGATCCAGTCGCCGATCACCGCGGCGCCCACCGCATGGCGCGGCGTGGGCATCGGCGCATGGCGCTGCCAGCTGTCGGCCACGGGATCGTAGCTTTCCATCTGGCCGAACACCTTGGCCTGCCGCGGCACGCCGCCCACCAGAAAGCCGCCCTCCCCGCCCATCGCGAAGAAGCGGCCGCGGTACACCACGAGGCCATGGCCCGAGCGCGCCGTGGGCAGCGGCGCACGCAGCTCCCAGGTGTCGCGCGCGGACAGGTAGACGTGGTGCAGGTCGGTGTTGTATTCGAAGGTGTTGAAGCGCCCGCCGATCACGTGGATCTGGCCGCCGTGCGCCACGCAGCCCACGTGATCGCGCGCGCCGGGCAGCGGCTTGGCAGAGGACCAGCGATCGGTCTTGGGGTCGTAGACCTCGTGCCAGCCGACGCTCGCGCGTTCGGCGGCAGGCTCGGAGGCGCCGCCGATCAGGTGCAGCACGCCGCCCTGCATCACCGCGGCCGCGGCACCGCGCGGGCGTGGCAGCGGTGCGATGGCACTCCAGCGGTTGGCTGCGATCTCGTAGACGTAGGCGTGGGTGTCGGAGCGGCGGTTCTGCTCGACGAAGCCGCCCAGGGCGTAGACCCGGTCGCCATCGGCCGCCACCGCCACGTGGTTGGCGCCGCGCGGCAGCGGTGCGCCGTCGAGCCAGCGGTCGGCCTTGGGATCGTAGATGTGGTGGTAGTCGCGGTTGACCGCGCCCTCGCCATAGCCGCCGACCACGTGCATGCGCCCTTGCGCCGCGGTGGCCCAGGCCATCTCGCTGCGCGGAATGGGCAGCGCCGCGCGCGGCTCCCAGCGCCCCGCCGGGCCGGCCGGTGCGGGGCTGTCCGTGACGCGCTGGGCTTCCTGCTCGGGCGTCATGTGGTGCGGAACGCCACCCTGCAGCCGCGCGTAGGGCTCCTTCGACGAAGACGCCGGCGGCAGCGTGTCATGCGTGGCCGCGTGCTGCGCGCGCGCGGCACCGGCCACCGCGCAGGCGGCAGTCGCAAGAACGAAGCTTCGGCGGTGCACGAAAAAGGGCTCCTTCATCGGCGAGCAAAGGCGGGGCGGGCCATCAGGACACCGGCGTGTCCGAACCGCCGTCCGGCACCGTCGATGACTCGGGCGCATCGGGCATGGCCGGCATGGCGCCCGGCGAATCGGGCGGCATGTTGCCACGGCCCAGGGCGCCGCCCTTGGGCACCGTGAGCTCCATGCGGATGCGCCCCGGCGTCTTGCCGCCGCGCCCGCTGCCGCCTGCCACGGCCGACGATCCCGCCGCCGACGGCTTCAGGTAGGCATAGAGCTGCAGCACCGTCTGCACGTAGTTCTGCGTTTCCTTGTAGTTGGGAATCTTGTTGCCCGCGCGCTGTACCGCGCCTTCGCCTGCGTTGTAGGCGGCCAGCGCCAGTTCGATCTGGCCCGGGAACATCGCGATCAGGTCGCGCAGGTAGCGCGAGCCCGCGGCAATGTTGACGCGCGGATCGAACAGCTTTTTCTCGATGGTGCTGCGCTTGTCGGCCGCGACGCCATAACGCTGCGCGGTGGCCGGCATGAGCTGCATGAGACCCATCGCGCCCTTGGGCGAAACGGCCTGGGCATCGAAGCCCGATTCGGTGGCGATCAGCGCCTGCAGCAATTCGTAGTCGATCGAATGCTTGTTGGCCGCATCGCGCAGCGCGGCCTTGGCGGTCTTGTAGCTTGGCGAGGCTTCGAACAGCGCCAGCAGGGTCTGCGAGGCCTGCGGCACCTTTCCGTCGAGCTTGCGCCCTCCGCGCGCGAACGGCGCCAGGCCCTGCGCGGTATCGAAGCTCTGGCCGCGGCGAAAGAAGACCTGGTAGCGCTCGTCGATCTTTTCCGACGCGAAGTGCGCCACGCCCTTGCTGTCGATGTAGCCGTAGACGTCAGCGGCGTGCGCGAGCCCCTGCTGCGCACACAGCAGCAGGGCCAGGAGCAACGGACGCATGAGGTCTGGAATTTTCACGAGGGTGGTCAAACATCGATATCGACATCGTCGGCGCGCAGTTCCATCAGTTCGCGCCGGGCGGCTGCCTCGCCCTTGCCCATGAGCTTGGTGATCTCGCCCTGGGTGGAGCTGA
This sequence comes from Variovorax sp. VRV01, assembly GCF_014852545.1. Lineage (NCBI taxonomy): Bacteria > Pseudomonadati > Pseudomonadota > Betaproteobacteria > Burkholderiales > Comamonadaceae > Variovorax > Variovorax sp. VRV01. The sequence continues at coordinate 67,810 of NZ_JACVBS010000022.1, forward strand.
AGTCGAAGCGCCCCAATTGGACCTTCATCAGGCGCCGGGTATCGGGATTGAGCGTGGTTTCCCACAATTGTTCCGCGCTCATTTCGCCCAGGCCCTTGAAGCGGCTGATGCTCCAGGCGCCTTCGCGCACGCCGTCCTTGCGCAGTTTATCGAGCGTGGCCGTGAGTTCGCCCTCGTCGAGCGCATAGACCTTGGAAGCCGGCTTCTTGCCGCGCGCGGGCGCATCGACGCGGAACAGCGGCGGCTTTGCGACATACACGTGGCCGGCTTCGATGAGTTTCGGAAAGTGGCGGAAGAACAGCGTGAGCAGCAGCACCTGGATGTGCGAGCCGTCCACGTCGGCATCGGAGAGGATGCAGATCTTGCCGTAGCGCAGGCCGCTCATGTCGGGCGTGTCGGCGGGGCCGTGCGGATCGACGCCCACGGCCACCGAGATGTCGTGGATTTCGGTGTTGGCAAAAAGCCGGTCGCGCTCCACCTCCCAGGTGTTGAGCACCTTTCCGCGCAACGGCAGGATGGCCTGGCTCTCCTTGTCGCGGCCCATCTTGGCGCTGCCGCCGGCCGAATCGCCCTCGACCAGGAAGACTTCGTTGTGGCTGGTGTCCTTGCTCTCGCAATCGGTCAGCTTGCCGGGCAGCACGGCCACGCCGGAGCCCTTGCGCTTCTCGACCTTCTGGCCGGCGCGCTGGCGCGTCTGCGCGGCCTTGATGGCGAGTTCGGCGAGCCTGCGTCCATAGTCGACGTGCTGGTTGAGCCAGAGCTCGAGCGCCGGGCGCACGAAGCTCGACACCAGGCGCACGGCATCGCGCGAATTGAGGCGCTCCTTGATCTGCCCCTGGAACTGGGGGTCGAGCACCTTGGCGCTCAGCACGTACGAGGCGCGCGCGAACACGTCCTCGGGCAGCAGCTTCACGCCCTTGGGCAGCAGCGAATGCAATTCGATGAAGCCCTTCACCGCGGTGAACAGGCCGTCGCGCAGGCCGCTCTCGTGCGTGCCGCCGGCGCTGGTGGGAATCAGGTTGACGTAGCTCTCGCGCACCGGCTGGCCGTCTTCGGTGAAGGCCACGCACCAGTCGGCGCCCTCGCCCTCGGCAAAGTTGTCGGCGTTCTTGTCGGCATGGCCGCTGCCTTCGAACAGCGGGATCACGGGGTCGCCGTTGAGCGTCTGCATGAGGTAGTCGCTCAGGCCGCCCTTGTAGAGCCACTGCTGCGTTTCCTTGGTCTTCTCGACCGTGAGGGTGACGCTCACGCCCGGCATCAGCACGGCCTTGCTGCGCAGCAGGTGGGTGAGCTCGGCCATCGGCAGCGCCGCGGTCTCGAAATACTTGGCGTCGGGCCAGGCGCGCACGGTGGTGCCCTGCTTGCGCTCGCCGGCCTCGAGCTTGCGCACCTGCAGCGGCTCGATCACGTCGCCGCCGCTGAAGGCCAGCCTGGCGACCGAACCCTCGCGGTGCGTCGTCACTTCGAGGCGCTTCGACAGCGCGTTGGTCACCGACACGCCCACGCCGTGCAGGCCGCCCGAGAAGCTGTAGGCGCCGCCCGAACCCTTGTCGAACTTGCCGCCGGCGTGCAGCCGGGTGTAGACCAGTTCGACCACCGGGGCTTTTTCTTCAGGGTGCAGGCCAAAGGGAATGCCGCGGCCGTCGTCCTCGACGCTGACCGAGTTGTCGGCATGCAGCGTGACCTTGATCTTCTTGCCATGGCCCGCCAGCGCCTCGTCGGCGGCGTTGTCGAGCACTTCCTGGATGACGTGCAGCGGGTTGTCGGTCCGGGTGTACATGCCCGGGCGCTGCTTCACGGGCTCGAGGCCCTTGAGCACGCGGATGGAACCTTCCGAGTACCCGGAGGACGCGGACGATGAACTGGGGGGAGTCTTGGGGGGAGTCGCCATGGGGGCGGATTGTAGTCAGTCGCCACCAAACAACTGGATACCCATACAGGCACACTGCGCGTTCACGGCCGGGCCGCCGGCTTTGATGCGCGGCGCGCATCAAAGCCGGCGGCACAAATCATCAATGGCCTTGGCCGCCAGCGCGCCCGCCAAAGTACCCGAGTCGCTACATTCGACGGCATGCAAGCCTCCTCTCCCACTCTCTCGGTCAAGCAGGTGCTGATCTGCGGCGCCATGATCGTCACGCTTTCCATGGGCATCCGCCACGGCTTCGGCCTCTGGCTGCAGCCGATCACGCAGGCGCAGGACTGGAGCCGCCAGACCTTTTCGTTCGCGCTGGCCGTGCAGAACCTGTCGTGGGGCATCTTCGGCGTGTTCGCGGGGATGGTGGCCGATCGCTTCGGCGCCTTCCGGGTGCTTGTCGCCGGCACAGCGTTGTATGCGCTGGGCCTGCTGGGCATGGCGTATTCGCCCACGCCGCTGCTGTTCACGCTGAGCGCCGGCGTGCTGATCGGCGCGGCGCAGGCCGGCACCACCTATGCCGTCGTCTATGGCGTGATCGGGCGCCAGATTCCGGCCGAAAGGCGCTCCTGGGCCATGGGCGTGGCGGCGGCGGCCGGCTCCTTCGGGCAGTTCCTGCTGGCCCCGATCGAGGGGCTGCTCATCAGGCAGCTGGGCTGGCAGAGCGCGCTCGCGGCGGTGGCGATGCTGGCGCTGGTGATCCTGCCGCTGGCCTTCGGCCTGCGCGAGCCGCAGCGCGGCGCGCTCGCGGGGCACCGCGACCAGTCGGTGCTGCAGGCGGTGGGCGAGGCCTTCCGCTATCCGAGCTTCGGGCTACTGATGGCGGGGTACTTCGTCTGCGGCTTCCAGCTCGCCTTCATCGGCATCCACATGCCGACCTACCTGCGCGACCAGCGCCTGCCGGCCGAGGTGGCGGGCTATGCACTCGCGCTGATCGGGCTCTTCAACGTGTTCGGCACCTACACGGTCGGGCTGCTGGGCCAGAAGCTGGCCAAGCGAAAGATCCTGGCGGCCATCTACCTTGCGCGGGCGGTCTCGATCGCGCTGTTCCTGCTGGCGCCGATCTCGCCGCTCAGCGTGTACGTGTTCTCGGCGGCCATGGGCTTCCTGTGGCTGTCGACGGTGCCCGCCACCAACGCGATCATCGCGGGCATCTTCGGCGTGGCGCACCTGTCGATGCTCAGCGGCTTCGTGTTCCTGAGCCACCAGGTCGGCTCGTTCATCGGCGTCTGGCTGGGCGGCTATCTGTACGACACCACGGGCAGCTACGACATCGTCTGGTACATCGCGATCGCGCTGGGCGTGTTCGCGGCGCTGATCAACCTGCCGGTGAAGGAAAGCGCCATTGCGCGCGGCGGCCGGCCGGTCGCCGTGCCCGGCTGATCCTGGCGAAGGACAATGGCCCCATGATTCCGCAGATGCGCCACCGCCTCGTGCAGGCCGGCTGGCTGGCGGCCGCGCTGGCGGCGCTGGGCGGCGTCTTTGCGCTCTACGTGCACCCGGATTTCCTGGTGACGCTGGTCGACCAGGTCTGGTCCTGCTTCTGATGATTGCTATGAAAAATGCAGCACCTCCGCATGGCGGAACAGCGCCGTCGGAATGGATCGTGCGGTGGTCGCACCTGCTCGCCCCCGGGGCTGCCGTGCTCGACGTGGCCTGCGGCCACGGACGGCACATGCGGTGGTTCGCGGCGCGCGGGCATGCGGTGACGGGCGTGGACCGCTCGGTGGAAGCCGCCGAAGCCGCGGGCGCCTTCGGCCGCGTGCTGGCCGCCGACATCGAGGCCGGCCCCTGGCCGTTCGCGGGCCAGGCCTTCGGCGCGGTGGTCGTCACCAACTACCTGTGGCGCCCGCGCATGGCGGACATCGTGGCCGCGGTCGCGCCGGGCGGCGTGCTGCTGTATGAAACCTTTGCGGCCGGCAATGAGACGGTGGGCAAGCCCTCGCGGCCCGACTTCCTGCTGCAGCCCGGCGAACTGCTGGCCGCATGCAAGGATTTGCGCGTGGTGGCCTACGAGGATGGCTTCCTTGCCGAACCGGCGCGCTTCGTGCAGCGCATCGCGGCCATCCGTGCCGGCGATGCCGGCGCGGGCCAGCCCCCACGCCATCTGCTGCAGGGAAACTGAGCCCGCCGGGGCCGCCGTTTCCGGGGACGCCGGAGTAAGTAGAATCGGCGCTTTCGTCCACCCGACAGAGAGATTCCCCTTGGAGCAACTGACAGGCAGCATCGTCGCTCTTGCCACGCCGATGCACGACGACGGCAGTGTCGACTACCCCGCCCTGCGCCGGCTGATCGACTGGCACATCGACGAAGGCACCGATTGCCTTGGCGTAGTCGGCACCACCGGCGAATCGCCCACGGTCGACGTGGAAGAGCATTGCGAAATCATCCGCGTGGCGGTCGAACAGGCCAAGGGCCGCGTGCCCGTGATGGCCGGCTGCGGCGCCAACTCGACCAAGGAAGCGATCGAGCTCGCCAAGTTCGCCAAGGGCGTGGGCGCCGATTCGCAGCTGCAGGTCGTGCCCTACTACAACAAGCCGACGCAGGAAGGCCAGTACCAGCACTTCAAGGCCATCGCCGAAGCCGTGGGCGACCTGCCCACCGTGCTGTACAACGTGCCCGGCCGCACCGTGGCAGATATGGCGCACGACACCGTGCTGCGCCTCGCGCAGGTGCCGGGCATCATCGGCATCAAGGAAGCCACCGGCAACATCGAGCGCGCGCAATGGCTCATCCGCGACCTGCCCAAGCACTTTGCCGTGTACTCGGGTGACGACCCGACCGCGGTGGCACTCATGCTCTGCGGCGGCCAGGGCAACATCAGCGTCACGGCCAACATCGCGCCGCGCAAGATGCACGAGCTGTGCGTCGCGGCCATCGCGGGCGACGTGCGGCGGGCCATGCAGATCCAGTTCGAGCTGATGCCGCTGCACCGCCACCTGTTCGTGGAACCCAATCCGATCCCGCTCAAGTGGGCCATGTCCAGGCTCGGCCTGTGCGGCGGCGCATTGCGGCTGCCGCTCACCGAGCTGGCGGAAACGAACCGGCCCGTGGTCGAAGCCGCCCTGCGCGCCACCGGCCTGCTCAAGGGCTGACCCGGCATTCTTCCCGACACCCCCGATCTCTTTCCCCCTGCCGCATCGAGGTTACGCAACCTTTTGCCTGAACCGCGCTCAGAGAGTGCGGGCAAAGCGGCCCACAGATTGACCGAACCCATTCCAACAAGGAAGACGACGTTGAAGAACCTTTCGCACATTTCGCGAGCTGCACTGCTGGCCACCCTCGTTGTCAGCCTCGCCGCCTGCTCCGTTCTCGAGAGCGACAAGATCGACTACAAGAGCGCCGGCAAGGCCCCGACGCTCGAAGTCCCGCCCGACCTGTCGCAGCTCTCGCGCGAGAACCGCTACGCGGTGCCGGGCGGTGCGGTCACGGCCAACGCCTACCAGGCCGGCGCGGCCAACGCGCCGGGCATTCCCACCGCGGTGGCCAACATCGGCGACGTGCGCATGGAGCGCTCGGGCACGCAGCGCTGGATCGTCATCAACCGCTCGCCCGACCAGCTCTGGGACCCGGTGAAGGACTTCTGGCAGGAAAGCGGCTTCCTCCTGACCACCGAGCAGCGCAACCTCGGCATCATGGAAACCGACTGGGCCGAGAACCGCGCCAAGCTGCCGCAGGACATCATCCGCGGCACGCTGGGCAAGCTGGTCGACTCGGTCTACTCGACCGGCGAACTCGACCGCTTCCGCACGCGCCTGGAGCGCACGCCCACGGGCACCGAGATCTTCATCAGCCACCGCGGCATGCAGGAGGTCTACAACAACAGCCGCCAGGACCAGACCGTGTGGCAGCCCCGTCCGAGCGACCCTGAACTCGAGACCGAGTTCCTGCGCCGCCTGATGGTCAAGCTCGGCGTGACGCAAGAGCAGTCGAAGATCCTGGCCGCCACCACCGCACCGTCCAAGACCGCCGCCGTCGCCAACGTGGGCGGCCAGCCGGTCGTGCAGATCAGCGAAGGCTTCGACCGCGCATGGCGCCGCGTGGGCCTGGCACTCGACCGCACCGGCTTCACCGTGGAAGACCGCGACCGCAGCGCCGGCATCTACTACGTGCGCTACGTGACCCCGAACCCCGACAAGAAGGAGCCCGGCTTCTTCGGCAAGCTGTTCGGCAGCTCCGAGAAGAACGAAGCACCGATCAAGTTCCGTATCCTCGTGAAGGGCGGCCAGGGCGAGAGCACCACGGTCTCGGTGCTGAACGCGAACGGCGCGCCCGAAACCTCGGCCAACGCGCAGCGCATCGTCCAGGTCATTGCCGACGACCTGAAGTAAGCCGCATGCTCCGCTTCCGAAGCCTCGGCAGCGGCAGCACGGGCAATGCCGCGGTGGTGGAATCCACCAGCGGCGGCCGCACCTCGCGGCTGCTGATCGATTGCGGATTCGGCCTGCGGCAACTCGATCTGCGGCTTGCCAGGGCCGGCCTCGCAGCCGGCGACATCGATGCGGTCTTCGTCACCCACGAGCACGGCGACCACATCGGCTGCGCCCACTCGCTGTCGCGGCGCAACCGCATTCCCGTCTGGATGAGCGAAGGCACCTGGCTGGCCACCGGGGCGCGCGACTTCGAAGGCCGGCTCAACCTGGCGCGGGACGATGCCGAGTTTGCGGTCGGCGACATTGCGGTGCGACCCTTCACCGTGCCGCACGATGCGCGCGAGCCGCTGCAGCTTCGCTGCTCCGACGGCGCGCGCACGCTGGGCGTGCTGACCGACCTGGGCCATGCCACCGCACATGTGCTGGCCCGCCTCCACGGCGTGCATGCGCTGCTGCTCGAGTTCAACCACGACAGCGAACTGCTCGCCAATTCGGCCTATCCGGCCTTCCTGAAACTGCGCGTCGGCGGCAGGCACGGGCACCTTTCGAACGATGCGGCTGCGGAAATCGCGCGCGCGGTGCGCCACGACGGTCTGCGCCACGTGGTCGCGGCCCATCTGAGCGAGCAGAACAACCGTCCCGACATCGTGCGGCGCCTGATGGCCGAAGCCCTCGGCGGGCACGAGGCCGAGATGCTCACGGCCAGTGCGTCGGAAGGCTCGCCCTGGCTGGACGTCTGATCGCGGTGCGGCCCTGTTCCGCGCCTCCATGCAAAAAGCCGCCACGAGGCGGCTTTTTGCTGGGGTGAATGAACACCCGGTTTATTGCTTCGGTGCTTCGTTCTTCTTGGCAGCCTCGGTCGCGGCATTGGCGGCGTCCAGCGCCGAGGATGCACCCGGCGAAGGCGTGGTTGCGGCCGACGAATCGGTGCTGGTCGACGGGGCCGGCGCAGCTGCCGGCGGCGGCGGTGCCGGCTCGGTCACCGGAGCGGGCGGGGGTGTCACAACCGCCGGCGCGGCGTCCTCTTTCTTTCCGCAGGCCACGAGCGCGGCAGCGGCGATCAACGAAGCGAGCAGGACGGACGATGACTTCTTCATGGAAACTCCTTTGGCAATGGATGTCAGAACGAAAAAATTCTAGACCCGCATCGCTGCCCGTTTGTGTCTCGTGGCCTCATTCGCGGCATTGGCTTACAAGCCCAGTGTCGACGCCGGAAATGCGGCAACGCCCGCTCGCCACGACTCATCGATGGTTTCACGCAGTTCGCGCCGCGCACGCGGATCGGCGCCGCACAGGCCACGGCTGTACTCGGCATCGGTGCGGTGGGCGAACCATCCGGGCGTCCAGATGGCGCTCGGCAGCGCGGTGCTGCCCGCCTCTGCACGCACCGCGCGGCATTCGATGATGTGATCCCAGGTGCGCCGCCATGCGACGAAGCGCGCATGTGAACGTTCGACCGCATCGAAGCGCTGCGCCAGCAGCACGAAGCGGCGGCCCGTGGCCGACCAGGCCTGGAGCGCCTCGATGCTGGCCCGCTCGCCGAGCGGCCAGTCGGCGAAGTCGGGATCGCAGAAGACCAGCTCCCTCCACCCCTGCCGGGCTGCGCTCGACAGCGCGGCCCGCACCATGCCTGCGAAGGCTTCGGGGCCATCGAAGCGCCCTTCGGGCAAGGCCGGCGCGGCCGCTGCGGAACTCTCACTCGGCATGGGCCCATCCCGCTTCGCACCACTCGGCCAGCAGTGCGAGTGCGCCGTCGCTCGCGCGCGCCAGTTCGCGCGGCCCGAGCGCGCGCCGGTCGGCCAGCCGCCGCATCAGCGTTGCATCGGCGCCGCCTGCGCGAAAGCTCTCGCCATTGATGTAGAGGTGCCGCGCGTCGTAGAGCATGCGCGTGCGGCGGTCGAGCGCCACGGCATGCAGTTCGGCCGGCACCTCGGCGCCTTGCGGATCGAACCAGACATTGGCCTTGGGTTCGGTCAGCGATTCGCCCAGCGCGCGGTCGACGGCGTCCGGATCGCGCAGCGCGGCGTCGACCGCCTTGCGCGCAAAAGCCTGCAGCGCGGCCGGCATGGCGGCCGGCGCCTCGACCGCGGGCTGCGTCGGATCGCGGTAGCGCGCCAGCTCGGCGGGCCCTGCATCTTCCAGGGCCTCCGCATACGCCTGCGCCACGCGCGCCAGCAGGTCGGCGCCAAGCTCGCCGGCCGCGGAGGATCGCAGGCCGATGGAGCAGGTCATGCAGTCGTCGCCGACCGCCACGCCGTCGTGTGCATAGCGCGGCGGCAAATACAGCATGTCGCCCGGTTCGAGCACAAAGCTCTGCTCGGGCTCGAAGTTCTCGAGGATCTTGAGCGGCACGCCCTGCTGCAGGCGCAGGTCGCTCTGCCGGCCGATCGACCAGCGCCGCCTGCCCTGCGCCTGCAGCAGGAACACGTCGTAGCTGTCGAAATGCGCGCCCACGCCGCCCTGGTCGCTCGCATAGCTGATCATGAGGTCGTCCAGCCGCGCATCGGGCAGGAAGCGGAACTGCTGCAGCAGCGCATGCACGCCATCGTGATGCAGGTCGACGCCCTGCACCAGCAGCGTCCAGGCCGGCTGCTTGCGCGGCGGCAGCGCGCGCCGTGCGAGCGGCCCGTGCCTGAGCGTCCAGCCGGCCTTGCCGTGGCGGATGAGGCGCGATTCGACGTCCTCGCGCTCGGCCAGGGCAAAGAGCGCGCTGCGCTCTATCGGTGGCACCATGGCGGGTATGGCCTGGCGCACCAGCAACGGTTTCTTCTGCCAATGCCGCCGCATGAACTGCGCGGCGCTCAGGCCGCCGAGCAACGGCAGCGGTTGTGTAATCTCCATGGGAGAATTCTGCAATGGAAATCTCTGAACAATGCGTGGTCGGCCTGACCTGGACGATGAAAGACACCCTGGGCGAAGTGCTGGACGTGCTCGACGAACCGGTGGAATTCATGGTGGGGGGCGATGACCTCTTCGACGTGATCGAAGCTGCCCTGATGGGCCACGAGCCCGGCGCACGGGTGCAATTGCAGCTCGAGCCCGAACAGGGCTTCGGCGACTTCAACGACCAGCTGCTCTTTCTGGAGCCGCGCTCGCTGTTCCCCGAAGGCACCGAGGAAGGCATGACCTTCGACGGTGCCGCCCTGCCCGCAGGCGTGAGCGACGCCATGCCCAAGGACGTGATCTACACGGTGGCCGAGATCTATCCGGACCACCTGGTGCTCGACGGCAACCATCCGCTCGCCGGCATCGCTGTCCGGCTGGACATCACGGTTCGCTCGGTGCGCGAGGCCACCGAAGAAGAAGTCGGCCGCGGTACGGCGGGCACAGCCTTCTTCAAGGTGCCGCCAACCGCGCCGGGCAACGACCTGCTGCACTGACTGCCGGCTGAGCGAACCACGGCAGCAAGCAAAAAGCCGGGCAGTGCCCGGCTTTTTGCTTGCTGCGGCACACCCGCTGCTACATGCGCGAGATCTGGCCGTTGTCGATGCGCACGCGGTCGCCGATGCGCAGGTCGCCCGGATGCTGCACGTCGAAGGCGCGGTAGCCGCCGCGGTCGGTCTGCACCGAGATGCGGTAGCTCTCGTAGGCGCGCGGCCCGCTGGCCTGTCCCTCGATGGTGTTGCCCAGCAGGGCACCGCCCACGATGCCCAGGGCGGTGGCCGCGGCGCGGCCGCTGCCGTGCCCGAACTGGTTGCCCACCACGCCGCCGATCACACCGCCCGCCACCGCGCCGCCGCCGGTGGTGCCGGTGCCCGCGGTTTCGCTGCGCAGCACCTCGATGTTGGCCACGTGGCCGTATTCGACATAGGCCGCTTCCTGGTACGGAACGGCCTGCGGCGGTGCCTGGTACGGATAGCGCGTGGTGTGATAGACCGGCGCGGGAGCGACGCAGGCCGTGAGCGTGGCAAGCGCCACCACGGAAGCGGCAATGGAAACGAAGCGCGTTGAAATTTTCATGTTGAGAGGCTCCTCGGATAAATCGGCGCATCCCGATGCGCCAAAGCCTGTATCCAACGTCTTGCCCGCTGTGGGGATGACGCAAGACACACACCGAAACGTAAGAGCGCGCCGCGAACCGTCAGTTCCGGTCTTTACGGGCCCGACACCAAGCCGGGCGAGGACGAGGAACGGTCAGTGCTTGCCGGTGGAGCCGTAGCCCCCTTCGCCGCGTTGCGAAGCTGCAAATTCTGTGACCACGCGAAACTGCGCCTGCACCACCGGCACGATCACGAGCTGCGCGAGCCGCTCCATCGGCTGGAGCACGAAAGGCGTGTCGCTGCGGTTCCAGGCGCTGATCTTGAGTTCGCCCTGGTAGTCGCTGTCGATCAGCCCCACGAGGTTGCCGAGCACGATGCCGTGCTTGTGGCCCAGGCCCGAGCGCGGCAGGATCAGCGCCGCATAGGCCGGGTCGGCCAGGTGGATCGCAATGCCGGTGCCCACGAGCTGCCAGGCGTTGGGTTCCAGCGTGACCGGCGCATCGAGGCAGGCCCTGAGGTCGAGCCCTGCGCTGCCGGGGGTGGCATAGGCGGGCAATTGGTCCACCATGCGTGGGTCGAGGATACGAACGTCTACTTTCACTTCTACTTGCCTTGCTTCTGTTGCTGTTCTCTTTGCTTGCGGGCGGCTTCCTCGAGCACCTGCTGCCACTTGGCGACGCCTGGTGAAAGCTTCAGCCCCTTCAACTTGCTGGCGAGCCAGAAAGCCGCGCCCGCCAGGAACACCAGCACGACGAGCGACACGCCGGCCGACCACAGCGCCAGCAGCACCACGGCCCCCACGGCGGCCAGGATCTTGAGCGCCGCGGATGGCAACGCTCCGCCGCCTGGCGCGGAGGTATCGCCGTTCGACGATTCGCGCCGCTGGGCGGCGGCGGCCGCCGCGCCCTGCGCGCCCGGGGCGGGCGTGATGCCCACGTCCAGCCCGTGGTCGCCCTCGTGCGCTGCCCGCTTCGGCAATGCGGCCTGGGCCGACAGCCGCTCGACGTAGCTGGCGAAATCGCCATTGGGCGGCGTGTTCCATTGGGGGTTCATCAGACTCTCCAGTCAGGCAGCCGGGCGGCAATCTCGGTCATGAGTTCGCGTGCCAGGGTGAGCTTGGGCGCACGCGGCAGTTCGCGCGTGCTCGTTGCGTCCACCAGCAGCAGCGCATTGTCGTCCTGCCCGAAGGTCAGCGGACCGATGTTGCCGACCAGCAGCGGAATTCCCTTGCGCTCGCGCTTGGCCTTGGCGTGCTCGGCCAGGTTCTCGCTCTCGGCCGCGAAGCCCACGCAGAACAGCTTGCGGGACTGCGCGCGCTCGCTTTGGGCCACAGCCAGCAGGATGTCGGCGTTCTCGACGAAATTGAGCACCGGCGTCTTGCCGCTGCCGTCCTTCTTGATCTTTTGCTCGCTGTGGGTGGCGGGCCGCCAGTCGGCGACCGCGGCCGTCGCTACAAAAATGCTAGCGGACTGCGCGGCATGAAGGGTGGCTTCAAGCATGTCCTGCGCGGAAAGCACGTCGATGCGGCTCACCCCGCGCGGCGTCGGCAGGTGCACCGGACCGGCCACCAGCGTGACTTCGGCGCCGGCCTCGCGCGCGGCGCGCGCAATGGCAAATCCCATCTTCCCGGACGAATGATTGGTGATGCCGCGTATCGGATCGAGCGGCTCGAAGGTGGGGCCCGCGGTCACCAGCACCTTCTGGCCCGCGAGGAGCTTTGGCACGAAGAAGGCCGTGATGTCCTCGAGCAGTTGCGCCGGCTCGAGCATGCGGCCGTCCCCCGTCTCGCCGCAGGCCTGCCAGCCGCTGCCCACGCCCAGCACCGTGGCACCGTCGGCCGACACCTGCTTCAGGTTGCGCTGGGTGGCAGGATGCGCCCACATCTCCCGGTTCATGGCCGGCGCGATCAAGAGCGGCACGCGGTCCATCGGCCGCGCGAGGCACATCAGGCTCAGCAGGTCGTCGGCCCTGCCCTGCACCAGCCGTGCGATGAAGTCGGCGCTGCAGGGCGCCAGCACGATGGCGTCGGCCTCGCGGCTCAGGTTGATGTGCGGCATGTTGTTGGGCTCGCGCACATCCCACTGCGAGGTGTAGACGGTACGCCCCGAGAGCGCCTGCATCGTGACCGGGGTGATGAACTGCTCGGCCGCCTCGGTCATCACGACCTGGACCGTGGCGCCGGCCTTCACGAACAGTCGGCACAGCTCCGCCGATTTGTAGCAGGCGATACCACCGGTAAGGCCCAGGACGATGTGTTTGCCGGCGAGATCTTGCATGAGTCATATTGTTGCTCACATACCGACAAGATCAGGAACGGGATGCCCTTGGCCCGGAGGGGCGCAAAGGGGACACCTATAATCGCAATTTCCCACTGCCCGGATCTCTGGTCCGGAACTGGCATGACCAAATTTGTCTTCGTCACCGGTGGTGTCGTATCTTCCCTTGGCAAGGGAATCGCCTCCGCCTCCCTCGCCGCGATCCTCGAATCGCGCGGCCTCAAGGTCACCCTCATCAAGCTCGATCCGTACATCAATGTCGACCCCGGCACGATGTCACCGTTCCAGCATGGCGAGGTGTTCGTCACCGACGACGGTGCCGAGACCGACCTCGACCTCGGCCACTACGAGCGCTTCATCACCACGCGGATGCGCAAGGCCAACAACTTCACCACCGGCCAGATCTACAAGACCGTGCTCGAGAAAGAGCGCCGCGGCGACTACCTCGGCAAGACGGTGCAGGTGATTCCGCACATCACCAACGAGATCCAGGAATACATCAAGCGCGGCGCCGGCCTCGGCACCGCGCATGAAGTGGACGTGGCCATCGTCGAGATCGGCGGCACGGTGGGCGACATCGAATCGCTGCCCTTCCTCGAGGCCGTGCGCCAGATGAGCCTGCGCATGGGCCCGAACAACTCGGCCTTCGTGCACCTGAGCTACGTGCCCTGGATCGCCGCCGCCGGCGAGCTCAAGACCAAGCCCACGCAGCACACCGCCAAGGAACTGCGCGCCATCGGCATCCAGGCCGATGCGCTGCTGTGCCGCGCCGACCGCCCGATCCCCGACGACGAGCGGGCCAAGATCTCGCTGTTCTCGAACGTGCCCGAATGGGGCGTGATCTCCATGTGGGACGTCGACACCATCTACAAGGTGCCGCGCATGCTGCATGAGCAGGGCCTGGACGGCCTGATCTGCGACAAGCTGCGCATCAACACGCCGCCGGCCAAGCTGCAGCGCTGGGACGAGCTGGTGTACGAGGTCGAGCATCCGCAGCAGGAAGTCAGCATTGCGATGGTCGGCAAGTACGTCGACCTGTCCGACAGCTACAAGTCGCTCAACGAAGCGCTGCGCCACGCCGGCATGAAGAACCATGCGCGCGTGAAGATCGACTACATCGATTCCGAAACCATCTCCCCGCAAGATGTTTCGCGGCTCGCCAAGTACGACGCGATCCTGGTGCCCGGCGGCTTCGGCCAGCGCGGCGTCGAGGGCAAGATCTCGGCCGCCCGCTTCGCGCGCGAAGGCAAGGTGCCCTACCTCGGCATCTGCCTGGGCATGCAGGTGGCCACCATCGAATACGCGCGCCACGTGGCGGGCCTGAAGAACGCCAACAGCACCGAATTCGACCCCGAGACGCCCTGCCCCGTGATCGCGCTGATCACCGAGTGGAAGGACGCCGACGGCACCGTGAAGACGCGCAACGAGAAGTCCGACCTCGGCGGCACCATGCGCCTGGGCGCGCAAAGCTCCGACGTCTCGGCCGGCACGCTGGCCCACAGCATCTACGGCGACGTGGTGACCGAACGCCACCGCCACCGCTACGAAGCCAACGTCAACTACCTCGACGAACTGCGCGCTGCCGGCCTCGTGATCTCGGCGCTCACCCAGCGCGAGCACCTGACCGAGATCGTCGAGCTGCCGCAGGACGTGCACCCGTGGTACATGGGTGTGCAGTTCCACCCCGAATTCAAATCGACGCCGTGGAGCGGCCATCCGCTCTTCAACGCCTTCATCAAGGCGGCGCTCGACCACAAGGCCCAGAGCGCGGGCGGTGCAAAGAACCTGAAGGCGGTGGCATGAAACTTTGCGGATTCGACATCGGGCTCGACCAGCCCTTTTTCTTAATTGCAGGCCCCTGCGTGGTCGAATCCGAGCAATTGCAGATGGACACGGCCGGCACGCTGAAGGAAATCACTTCCTCGCTCGGCATTCCGTTCATCTTCAAGAGCAGCTTCGACAAGGCCAACCGTTCCTCGGGCACCAGCTTTCGCGGCCCGGGCCGCGAAAAGGGCCTGGAGATCCTGGCCAAGGTGAAGCGCCAGCTCGGCCTGCCCGTGCTGACCGACGTCCACACCGAGGAAGACATCACCGAGGCCGCCAAGGTGGTCGACGTGCTGCAGACACCCGCCTTCCTGTGCCGCCAGACCGACTTCATCCGCGCAGTGGCGCAGTCGGGCAAGCCGGTGAACATCAAGAAGGGCCAGTTCCTTGCGCCGCACGACATGAAGAACGTGATCGACAAGGCGCGCGCTGCCGCCAAGGAAGCCGGCCTGCCCGAAGACAGCTTCATGGCCTGCGAGCGCGGCGCGAGCTTCGGCTACAACAACCTGGTGTCGGACATGCGTTCGCTTGCGATCATGCGCGAGACCGGCGCGCCCGTGGTGTTCGACGCCACCCACTCGGTGCAGCTGCCGGGCGGCCAGGGCACGAGCTCGGGCGGCCAGCGCGAGATGGTGCCGGTGCTCTCGCGCGCGGCCGTGGCCGTGGGCGTGGCCGGCCTCTTCATGGAAACGCACCCCGATCCCGCCAAGGCACTGAGCGACGGCCCCAATGCCGTGCCGCTCAAGCACATGAAGGCCCTGCTCGAAACGCTGCTCGCGCTCGACCAGGTCACCAAGAAGAACGCATTTCTAGAGGACGTCTTTCAATCATGAGCAGTGGTTATGTCATCGCCCACGTCGAGGTCACGAACCCGGCGCAGTACGAGGAATACAAGAAGTGGTCGAGTGCCGCCATGCAGGCGCACGGCGCCGAAGTGTGCGTGCGCGGAGGCCAGGTCGAAGTGCTCGAGGGCGACTGGTCGCCCTCGCGCCTCGTCATCCTGAAATTTCCGAGCTTCGAGAAGGCCAAGGCCTTCTACGAAACGCCCGAATACCTGAAGGCGCGCGAAGCCCGTGCCGGTGCCGCGGTGATGCGCATGATCGCAGTCGAAGGCCTTTGATCAATTGAATAGAGACTGAAAAGAAAGAAGAGAAACGCATGAGTGCAATCGTTGACATCGTCGGCCGCGAAATCCTCGACAGCCGCGGCAATCCCACCGTCGAGTGCGACGTGCTGCTCGAATCGGGCACCATGGGCCGCGCGGCCGTGCCCTCGGGCGCGTCGACCGGCTCGCGCGAAGCCATCGAGCTGCGCGACGGCGACAAGAAGCGCTATCTTGGCAAGGGCGTGCTCAAGGCGGTGGAGAACATCAACACCGAGATCTCGGAATCCGTGCTCGGCCTGGACGCCAGCGAGCAGGCCTTCCTCGATCGCACGATGATCGACCTGGACGGCACCGACAACAAGGGCCGCCTGGGTGCCAATGCCACCCTCGCCGTTTCGATGGCCGTGGCACGCGCCGCGGCCGAAGAGTCGGGCCTGCCGCTGTACCGCTACTTCGGCGGCATGGGCGGCATGCAGCTGCCGGTGCCGATGATGAACGTCATCAACGGCGGCGCGCACGCCAACAACAGCCTCGATCTGCAGGAGTTCATGATCATCCCCGTGGGCGCGCCGAGCTTCCGCGAAGCCGTGCGCTACGGTGCCGAGGTGTTCCATGCGCTCAAGAAGATCCTGGGCGACCGCGGCATCAGCACGGCAGTCGGCGACGAAGGCGGTTTCGCGCCCAGCGTCGAAAGCCATGAAGCGGCCATCCAGCTGATCCTCGAAGCCATCGACAAGGCCGGCTTCGTGGCGGGCGAGCAGATTGCGCTCGGCCTCGACTGCGCCGCCAGCGAGTTCTACAAGGACGGCAACTACGTGCTCTCCGGCGAGAACCTCACGCTGTCGGCCGGCAACTGGGCCGACATGCTGGCCACCTGGGTCGACAAGTACCCGATCATCAGCATCGAGGACGGCATGCACGAAGGCGACTGGGACGGCTGGAAGCTGCTGACCGACCGCCTGGGCAAGCGCGTGCAGCTGGTGGGCGACGACCTGTTCGTCACCAACACCAAGATCCTGCAGGAAGGCATCGACAAGGGCATTGCCAACTCGATCCTGATCAAGATCAACCAGATCGGCACCCTGACCGAGACCTTCGCCGCCATCGAGATGGCCAAGCGCGCGGGCTACACGGCCGTCATTTCGCACCGCTCGGGCGAAACCGAAGACAGCACCATCGCCGACATCGCGGTGGGCACCAACGCGGGCCAGATCAAGACCGGTTCGCTTTCGCGCTCGGACCGCATCGCCAAGTACAACCAGCTGCTGCGCATCGAGGAAGACCTCGGCGACATCGCCAGCTACCCCGGCCGCGGCGCGTTCTACAACCTGAAGTAGCACGCGAAGCCGGCGGCATGCGCTCGCGCCTCGTTCCACCCATCGTGCTGCTGCTGCTGCTGGCCATCCTGCAGTGGCAGCTGTGGAACGGGCGCGGCAGCGTGCGCGACGTGGCGCAGCTGCAGTCCAAGCTGGCGGACCAGAAAGCGGCCAACGCCAAGGCCGTGGTCAACAACGAGCGGCTGGCCTCCGAAGTCAACGATCTCAAGATCGGCCTCGAGATGGTCGAAGAGCGTGCGCGGCAAGAGCTGGGCATGGTCAAGCCCAACGAAGTATTCGTTCAGGTCACCCACTGAACATGACCCCCACACTCGGTATGTTTGCACGGGGCCGACCGCTGGTGCGCTGATGCCCGAGTTCTTCTCGGCCCCCGCATTTGCGCTCTGGGGCTCACCGGTCAGCTGGCTCGAACTCGTGGCCGCGGTGCTGGCGCTCGCGATGGTCGGCTGCAACATGCGCGAGATCCACTGGGGCTGGCCGCTGGCAATCATCAGTTCGCTGCTCTACGTGGCCGTGTTCGCGCAGGCGCGCATCTACGGCGACGCCTCGCTGCAGGTTTTCTTCGCCGTGGTCGCGCTCTGGGGTTGGGCGCAATGGCTGCGCGGCCACCGTGCCGATGGCAGCGCATTGCGGGTCAGCCGGCTTTCGCCGCGCGGCATCGCGCTGGCACTCGCAGCCTGCGCGCTGGCATGGCCCGCGGTCGCCCTCTTCCTGCGCCGCTTCACCGACACCGACGTGCCCTGGTGGGACGGGTTCTCGACCGGGCTCAGCCTCGTCGGCCAATTCCTGCTCGGGCGCAAGTTCATCGAGAACTGGCTGGTGTGGCTGGCGGTGAACGTCGCGAGCGTGGGCCTGTTCATCCACAAGGGCCTGTGGCTCACGGTCGGGCTCTATGCCGTGTTCGCGGTGCTCAGCGTGGCGGGCTTTCTTGCGTGGCGCGCGCGCATGCACGGCCGGGCGGCAGCGCGCGCATGACGCCCACCCTGCCGTCCGGATGCGTGATCGCGCTGCTCGGGGCCGAGAGCACCGGCAAGACCGAACTCGCCGGCGCGCTCGCGCAGCGCCTGCAGGAACGCGGCATTGCCACCACGCTGGTGGGCGAATACCTGCGCGAATGGTGCGAGCGCGAAGGCCGCACGCCGCGCCCTGACGAACAGCAGGCCATCGCGCAGGAGCAGACGCGCCGCATCGAAGCCGCGGCCGTTTCGGGTGTGGTGGTGGTGGCCGACACCACGGCTCTCATGACCGCGGTCTACAGCGAACTGCTGTTCGGCGACACCTCGCTGCACGCCGACGCGCTGGCAGCGCAGGCGCGCTGCGCGATCACCCTGCTGACCGCGCTCGACATCCCGTGGATCGCAGACCCCTTGCGCGATGGCGACCACGCGCGCGAACCCACCGATGCGCTGGTGCGCGCGGCGCTGGCGCGTGCGGGGCTTTCCTTCGCCGTGGTGCATGGCACCGGCAGCGAAAGGCTCTCCAATGCGTGGAACGCCATCAATTCCATCGCCGGCAGCGAAGGCCGGACCCGCGCACGCGGCCGCGCCGAATCGAAACCCGCCTCCTGGTCATGGCCTTGCGAGAAATGCTCCGATCCGGAATGCGAGCATCGGCTTTTTAGCGACCTGATCGGACGCCGCGACGACACGCCTTCAACCCCCAGTTCGGAGACCTGATCGATGTTCCCGCCTCGTTTCTCTCGCCCTTGCGGCTTCCTCCTGGCCGCGCTGCTGGCCACGGCTGCCACGGCCGCGCCCGTCGCGGCCACCGTGGAGAACGCCACCACGGCCACCGCCTGCGCCGAGGAAGACAATGTCTCGCTGGTGCTGCGCGGCGAAGGCATCCGGCGCATGCGCATCGAGGCGCTGCAGCCGGCCTATCTCGACAGCATCGGCAACGACACCACTGCGCCCGATTTCTCGGGCTGCAACTTCGACGGCGGCGCCCATCCCACCGATCCCGCGCACAAGTTCAAGCCGCGCCGCGTGGTGCTGCTCGACGACGCGCAGTGGCGCATCGTCGGCATGACGCTGCCCAGCTTCTGGCGGCCGCAGCAGGTGCCGGTGCGCGTGGGTGCGCGCACGGACCGCGGCTTCCACCTGCTGCAGATCTTCCGCAAGGAAGAAGGCAAGGCGCTCGAAGCGCTGGTGCTCTACCCAGCCGACGGCTATTGGCGCATCAAGCCGCTGCCGCAGGCGCGCTTCGGCGACGGGGTGTATGGCTCGTCGTTCCTGCTCGGCCCGGTCGAACAGGGCAGCCGGCCGGTGGTCGACATCGCGTCGATCCGCATCGTGCCGAAGCCGCTGGCCATCCACCTGCGCTTCGTCGGCGGCGGCAGCGCCGTGGCCAAGGTGTCCGAGATCAGCCGCGAGCGCACCGCGCTCGACGTGACGCTTTCCAAGCCCACGGCCAGCGCGCGGCCCTTTGCCGTGCTGCGCTCGATGTACGTGGCGCCCGACAACGCCGACGTGAGCGAGCTGCGCTGGCAGGAATCGCCCGGGGCCGCGGAACAGGTTCTGCCGCTGCCCGAGGTGAAGACGCTGAACGCCACGCAGGTGCGCTTCGGCCGCAGCCTGCCTTCGCGCCACAACACCAGCGCACCCGACATCGCGTTCAGCGATTTCGACGACAAGGCGCCGCGCTGAGCGAGCGGCCGGCACACCGGCGCGCCGAACCTCGCCCGGCGAAGAGCGTTACTGGACGATCGGGCTGCCCGGAATCTGATCCGTCGGCGGCCTGAAGATCTGCGCTGCATCGACTGCATCGAAGCGGTACTGCTTGCCGCAGAAGTCGCAGCCCACCTCGATGTCGCCGCGCTCGGCCAGGATTTCCTCCGCCTCCTCGACGCCGAGCCCCCGGATCATCTGCGCCACGCGGTCGCGCCCGCAGGTGCACGCGAAGTGCGGGCCCAGCAGGCCCGCCTGCGGCTCGAAGCGCAGCAGCTTTTCTTCCCAGAACAGGCGGCGAAGAATGGTCTCGATGTCGAGCGTGAGCAGTTCGTCGCGCGTGAGGCTCGAGGCGAGGATCGAGATGCGGTTGTAGTCCTCGTTGCGGCCGATCTGGTCCTGGTTGGTCTGGTCGTGGTCCTTGCCGGACGTGCCTTCGAGATTGCCTTCACCCTTCATCGGCAGGCGCTGGATCAGCAGGCCGGCCGCCACCTGGTCGTCGGCCGCGAGCACCAGCGTGGTGTCGAGCTGCTCGCTCTGCAGCATGTAATGCTGCAGCACGTCGCTGAGCCGGCCGAGCTTCTCGCCCTCGTCGTCGAACAGCGGCACCACGCCCTGATAGGGCGTCGTGCCCGGCAGCTTGTCCTTGGGGTCGAGCGTGATGGCGCAGCGGCCCTTGTTGCCGACGTTGACCATCTCGGGCAGGCGCGCATCGGCCGGCAGGTCGCCGATCACCTTGGCGGTGGCGCGCAGGCTCAGGTCGGGCTTGGCCTCGGCTACGGCCACCTTGACCGGGCCGTCGCCGAAGATCTGCAGGATCAGCGCACCGTTGAACTTGATGTTGGCCTGCATCAGCGTGGCCGCGGCCGTCATCTCGCCGAGCAGTTCGGCCACCGGCGGCGGGTAGGCGCCGGTGGCGGTGTTGGAGGCGCGCCGCGCCAGGATTTCCTGCCACGCATCTGTCAGGCGCACGATCATGCCGCGCACCGGCAGGCCATCGAACAGGAATTTGTGCAGCTCGCTCAAAACGGATTCTTCTTTCTGTTGGGCCTGCGCAGTGTCAGGCGATTTTCTTCAAGCCCTTCGCATAGCGAATGGCATTTGCTACGTAATGGTCGGAGCCGTGCCGCAGTCGGGCAGCGTCTTCGTCGCTGATCGTGCGCATCACCTTGGCGGGCGAGCCGAAGATCAGGGAATTGTCGGGAAACTCCTTGCCCTCGGTCACGACGCTGCCGGCGCCAACAATCGAATTGCGGCCGATCTTCGCGTTATTCAAGACCACGGCCTGGATGCCGATCAGCGAGTTGTCGCCGATGGTGCAGCCATGCAGCATGACCTGGTGGCCGATGGTGACGTTCTCGCCGATGGTGAGCGGGCTGCCGGGGTCGGAATGCAGCATCGACATGTCCTGCACGTTGCTGTTGCGCCCGATGGTCATCTTCTCGTTGTCGCCGCGCAGCACCGCGCCGAACCAGATGCTCGCGTTGTCGCCCAACTGCACGTTGCCGATCACCTCCGCGCTGTCGGCGACCCATGCACCGGTGCCGAGTTGCGGCGCAACGCCGTCGAGTTCATAGAGGGCCATCGTGGAGTCTCCGGGGGCAAAACCTAGAATTGTAGGGATGCACCCCCGATTGAGCGCGCTGGCCGCGCTGCGACTCACCGACCCTGAACAGAAGGTGGCCGCAACGCGCGCCACCGCTGCCCTCGCCGCTACCGATTCCATAGCAACCGACCCTCTGCGCGTCGTGGGCGATGACATCGGCGTGCCGGGCCGCCCCGAACGGCCGCTGCGCGTGGCCGCCACCGCCGTGCAAAAGCGCTCGCCTTTCACGCCCGAAGGCCGCGCCGCGCTGATCCATTCGATCTGCCACATCGAGTTCAACGCCATCAACCTCGCGCTCGACGCCGTCTGGCGCTACGACGGCATGCCCGAGGCCTACTACCGCGACTGGCTGCGCGTGGCCGACGAGGAAGCGCAGCACTTCACGCTGCTGCATGCGCACCTGCAAGACATGGGCTGGCGCTACGGTGACTTCCCGGGCCACGACGGGCTCTGGAGCATGTGCGAGAAGACGAAAGACGACGTGCTCGCGCGCATGGCGCTGGTGCCGCGCACGCTCGAAGCGCGCGGGCTCGACGCCACGCCGCTCATCCAGGCCAAGCTCAGGCGCGTCGACACGCCCGATGCGCTGCGCGCGGTCGAGATCCTCGACATCATCCTGCGCGACGAGGTGGGCCATGTGGCCATCGGCAATCGCTGGTACCGCTGGCTCTGCGAGCGCGCGGGCCGCGACCCCGAGACGACCTATCCCGAACTCGTGGCGCGCTACGAAGCGCCGCGCCTGAAGCCACCCTTCAACCTCGAAGCCCGCGGCCGGGCGGGCTTCAGTGCCGAGGAGCTGCGCGCGCTCTCGGCCGCCGCCGCCAAGGACTGAACGGGAGGCCTACGCGGGCCTGGCGTGCACCACCAGCTTGGGCGTGAAGTACTGGAGCACCTCGCCGCGCTGGTTGAGCGTGCGGCAGCGCATCGTCACCATCGCGCGGCCGGGCTTGGAGCGCGAGGGCGTGATGTCCAGCACCTCGCTCACCACGTGCAGCACGTCGCCGGGCCGCGTCGGCTTGGGCCACTGCAGTTCGCCGCCCGAGCCGATGATGCCTTCGGCCAGCGGAATGCCGCTTTCCACCATCAGCTTCATGGTGAGCGCCGCCGTGTGCCAGCCGCTGGCCGCAAGGCCGCCGAAGAAGGTGTCCTTCGCGGCCTCTTCGTCGGTGTGGAAAGGCTGCGGATCGAACTGCGATGCAAAGGCCTTGATCTGCGCCGCGTCCAGCGCGTGTTCGCCGCTCTGGAAGCGGTCGCCGACCGACAGGTCTTCGAGATACAGCGCGCGCTTGGCGCCCGTGTCGTCAGGGAGTGCCGCCATGGGAGTTCCTTGTAGTGCCTGCGCGCATTCTCGAACAAGCGCTCAGACGCGCTCGAGAATCGTGGCAATGCCCTGCCCGCCCCCGATGCATTGCGTGGCCAGCGCATAGCGGCCCTTCTCGCGCGCGAGCAGCGACGCCGCCTTGCCCGTGATGCGCGCACCGGTCGCGCCCAGCGGGTGGCCGATGGCAAGGCCGCCGCCGTCGAGATTGATCTTGGCCGCATCGAGGCCGAGATCGCGGATGCAGGCCAGCGCCTGCGACGAGAAGGCCTCGTTCAGTTCGATCACGTCGAGGTCGGCGGCCCCGAGCCCGGCGCGCGCCAGCGCCTTGCGCGTTGCGGGAATCGGGCCGATGCCCATGACGGCCGGATCGACGCCCACGGTCGCGAACGACCGGATGCGCGCCAGCGGCTGCAGGCCGTGCTTCGCGGCGAAGGCATCGCTGGTCACGAGCACGGCGGCGGCGCCGTCGGTGAGCGGCGAAGAGGTGCCGGCCGTCACCACGCCATCGGCACGGAACGCCGGCTTGAGGCCCGCCAGCGCCTCGGCCGAGGTGGCCGGGCGGATGCAGCCATCGACATCGACCACCTCGCCCGAAGCCAGGCGCACCGGCACGATCTCGCCCGCCAGGCGCCCTTGCGCGCGCGCGGCGGCGGCCTTGCGGTGCGACTCGACGGCGAAGGCCTCCTGGTCGGCACGGCTCACGTTCCAGCGCTGCGCGACGTTCTCGGCGGTGTCACCCATCGAGATGTAGGCATCGGTGCTTTCCTTCAGCTCCGGGTTCGGCGAGAAGTTGAAGCCGCCCTGCGGCACCATCGTCATCGACTCCACGCCCACGCACAGGAAGGCCTCGCCCATGCCCGCCTCGATCTGCGCCGCGGCAATGTGCACCGCCTGCATCGACGAGCCGCAGAAGCGGTTCACCGTCATGCCGCCCACCTCGTGCGGCAGGCCGGCCAACAGGCCGACGATGCGCGCGAGGTTGTTGCCCTGCGAGGCCTCGGGGTAGGCGCAGCCCAGGATGATGTCTTCGAGCAGCGCGGGATCGAGGTCGGTGCGCTGCAGCAGGCCGCGAACCACGCCGGCGGCCAGCGTGTCGGGGCGCACCTCGGCGAGCACGCCCTTCTTCGCGAAGTGGAAAGGCGAGCGCGCATAGGCGGAAATGACGGCTTTCATGGGAACACTCCTTGATCAAAACCCTACCATCCAATCGGTAGGCAATGAGGTCAAAAAATAGGCACGCGCTGCGTGCCCGCGATGCCGCCCGGCGATCAGCCAGGCAATGAACTCCTGAGCTGCGCAATGGCCTCGTCGAAGTCCTCGACGCGTCCCGTCATGCGCGATGCGAGCAGCGCGCCCTGGCACACCGCAAACACATAGGCCGCCTGCGATGCAAGCGATGCACCCTTCTTCTGCCGGGTCGGCGCCAGCGTGCCCAGCACGCCGGTGAGCCACAACACCTGCGTGTTGCGCAGTTCCTGCACGGCCTGGCGCAGTTCCTTGTCGATGCAGTCCCAGCCGGGCGTCAGTGCCCCCGCGGGACACATGCCCGAGCCCGCCTTGAGCGTGTCGCGGTACATGCGGAAATAGGATTCGAGCGCGTCCTTCGGCGTGCGCACCCGCACCGCGTCCCAGTCCTTGAAGAGCTGCGTGGCCTGGCGGATCACCGCGATGCCGAGCGCTTCCTTGGTCGGAAAGTGGTGGTACAGGCTCGCCTTGCGGATGCCGACCGCATCGGCCACGTCCTGGAAACTGAAACCCAGGTAGGAGCGCGTTTCGATCAGGTGCCGCGCCACCCCGAGGATCTGCTCCCGGGTGCTGCCGGCGGCGAGTGCAGTCGAGGAGGCGATGGCGCTGCTCATCTACCTACTATAAGGTAGGGAAATTGAGCGCGCAAGCCGCAGGGTCAATCGGCCTTGATGTTCGCGGCCTTCACGATGCGCGCATTGCCTTCGAACTCCGAGGCGATCTCCGCGGCGAAGGCCGAGGGGCTGCCTCCGGTCGGCACGTTGTCGGTGGCCGTGAGCTTGGCGCGCAGCTCGGGGCTGGCCAGGGCCTTGTTGATCTCGGCGTTGTACTTCTCGATCAATATGGGCGGCGTGGCCGCGGGCGCAAAGACGCCGAACACCGAATTGATGTTCGCCGCCTTGAAGCCCAGCTCGCCCAGCGTGGGCACCTGCGGCAGGCTCTCGAGCCGCGCCGGCGCACCCACGGCCAGCGGACGCAGCTTGCTCGACCGGATGTGCGAAGTGAGCGTGGGGCTCGCGTTGCTCGAGAGAATCTCGAACTGGCCGCCAAGCGCATCATTGAGTTGCTGGCCGCCGCCCTTGTAGGGCACGTGCGTGATGTCCACGCCCGCGGCCGCCTTCACCTGCTCGAGCACGATGTGGCCGAGCGATGCCGGCCCCGAGGTGGCCCAGCGCACCGCGCCGGGCTGTGCCTTGGCATCGGCGATCAGCGCGCGGAAGTCGCGCGCCCTGCTGGCCGGCGTGGCGATCAACAACACCGGCGAATACATCACGCTCGCCACCGGTGCGATGTCCTTCAGCGGATCGAAAGGCAGCTTGCCGAGGTGCGGACTCAGCACCAGCGGGCTGATGGCCGAGAAGCCCAGCGTGGCACCGTCGGGTGCCGCCTTGGCGACGGCATCCATGCCGATGGCGCCACTGGCGCCGGCGCGGTTGTCGACCACCACCGTGGTGCCCATCTGCGCGGCGAGCCTGTCGCCGAGCGCACGCGCGACCACGTCGCTGACGCCGCCTGCGGGATACGCCACGATGAGGCGGATGGTCTTGGGAACGGCCTGGGCCTGGGCCACGGCGGCAGTGCAGAGCGTCGCGGCGGCGAAGAGCCACGAAGGCTTGAACGGAAAATACATGATCTCGAAAAAAGCTGAACGGATCAGCCATTCTGAACCAGGCGCGCGAGCGTCATCGCATTGCCCACCGCCGCGCCGCCCGCGGTGTTGTCGAGGATGCACCAGCACGCGGCGCCCTCCTCCCGCGCTTGCATCAAGCGCTGTGCGAGCCGCGCGAGCAGCGCATTGTCGTAGGCCGACCAGTAGCGCCGCGGCGATCCGTGCAGCCGCAGATAGACGAGGCCGGGCCATCCGCCGGGCGCGGCCGCTTCGTCGAACAGCACCGGATCGGCCAGCACCCGCCCGATGCGCCAGCGCGCCAGCAGCGACTCTGCCGCGGGCACGAACCAGCTGCGGTGCCGCGGCTCCAGCGCCACCGCCCCGCCGTGCCTTCGCCGCAGGTCGGCAAGGAACCGGCGGACCACGCGCTCGTCGAAGACCAGGCTCGGCGGCAGCTGCACGACCAGGCAGCCGAGCCTCTCGGCCAGCCCCATGGCCTGCGCCAGGAATTCATCGAAGGCCGGCATTGCGCCGGCCAGCCGCCGTTCATGCGTGATGGCCTTGGGCAGCTTGACCGCGAAGCGGAAGTCCGGGGGCGTGCTCGCGGCCCAGCGCGCGTAGGTCTCGCGCCGATGCGGGCGGTAGAACGAGGTGTCGATCTCGGCCGCGCCAAAGCGCTGTGCATAACGCTGCAGGTGCGAGCCCTCGGGCGGGAACTCGCTCCACAGCGCGCGCGGCAGGCTCCAGCCCGCGCAACCGATGCGCAGCGATGCGGACAGCGGCTCAGCCGCGTGGATGGTGTGCGGCATGCAGTTGCTTGAGCCGTTCGCGCGCCACGTGGGTGTAGATGGTGGTCGTGGAAATGTCGGCATGGCCGAGCAGCAGCTGCACCGCGCGCAGGTCCACGCCGTGGTTCAGCAGGTGCGTGGCGAAGGCATGGCGCAGCGTGTGCGGCGACAGCGGCACGTGGATGCCGGCCGCGGCGGCCTGCTTCTTCACGATGATCCAGAACATCACGCGCGTCATGCCCGCGCCGCGCGCGGTCACGAACAGGTCGGGCGTCTGCTGCCCATCGAGGATGGCGGGGCGCGACTCTTCCAGGTAGCGCTCGATCCAGCGCCGCGCCTCGCCGCCGAAGGGCACGAGGCGCTCCTTGCTGCCCTTGCCGAGCACGCGCAGCACGCCGTCGTTCAAACTCATGTCGATGACCTTGAGCGCCACCAGCTCGCTCACGCGCAGGCCGCTCGCATACATCAGCTCGAGCATCGCGCGGTCGCGCAGGCCGAGCGGGGTTTCCACGTCGGGTGCGGCCAGCAGGTCGTCCACCTGTTTTTCCGACAACGTCTTGATGGCCCGCGGCATCTGCCGCGCGGGCGCAAGCCGGATGCTCGGATCGGCCGCGATGCGGCGCTCGCGCAGCGCCCAACGGTAGTAGCGCTTGAACACCGTGAGCCGCCGATTGGCCGAGGTGGCCTTGCCCTTGGTCGACAGGCGCGCACCCATGTAGGCCTGCAGGTCGGACTCCTGCGCCGTATCGAGCGCGCCGCCGCTGCGCTGTCTGCCAAGCCACTGCGCGAACAGCGCGAGGTCGCGGCGGTAGGCGGCCAGCGTGTTCTTCGACAGCCCGTCCTCGAGCCAGAGGGCATCGATGAAGTCGTCGATCTCGGGGGTTTGTGTGGCGGCGGCCTCGGTCATGCGCTGCAAGATAACAAAAAGAAAAGCCGCCCGTGGCGCGGGCGGCTTCGGCAGGGTTGGCGAGGCTCAGTCCAGCTTGAGCTTCTGCTTGGCGACGACCTGCTTGTAGACCTCGTATTCGGCCTTGATCTGCGCGGCGAACTGCTCGGGCGTGTTGGCCACGATCAGCGAACCCGTGTCTTCGATGCGCTTCTTCACGGCCGGGTCTTCCACCGCCTTCTTCACGCCGGCGCTGATCTTGTCGACCACTTCCTTCGGCAGGCCCTTGGGGCCGAGGATGCCGTAGTACGCCATGCGGTTGACCGGCTCGAGCCCTACTTCCTTGAAGGTCGGCACGTTGGGCAGCGCGGCCAGGCGCTGCGGCGCCGACACCACGATGGGCACCAGCCGGCCGCTCTGGATGAAAGGCATGGCCGAGGGGATGTTGTCGAACATGATCGGCACCTGGCCGGCCACCACGTCGTTGAGCGCAGGGCCCGCGCCGCGGTAGGGAATGTGCGTGACGAAGGTGTTGGTGAGGCTCTTGTAGAGCTCCATCAGCAGGTGGCCGATGCCGCCCGTGCCCGACGAGGCATACGAGTACTTGCCGGGGTTCTTCTTGAGCTCGGCCACGAACTCCGCGTAGTTCTTGGCCGGGAAGCTCGGGTTGACCGCAATGATGTTGGGTGTGGCCGCGATGTTGATGATCGGCGTGAAGTCGTTGATCGGGTCGTACGGCACCTTGGGGTTGATGGCCGGGTTGGCGGCCGTGCTCGATACCGTGGCCACGCCCAGCTTGTAGCCGTCGGGCGTGGCGCGCGCCGTTTCGGCCGCGCCCACGATGCCGCCGCCGCCCGCGCGGTTGATCACCACCACCGGCTGGCCCAGCACCTTGCCGAGCGGGTCGGAAATCACGCGCGCCACGATGTCGGTCGTGCCGCCCGGAGCAAAGGGCACGCTCAGTTCGACCGGCTTGTTCGGGTAGCCCTGCGCGAAGCTCTGGCCCGCAGCCGCGACCAGCGCGGCGGCTCCCACCATGGCGCCCCATTGACGACGTTGCATCTATAACTCCTTGATTGACTGATTGATTGTCGAAAAACCAAAGCCCCGGATGCTAGCGGCTTCGCACCTCGCCGGTGCTGTGGATTACCCATGGTCCGCCGCGGTTTATGCTCGAGGCGGTGAACTTCGCACAGCTGCTCTTTCCGGATTTTTCGCTCATTGCCATCGGCTGGCTGCTTTGCCGCTACACGGCGCTCGACCGCCGCGTCTGGGACCAGGTCGAAAGCCTGGTCTACTACTTTCTATTTCCGGTGCTGCTGTTCCACTCCATCGTGCGCAGCCCGCTCGATTTTGCCGCCACCTCGAGCCTGCTCACTGCGGGCGTGGGCATCGGCCTCAGCGGCATCGCGATGGCCTACGCGCTGCCCCATGTGCCCGGCCTGCGCTCTCACATCGACCGCCGCGACCATGCGGCCAGCGCGCAGATCGGGTTCCGCTTCAACTCCTTCATCTGCCTTGCGCTCGCCGAGCGGCTGGCCGGTGCGCAGGGCCTGTTGCTGATCGCGGTGCTGATCGGCGTGTGCGTGCCGATGTTCAACATCGCGGCCGTCTGGCCGATGGCGCGGCATGCGCAGAGCGGCTTCGCGCGACAGCTGGTGCGCAATCCGCTGATCGTCGCCACGCTGGCCGGTCTGCTGGCCAACGTGCTGGGCTTCACCGTTCCGAACTGGGCCACGCCCACGCTCGCGCGCATCGGCGCCGCATCGCTCGCGCTCGGCCTGCTGGCCGCCGGCGCGGGCATGCAGTTCGCGAGCCTGGGGCGCGGCAAGGTGCTTGCGGTGTCGGTGCTGTCCATACGGCACCTGCTGCTGCCGCTGGTGGCGTGGGGCCTGTCTCTCGCGCTGCGGCTGGACGCAACACAGGCCGCCGTGCTGATGGCGTTTTCCGCCGTGCCCACGGCCTCGAGCGCCTATGTGCTGGCGGCGCGCATGGGCTACAACGGTCCGTACGTGGCGGGTCTCGTGACCCTGTCCACGCTGCTGGGCGTGGCGAGCCTGCCGTTTGCGCTGGCGCTGCCGCGCTGAGTTGGTTCAGCGCCCGGGGCGCTGCGCCAGCGCCCACGCCACGTGCTCGCGCACCAGTTCGCTCGGGTCCGATGCCCGCGTGGCCAGTGCCTCTGCGGCGCCGCTCTCGCCCGCGCGCAGTGCGTTTCCGAGGGCCACGGCGATGTTGCGCAGCCAGCGTTCATGCCCGATGCGGCGGATCGGGCTGCCCTCGGTGAAGCGCAGGAAATCTTCCTCGCTCCAGGCAAAGAGCGCGGCCAGCGACTGGCCGGTCAGCCCTTCGCGCGCATCGAAGTCGGGCAGCGCGCTCTTCTTCGCGAACTTGTTCCAGGGGCAGATCAGCTGGCAGTCGTCGCAGCCGTAGATGCGGTTGCCCATCAGGGGCCGAAGCTCCAGCGGGATCGGGCCGCCGTGCTCGATGGTGAGATACGAAATGCAGCGCCGCGCATCGAGCCGGTATGGCGCGACGATGGCCTTTGTCGGGCACACGTCGATGCAGGCGCTGCAACTGCCGCAGTGCGCGCTGACCGGCTCGCTCTCGGGCAGCGCCATGTCGACGTAGATCTCGCCCAGGAAGAACATCGAGCCCGCGCTGCGGTCCAGCACCAGCGTGTGCTTGCCGCGCCAGCCCTGGCCGCTGCGCGAGGCAAGCTCGGCTTCGAGCACCGGCGCCGAATCGGTGAAGGCGCGATGGCCGAACGGGCCCACTTCCTCGGCGATGCGCGCAGCCAGTTTGGCCAGCCGCGCACGCATCACCTTGTGATAGTCGCGGCCGCGCGCATAGACCGAGACGATGGCTTCGCCGGGGCGCGCGAGGCGATCGAACTCCACGGCCTGCCAGTCACCCGGCGGCGTGCCGCGCGGCAGGTAGTCCATGCGCGCCGTGATGACGCTCACCGTGCCCGGCACCAGCTCGGCCGGCCTGGCGCGGCGCGTGCCGTGCGTTGCCATGTATTTCATCTCGCCATGGAACCCATGGGCCAGCCATTGCATCAGACCTTCCTCGGCGCTCGATAAATCGACGCCCGCGATTCCGATTTGGGAGAATCCGAGTTCCCGGGCCAATGCCTGAATACGAGCAACGAGTGGATGGCTGACGATCACTTGCCGATTGTAGAAACGCCGAAGAATGCCGGCCGCACGCTGCACTGGCGCAGCGAGGACGACACCGGCGCCTTCGCGCGCGCGCTGGCGGCCTCGCCCGCGCTGCGCGATGCCTTCATCGCGCTGCACGGCGACCTCGGCGCCGGCAAGACCACCTTCGTGCGGCACCTGCTGCGCGCGCTCGGCATCGAGGGCCGCATCAAGAGCCCGACCTATGCCGTGGTCGAGCCGCACGAAGCGCCCGACGGCCTTGCCATCTTCCATTTCGACTTCTACCGCTTCAACGATCCGCGCGAGTGGGACGACGCCGGCTTCCGTGACATTTTCGCGGGACCGGGCCTCAAGCTCGCGGAGTGGCCAGAAAACGCTGCCGGCCGCACACCAATTGCCGACCTCGCTATTAAAATAGAAGCAATGACAGACGACACACGCAGCGTGACCCTCCTGGCGAACACTCCCCGCGGCAGCGACCTGCTGACGCAGCTCGGCGCATGAAGGCCAGCGGCCTCAAACGGCGTGTGCTGCTGCAGGGCGGCAGCATCGCGCTGATGCTCGGCGTGCACCAGATCGCGCGCGGCGCCACCATCCTCGCGGTGCGCGTGTGGCCCGCGGCCGACTACACGCGCGTGACCATCGAATCCGACGCGCGGCTGCATTCGCAACAGCTGGTCGTGGGCAGTCCGCCGCGGCTGGCGGTGGACATCGAAGGCATCGACCTCAACCCCGAGCTGCGCGACCTGGTCGGCAAGATCAAGCCGGGCGACCCGTACATCAACGGCCTGCGCGTCGGCCAGAACGCACCCAAGGTGGTGCGCATCGTGTTCGATCTCAAGCAGGCCGTGGTGCCGCAGGTGTTCTCGCTGGCGCCCATTGCCGCGTACAAGCACCGGCTGGTGCTCGACCTCTACCCCGAAAAAGCCATCGACCCGATGGAAGCGCTGATCACCGAGCGCCTGCGCGAAGCACCGCGCGGCAGCAGCTCCGGCGGCAACAACGGTGCCGTGGCGAGCGCGCCCGCGGTGCCGCCGCCGGCCGCGCCCTCCTCGGGCCTCGCACCCGACGGCGGGCCACCGATCCTCGTGCGGCCTTCGCCCAGCGTGCCCGCGCCGCGCCCTGTGCCCGACAGCATCGCACCATCTCCGGCCCGCCCGCCGGCCACGGCGGCCGGGCCCGCACCCGACCCGCTGGGCGAGCTGATGGCGCAGCAGTCGACGCGGCCCGGCCCCGTCGTGCCGCCCGCACCGCCCATTGCGGCTGCCGTACCTGCGGCACCTCCCGCGCCCGTCGCGTCCGCGCGCAGCGGCGCCACCGCAAGTCGCACCGACCGCATCATCATCGTGGCGCTCGATCCCGGCCACGGCGGCGAAGATCCGGGCGCCATCGGCCCCAACGGCACGCGCGAAAAAGACATCGTGCTGCAGATCGCGCACCGCCTGCGCGACCGCATCAACGCCAGCAGCGTCAACGGCAACCCGATGCGCGCGTTTCTCACGCGTGACGCCGATTTTTTTGTGCCGCTGGGTGTGCGCGTGCAGAAGGCGCGGCGCGTGCAGGCCGACCTCTTCGTGAGCATCCACGCCGATGCGTTCACCACGCCCGCCGCGCGCGGCGCGAGCGTCTTTGCGCTCAGCCAGAGCGGTGCCTCGAGCAGCGCCGCGCGCTGGCTCGCCAACAAGGAAAACGAAGCCGACAAAGTGGGCGGCGTGAACGTCGGCAACCATGAAGTGCAGGTGCAGCGCGCGCTGCTCGACATGAGCACCACGGCGCAGATCAACGACAGCCTCAAGCTCGGCGGCGCCATGCTCGGCGAGATCCGCGGCATCGGTGCCCGGCTGCACAAGCCCGCGGTCGAGCAGGCCGGCTTCGCGGTGCTCAAGGCGCCCGACATTCCCAGTGTGCTGGTCGAAACGGCATTCATCAGCAACCCCGAAGAAGAAGCGAACCTGCGCAGCGTCAGCTACCAGGAGAGCCTTTCCGATGCGCTGATGCGCGGCATCCAGCGCTACTTTGCGCAGAACCCGCCGCTCGCGCGCAGCCGCCAGCTCTAGGCTCGCTCGCCCTGCTGTCCCACGCCGAGCGGCCCGTGGCAACGCACAGCCAGGCGCGGCAGGCTCCTACACGGCGGGGTGGTGCCTTTTGTCCATCATGGCTGCATCACTCTAGAAAGGTGGACACCATGATGATGAAGGCACGAATCTGGATGACCGCGGCAGCGGCAACCGCGGTCATGGCGCTGGCGGGTTGCGCATCCGGTCCCAACCAGAACCTGGGCACCGGCATTGGCGCGCTTGGCGGTGCGGCGGTGGGCCACGCCATCGGCGGCAACACCGGCAGCACGCTGGGTGGTGCAGCCATTGGTGGTGTGATCGGCAATCAAGTGGGTCGCAGTGTGGACGAACGCAACTACTACGAGAGCCAGCGCGCTTATCCGCCGAGCGGCTATTACCCCTACAACGGGCCGAGATACTGATCCGATTCCACTCTCATCGGAGCGCGCCACGGGCGCGCTTTTTTTTTCCGGTACCGATCAAGCCTTCGAAGGCAATTGCGCGCGCGCCTTCTCTGCGCGCGATGCACGCCAGGCACCGAAGATCGCGATCAGGCCCGGCACGAAGATCAGCGCCCAGATGATCTTGTCCAGATGCTCGCGCACGAACGGCAGGTTGCCGAAGAAGTAGCCCGCCGTCGCGATGCCCAGCACCCAGATCAGCCCGCCCACCACATTGAACATGGTGAACTTCGCGCGGCTCATCTCCGCCACGCCGGCCACGAAGGGTGCGAAGGTGCGAATGAAGGGCATGAAGCGCGCAAGGATGATCGTGATGCCGCCATAGCGCTCGTAGAACGCGTGGGCCTGGTCGAAGGCCTTGCGGTTGAAGAAGCGCGAGTCCTCCCACTTGAAGACCTTGGGCCCGAAGTAGCGGCCGATGCTGTAGTTGCACTGATCGCCCAGGATGGCCGCGGCAATGAGCACCGCGCAAGCCAGCGGAAAGCTCATGAGCCCCACGCCGCACAGAGCGCCCACGATGAACAGCAGCGAATCGCCGGGCAGGAAGGGCATCACCACCGCGCCGGTCTCCACGAACACGATCAGGAAGAGCAGCGCATAGACCCAGGGGCCGTAGGCCACGACGAAGGCCTCGAGGTGTTTGTCGACGTGCAGGATGAAGTCGACGAGAAAGCTGATGATTTCCATGGTCGCGGATTATCCTTGCTGCGCGCCGCATGGCGTCCCATGACGAATTCGGAGATCCAACATGACAGGTCGATACATCCAGATCGAGGCCACCGACGGCAGCGGCACGTTTCGCGGCTACCTGGCCTTGCCACGCTCGGGCAGCGGCCCCGGCCTCGTGATTGCGCAGGAGATCTTCGGCATCAACCACACGATGCGCGAGGTGGCCGACTACTACGCCGAGGAAGGTTACGTGACGCTCGTGCCCGACCTGTTCTGGCGCCAGCAGCCCGACGTGGAGCTCGGCTACAGCGAGGCCGACTGGCAGCGCGCCTTCGGCTTCTACCAGGGCTTCGACGAGGCCAAGGGCATGGAAGACATGCAGGCCTCCATCAGCGCGCTGCGTGCCCGGCCCGAAGTGAGCGGCGCCAAGGTCGGCGTGCTCGGCTTCTGCCTGGGCGGCAAGCTGGCCTACCTGGCGGCCTGCCGCACCGACGCGGACGTGTCGGTGGGCTACTACGGCGTGGGCATCGAGGCCGCACTCGACGAGGCCGACCAGATCAAGC
>NZ_JACVBS010000023.1:0-92753 GCF_014852545.1 Variovorax sp. VRV01
GGAGCTCAGTACGGAGCAACTAGGACCTGCCATGTAGTTTTAGATGGGAATTTGAAGGAAAGATGACCGGTGGCGTGCATGGCATGCCGAGTTGGGCGACAAGGTCGAAGGTCTGGTTCTGGCCGAACTCTGACCTGGCCGCACGTGAACGCTTGAGAGGCTGACCTTCTTTATTTCTTCGCCAAGAATGCCGCCACCAGCGCGTTAGCGTGTCCGTGACCGATCTGATGCTCCGTCTTGAGCCGGTTCACGAGTTCCATGTGTTTGAGAGGGCCTGCATCCTGAAGAACATTCATCCAGTGGGCGATTGGCTTCGCATAGGCCTTTTCAATCGAAAGAAAGTACGAGGCGGGGCCTTTGACTTTGGTCGTTTCGGTCATTGACTTTCCATTAGTGGGCTGAGGGTCTGGTGGGGCAAGGCCGGACATTGGCATTGAGGAATGGCAGGCCAGGCGTTCGACGTTTGAATCGTACTTCCGCTCCTGGCCGGACTGTAGCCTTGCGTTCTTGCAGCGTGATGTGCCCTCGTATGGAGGCTCAAGCGTTGAAGGTGGAGGCCCTCCCGAAATCGCCAACGACCCGGTGAGAGCTTCTAGATGGAAATCAACAATCAGGGCGTCACAGTGAGACTTCCTGGGTAGTACCCAGTCAAGACGGTGCCGTCCGAGCGGCGGTATTGATAAGCAACTCTGAATTCATATGTGCCTAGCGGCAAACAAAATCGCTGCACACTCTGTCCAACTGGCACAACATCAATACAGGACCGATAGGCCAATTGCTGCGAATCCGCGTACACCTGGAGGTAGCCCTTGGGCTCAACGAAGGGATAGCCTACCTGAGGGAATGCCGCTTGTTGCTGCGGGGTTAGAAGCCACTCAACCTGTGTTGCAAAAGCAAGATCGATCGCTCCGCCGTATTTGACTAGGCCCACGCGAATGTCTGCCGTACTAGCAGAGTTCGACAACTCCAGCTTGGCAGGCAAGAACACCACAGGGTCCGGAAGATTTGCATCAACGTCAACGCTATAGGTAAATGTCACGTTCTCGGACAGGACTTGTTTTGACGATTGATCACCCGTCCACGGCACAGCAGACGTGATGACCATGTGACTCGCATAACGTTGCCCTGGCCTCCTCACATACTCAGAGACACTCAGACTCACCATCGCAGTGCCGTCTCCGTTGTCTGTGACCATCGCGTCGGGATGGAAACCCAAAGGATCTCCCGTATAGATACTGAGAGAGGAGAACGGACGGCCTTCGGGCAACGTCACCTTGATATTCGCGATAGGCGGCGGTTCGCCGAATTTGCTTCGTACACTCACAGCCCATTTGTCTGCCGCCTCAGGCGTTCCCCGAAAAGCGTTGTCAATTTCCAGCTTCATGCCGCGCTTGACGACAACGTTGTAAGGGATGTTGTATGGCACATTCCCCAGACGGGTAGAGCAGCGTGCGTCGAGGCAAACATAAACCCGCAGGTTTCCACTGAAGGTTCCAGGGGTCTTGAGCTGAGCTCCAATGAGCTGCACGAGCAACCCTGGCTTCGGACTGGTAACGGGTGACGCCTGGGGACTAGGCGAAAAAAGTCCAGCCGGATCTTCAACGATCACATAGAGCGTCTTGCCCGTCAGCACACTGAAATCACCGACGGCCGTTCCTAGGAGAGCTACATCGTCCAGCTTTCCACCCTCGTAGTAGGTCCCCTTGATACTTACGGGAAGGTTGGGGTTGGTAAAGATGTCGACGACGTTTTCAATCGACAGATTGACAGTCGTGAAATTGGGGTCCACCGAAACCGTCCCCCCTGAGGCCCCAGGCGTTCCACCCGAGGGGCCAGGCGCTCCTGGCGTCGTAGTGTTGCTGCCCGGGCTTGTGGCTGAAGGCTGACCATTTCCGACGATTGGCAATGCAGCCAATCCGCCGCCCCCACCGCCGCCCCCCCCGCCGCATGCCCCCAGGAGTGCGCAAATTACAAGCGAGCCAATAGCGGACGCGATCCGACCGTTCATGTTTCCCCTCCAGTTGTATATTTTTTTGAGCGTGTGTCGCCCTGCCGCATTTTAACAATCAGGGCACTACGTCTTTTGACGACGCGATGTCAGCTGAAATTTTTGCGGCTGCTCCCCGTTGCTGGAGCAACCCGTCTTTTGAACCAACCCAACATCGCTCCTCCTTCGTCTTGCACCGCCTTGGCGTGTCACTGCGCTTGGCGCTTCTTTTAGTCCAATCTGCCGGCGTTGCAAGGGAACGTCCGCTTTCCTGCAGATTCTGCGGCCCGACCAACCGGCTGCTGTTGGCCGGAGGCAGGCAGTCCGATCCAAGTTAATGTTTCAGGTCTCTTGATGGTGATGAGGGCGCTCCTTCAACACGAACCTCGGCAGGGTAGTTTTGAATCACCTGAACCAACTCGGCCGGACACTCTGGATAAATCCATCTGCTCCAGTTCTCGATCACCCATGCCGTGGACAAGGCTCGAGCATTCGCTTCTGATCTTGCCTCTGCCGGCAGATGAACAAGGACCAAGCCCGCCTTGTATCCGGTGACTACGATGACAGAGAGTCCACTTGGCGAATCCGGAATCTCAACGAGCATGAAATCGACGATGTTTTCGTAGGGCCATACCGCATTACATCGGAAAACCGTGCCCCGAAACAGTGCCGATGGCTCCCACTCGAGAAGCTTGCTCCAAGCTGCTATCACGCCTTTGACGGCAGCACCCTTTGTCTGCATCAATTCATCGCCCTCGCTTAATTTCGTCATGGACGACCGGTTGATTTATATGACCGCTCCTAGCCGCATCCAGCCTAACCATACAAAATTACTGCGCCGACAAAGTATGCCGCGATCAGTGTTGCCGCGAGAATCTTTGCGATATGCAGTAGCCTTTCAGGCGACAGCCTGCTCTTCATCGGATGTTCCTCGGGCAGCACCTTCTTGAGCACCCAGGCGCCGAAGAACAACAGAGCGAGTAGTGTCGCGCAGGCGAGTAAGAAGAAGCCCTGGATGATGCTCTTGCCGCTCAATTCCATATCAACAACCTTCAGCATTAAAGTTCGAATGTCTGGTCCTGGCCGTGCCGAACTTGCGGAGCAGGACGGTCGAGCAGCTTGCCAGCATCACCGGTAGAGATTCGCCTCAATTGATGAGGGTCAGCCGCGATCGAACGCAGCTCGCTAGGACGACCTCACGGGCTCAAAGATTTGGCCACCGACGAGGGGACCCCAAGCATAGGCATATTGATCCGCGGCTGCCTCAACTTCCTTGGAGTTCGCCTTGCTCCACATACGGGTGTACCAATCCACGTGGTGCCCGACCTCGTGGCATAGCAGGTGTTCGAGATAGAAGCGACGCAGTCCTGCCATTTCGAAAGAAATCGCCCAAGAGTCGCGCATTGGCCGCAGCA
Organism: Variovorax sp. VRV01; assembly: GCF_014852545.1. Classification (NCBI taxonomy): domain Bacteria; kingdom Pseudomonadati; phylum Pseudomonadota; class Betaproteobacteria; order Burkholderiales; family Comamonadaceae; genus Variovorax; species Variovorax sp. VRV01. The sequence goes on from NZ_JACVBS010000023.1 coordinate 3,403, forward strand.
CACCTCCGTATCGAATGAAGTGTGCAACACCGCCTCGTGGGGGCTGTCGTTTTCCCAAGGGTAAGACGCCATCTGCAGGCCAAGCGTACAGAACAACTACGCGCACGCCACTGCCACAAATGAACTCCGCGAGCGATTCATCTGGCCCTCCATGGCGACGCGCACGCTTCCGCAGCCAGATATGAGTGATGCCCTCGCGGTGCTGTGCCGGCAGACGCTCCAGCGCCGCTGCTACTTCTTCTACGCTGACTGGAAACACATAGTCGCGCGAAGGATTGTCCTGCAGGAGCACGGGCAAGCGTTGCCCGTCGACAGGGCGTTGCAGCGAGTGCGCGCGAGCAAAGATGTTGTCAGTCAACCTCCGGCGAGTTCGGCCTCCATACAGGTCGCCATAGGTTCGACTCTTCTTCCAAGGAGTTGTGGAACGCCGCGTCATCTGGCCTATCGCCTGAGTTCAAGTGGCCGAATTCTGCCGCAACTGCGAAAGTCCGGTCTTGGCCGGCAGCTGAAGCAAGCTTGTATCGCTGCTCAGCGCGCCAGCGATTTCTTCATGGAGGCCAGGTAGAAGCCTGGCGCGTAGTCGTCCACGCGCACGTACTCCTCGTAGCCGTGCTTCTGATAGAAGGCAGGCGCCTGCCACTCGAAGGTTTCGAGCTTGGCGTTCGTTACACCCAACTCGATGGCCTGCCGCTCGGCCTCAGCCAGCAGGCGGCTGCCCAAGCCCAAGCCGCGCACGTCGGCTTCGACAAACAGTACTTCGATGTTGAGCCAGTAGAGAAACACAAAGCCTCGCAGCCCGCCGAGCAATCGGGCGTTCCCGTCCCTGGCGTTGAGCCGGATGTACTGCTGCTCGGGATACTCGCCGACGAAGCCGTAGTTGTAGTGGCGCAGCTTGTGACCGAGCTCGCCGGAGCGGAGTTCTTCCGGCGTGGCGGCGGTGATGGTGATGTTTTCCATTTTGGGAAAAGGGTATCGGGGCCGCGCCTCGGAGGTCGGCTTTTGAGCGTCATCTGTCGAAAGCGCCAGCTCGCCAAGCCAGAAAGAACAGCCACGCGATGATGGCCGCCAACATGCCGACACCCCCCGCAACCTCCATCTGAACTACAAGGTGCCCTTTTGTGTCTCTCGTAAAACCATGCCAAGGAAACGTCAGTGCCTTGTCGTTCTCGCCCTGGACCTTGATCTGCCCGAGCGTCAACGCGCCGAACACCATCAGACCAAAAATGTGCCCGATGGCCTCACCGAAAAAGAGCAGGAGGACACCACCTACGATTGAAAGCAAGAACTCGGGGGTGGTGAGCATAGAGTAGCTTGGCGACGTCAGGGTTGCAGGCAATTGTTGCCGACCCGAAGGTCAGTGCGCACGCGCTTTTCTGCACCGCATCGAAAATCTGCTGTTGGCCGAGCTTTGCCCTAAGCGGCATGCGGTTCAAATGAGCCCGCTGCCGAGGCAAAGTGCGGGGGTAGCGCTGATGACTTGACTTGGCCAGCCAGCCCTCGCGCAAGAAACTGCGCCATGCTCATTTTGAAATGCTCGGGCGAATCACTGCGTGGCACCGTGACGACTTCCCACAAACCACTCGCGCCGACGGTGCTCCAGCAGAACAAATCGCCATCATCCGAAATAGCCCATGGCAGGAGGCCGCCTGGCTCAAAGAAGAGCGGGAATGGGAAGTTCTCCGGATAGCTGGTCCGGAGTTCGCGCAGCGCCGAGAGCTGAATGAACATCTGGTCCAGCAGGTTCACATGTGGGTTCGCGCTGAAGGGGTTGAGAACGGTCAAGAAACTATTGATGGTCCCCGAACCGTAGTGGTCAATGAACTGCATGTAGTCAGCCGGCAACGGGCCACCAAGCTTGGACGTCACGGCACCCCATTGACCCGTAGTGCCTTGCTCGGTCAGCTGGGCAGGGCGTGGGAGCAGACTGAGGAGTTCGTCAATGACCATAGGAATTGGGCCGATGTCGGTTCATGACTGGATTCTGGCCGACGACTGAACGTCCGATGTTGGCCGACAACGGGCAGCACCTTTACTCGCGCACCCGCCCGCGCTTGAAGCGCAGGAACATCCCGATTGCCAGCATGGCAAGTATGCCTCCCAGGACCAATTGCCCAACGATGGCAGCCAGGGCGGCCCCGGAGATGAGGCCGAGCGAAACCGCACCCTCAATGAAGTGGAGAACTGCGTCTAGCTTCGCGCCCACGTAGAACTTGGCCATCTTTCGGTTGGGTGTTGTCAATGACCGATCATGGCCGCATTCGCCACTAGCGAGCGGGTGAGGCCGGCGATTGAGGTTTGCCGGTCAGCTGTTCAATCATTGATCTCGCCTGCCGTTCGATCTCTGCACTTTCCTCCGCCGACAACTGGACTGATCGAGACGGAAGTTCGTCAGGCGTCCTAGAACTTTGGATGTTGATGGCGAGCACCGCGCCGACTGCAAGGCCACCGACACCGGTCGCGATCCATCCAGGGATACGGTGAGCACCTCGCCATTCTTCAGGATTGGCTTTTGCAAGATCGCGCGCCCATACCCACGCACTGCCGGCAATCAGGAGGCTCAGAAAACACAGAGGAACCCCGAGCCAGATGATGCCGGCGGCCGCCCACGGGGTCAGTGCTCTACTGATCGCGAAAAGTCCTAGCCACAACACGGCGGGGACCAGACCCAGAAGAATGATTATGTTGGCAACGTTGCGTTTGCTGTCGGAATTCATTTGATAACCGTAGTCGCAGGGCTTGAACGTCCGCTATCTGATTGATTTTCTCTTGCGGTACCAACGACTGGTCATGGCCGACGGGCGACTATCGGCAGCCACATTCGGTGGCCCCATCGCGGGAGCCTGTCATGGTCTTGGGATAAATCGGCACCATCTGACCTTGCTTCGCTCGCGCCGCGCAATAGGTTCGACATCGCTCCTCTAGGCGCGAGCCAAGCCAGCCAGCGCCAAAGGCAATCAACACGCTCACCACGCCGAAGGCCACGATAGCTCCAAGCGCAATCAGGCTAGGCGAAATCCGGCGCTTCATGTTTGGACAAGGCTCATTTTGGCCAACGAGATGAATGTCTGGTTGTGCGGATTTCCAGCTCCGTATCGCTCAGCAGTTTCGACGAGCCGGCAATAGATGTCCTCACGGTCCATGATTTCCTACGTTGTTAGGCGGTGCACGTGAATGCCGGGTCCTGGCCGTATGCAGCCTTCACGGGTACTTGCCCGACGTCACTGCCCGCTTAAAAACCCGCGCAAGTTCGAGAAAGTCGTCAGCCACCTTGATTGCTGCTTCTGGCCCCATGCCGATCATCGGAAGCATGAAGACGGCGCCAACCGTGTCGAAGGCGTAGATTTCACCACCGCCGTTCCCAGCGAATGCCACGAACCCCGGCGCGTACACATCCACGTCCATCTCTGAATTGGCGGTGGCCACCTCATCTTCGCCCCAGAGGATCACGTAGTGTTCCTCATCCGACAAGACAGCGAAGCCCTCAAACAGTCCGTTCGTATCGATGAAAACGCGGTAGATAGCGGGTAGCTGGATGGTCATTGGGAATGTCCATACATGGACGCCGGGTTAGGCAATCTGCGTAGACGGTCTGACCTCGGTTCATCCAGCAAGAGCGTGGGGAACCCATATTCCGCCGCGGCGGGCGAACACGCATTTCGACAGCGCGTACCTCTTTTCGGGAAGGTCTCTGCTCGCCATTTCTTGCATGAATGACAGTGCACCGTCCCATCCAGATGCCGACACGAACAACAAGTCTCGGGCGGGCGCAACCGCAAGTAGCTCTCCGGGCATTTGCTCCTCGAACTGCTCCCACATTGAATCCAGAAGGAGCAATGTCGCCTCAAGGTTCCCGCCGGCGGTCACCATGTATCTAGATGGCTGCCCATGAAGCTCGATTTTCGGTACCCGCGTCGGCAAATTCCGAAGGGCCAGGGAATGTAGTTCCTCTTGCGTCATCGAGGCATTTTTCAGGTCCCCATAGGAGACAAACTGAAAGTGGGTCGGTAGGTCGACTGCATACATGACAATCAGGTCTGCCGCGAACGGCCTCGTCACTGGGGAGTCGTCGTGAGAGAGCGTCAAGACGGCCGTCGAAGGGTCATCCAGTTCCACCACCTTGATGAGGGGAACCAGGAGAGTCAAGTCTAGGCCCTGCGCAACCGGAGCCGCGTCTGCGGTCTTTTCGCCGGAACTCGTTGTCGCTTGCGTCCTTCGCCCCTTCAGAAAACCAAACATTTGCATTCCTCGGTGATTCTTGTACTGGAGCGAGGCCTTTCAAGTGCCGCACCGAGCGCGACTGTACCAACGGTCGGATCTCCTACAAAGACGGACTCTCTGGAACCGTAACGGGGTGACGCCCCCCGGTTCTGGCCGGATGCGGTCTGCGCACGGACACTACGGCAGATAGCAGCTCAGGATTTGGGCCTTCCGATAAAGGTCAGGCCCCGATCCTCCTGAGGTGCATCGAACTCGACGTATGAGTCAAACATCGCTCATTACCACAACGCGCGAAACCTCGGAATGCGGTCGGCCCGAGCCCGATACGTAGCCATCGAACTCCAGCCCAGCGGTGTATGAGGCAGTCGCCTTGAAATTACCTTGGTACTCCCAGCGATTCACGTCCCGCTTCAGGAATACGGGAATGGCATCAGGCTGTTGCGCAAGCAGCTCGCCAGCGGGTTCAATTCTGGATCCTCGCCCGCACAGGATTACACGAGGAGCCTGCGGGTTCAGTCCGTGCGTGAGGCACGCGGCAACTACCGACCCGTTCTTCGTAGGCAAATAGGATTGTTTGCTTCCACCCACCTTCGAGTAAATTTCGTCCCGGGTGTAGTCGCGGCCGACGCTAAACATGCGAACTCCTTCCAGCACCATTGAGTCGATTATTCTGCCGCGTCGACCGTTTCGCTGACCAAAAACTGGAAGGTCATGACGAACTTCCGCTCCTGGCCGCATGCAGGCCTCAGACGATAGCTGATGCGTCGCCAAAGAAGAAGCGCAGAAACTCTAGGAACGACGGGTAGCGAGGCTCGAGCTGGCCGTTCTTCAGCAGAGCGTCGCCGCCTTCAAAGTCGACGCCGTAGACCTGTTCGGTCGAAATATCGTAGACCATCACGCCCCCGCCCAGAAAGCTAGTCAGAACCACATATCGCTCTGGCCAGCCGAACTTGCGACGGACCAATGCTGTGGAAGCCTCGATGGATTCCTGAGGTCGTGCACCAGCAACATCTAGCAGCACGAAACCCGTGTTCTCACTTGACAATGGTCCGTCGTATCGAAGGTAGAACGATCCCATCTGGGAGTCAGTGGCAATGCCGAGACGCGTCAATCCAGCCGCCGCATCAGCAACATCTGCTCTAAGAAACCGCCTCGGCCGAGGGCCAGACGAACCTGTCCTTCTCGAGACGCTTGAGCAACAGCCAGAAGCCGTTGCGCTCCCAACCCAGGATCTTTACCCGGTCGCGCCGGCGGTTGCTGAACACGTAGGCGCACGAGGCGAACGGGTCCAGGCCCAGTGCCTGCTCTACCAGCACGGCCAGGCCGTTGATGTTCAGCCGGAAGTCCACGGGCTCGCGGTGCAGGTAGACCTTCAGCCCTTCGTCGAAGCGGAACATGGCAGTCGGCTCAACATTTGCACCAGCGTCGGCAATTGCTGCAAGCTCGTCTCACCGAGATCGAGCTGCACGCCGTTGGGCAGGCGCACCTGCAACCCGACCATCGGGATCGGTGCCGCCGCCAAGGGGCTGTCATCCGGGATCACCGCCACTGCCGTAGCAGGTGCGTGGGCCATCGCGGGCGCAGCCACTGCACACTCGCGATGAGGCAGATCTTGCTCACCCTCGACGTGTACAGCAACGAATGCTGCATCGTGCGTTCGCGCGATGTCACCTGTCGGCACCTGGGCACTTCGCCGCTGGTAAGCCGTGATCCACGTCCTCAGAAGGTTTGTGTTGACACCGTGCTCCATCGCCATGCGTGCCACCGACACTCCCGGCTTGAGGCAGGCAATGATCAATTCCTTCTTGGCAGCTTCGTCGTAGACGCCGCGACCGTCACTCTTGCGTCCCACAACCAACCGGCTTCTCAACTCTGCGTACTGCTCTGTCATCTCTACATGTCCATGTTGCTCTACATGGACACGTAGCCTCACAGCTCATCGTTCACTCAACAAGGGCGTGGTTAATTGACCGCATACGTTTGATGTGCATGGAAAATTGGACGAGTGCCCGAGCGTTCCGCAAACTGCCTTCGCAATCAGCCTCAGCCGCTACGAATCCGATCGACTACGAAGGACTATCCGTTTGCCATGATGCCGCTCAGCACCTGATCTTCGTCCATGCCTTCTTGCAGCATGCGGTCGTACACGCGCTGAATGAGGGCACTCGGTCTCCAACCAACCTGCCGGAGTTCACGGTAATCCATCTTCGGCATCAACGGATGATCCAGCACGGGGTTCTGCAGGCCCAGCTTTTCGCGAAGGCAAAACGTCAGCCAGATCTCGATGGGCAGACGGATCCAATGGCAATCTTCGAACTCGTAGAAGTGACGTGCATCGCCCACATGACAGCGATGTGTGTGCTGATCCAGCGTGTCCAGGCATACGTCGACCAACTGATTCGCATCTGGAGTACGCCAAAGCGCGAAGAGGGCTTGGGTCACTTCGTCCTTCTGCGCATCCCCAGTCACGTCAATATCCGGCTGGTCAAAGTAGCTGGCGAGGATGCGGAAGATATAAATGAAGATGGGGTAGTACACCGCGTCGCTAAATCTACCGTCTCGATAGGCGGCGAGTTGCGCGAGCGCAAGCTTTTCAGCCCTCGGCTGAGCGTCCAGCACCATGCCTAGTGCTGTGTAAGGAATGTCGAATGCTGAGAGATCGTTGAACCGGCGACCGAATCGTGTGGGAAACCAAATCTCTGTGTGCAACCGGCCGATCTGAGAGAGGTAGTACGCCGCAAATACATTGCCTGCAAGACTCAGATCTGGACGTCCCTCGTTCATCATTCGCTCAAACGAGAGTTCCTTCTCGTTGGCATAGCCTCTCAGAGAGATACTGAGATCGGTACCCTCCCATCGAGTAAAGGGTGGATTGACGCTGGGGAGCTTCTGGTGCCGGAATTCCTCAGGAACGGAGATTGCTCCAGTCTCGACGAATTCAATGAGCTTGGCTTTTCGGTTGGCGTCATGCACGGATGCCAACTCACCATCGCTCCCCTTGCAGGCAGTTCGCCAGAATCGCTCCCAGCCCTTGTGGACTCCAATGCGTTTTGGTTCGTACCTCATAGCAGTTTCTTGAACTTTCATTTTATCGGGATGACGGTTGCGCTAGCCAAGCCACTGGTGTTTTGCCTTGGGATACTAACGTTGACGACCATCGGCTTTAGTTGATATCGGCTTCTACGCTTCTCACGACATTCCAGGTGGTCAGGCAACCGTGCATCTGACCGCGCAACAAGTTCTGGAGTACGCGGTCGATCCGGTTTCGTACTGAATCGCCCCGGATTTGTGGAGGCTCAACACTCTGAGAGGATTGAGCCATGAAGAAGTCGAACAAGTTCTCACCCGAGGTGCGTGAGCGCGCGGTGAGGATGGTGCAAGAGCACCGTGGGGAGTACCCGTCGCTGTGGGCGGCGATCGAATCGATTGCACCGAAGATCGGCTGTGTGCCGCAGACGCTGAACGAATGGGTCAAGCGCGACGAGGTCGACAACGGCGTTCGAGAAGGCGTGACGACCAGCGAGGCCCAGCGGATGAAGGAGCTCGAACGCGAGGTCAGCATCATCAAGTTGGCGCAATCAATCACTTCTGTATCGATGGCCCTGGCATCGATCACTTGAGCGACATCCTGCGAGTTTGGTTGGAAGGTACTCTGTGATGATGGAAGCTGCTGCGGCAGGTTTCCTAGCAGGCAAACTTGCACACACCCGCGCGATTCCCACTAGGAGCCTTGAGACTTTGCCTACAACTCACGGGCGGGTCCACATCGCCAAAATCGTACCTATGCTGGACGCACAAAGCATAAAGCCGCAGTTCTTCTGGACTGCGGCTTTATGTGGGCTTTTATGTGGGACAGTTTCAGAAAATCAACCTAAGTCATTGATTTTTCTAGAGAATCGGCGGAGAGTATGACATTCGAACTGAAAGGTGCATGCAGCGCGACTTGCACTGACACTGCATGCCCTCCACTTTGCAGGTACTTTTGCCGGTATCTTCCGACACCGAAACGCAAAAGTCCCAATTTCATTGGGATCTGGCCCGGTGTTCGATCCCCTCCGGGCATTTTGTTGCTCCGTGGTCCCACGCTCCCCCGACGCGAGGCAACGTAGGAAATCCACCGTCAGCAAGAGGCGCCAAAACGACATGGCACCGTCGCCTTGCGGGTTCAGGCTCTGTTCCATGGCTACCAAACAAGAGCACCACAAGCAAGGCGACATCGGCCGCCGGCTGATGTGGATCCTGCTGGCCGTCATTGCGGTCATCGTCGTGGCGGTGCTTTTCTTCTACGGCATCACCGATCCATCGAAAGGGCCGGGCAACGTTCCTGCAAGCGGCGCCGTGGCGCCGGCCCAGGAGAACGCCAGCCCACCCAGATCCCGCTAGGAAGAAGGCTGCTTTCGAGGGCCGGCTCCCCGCTACCCGCATGCCCAGGCCTATGCCGAACGTGGAATCGATAGGCAGCGTCGACCGGGGTATCTTCCGGAACCGGACCGGCACGCGGGACGATGCGCGCCCTTGTCACCCCAATCACCCTCAGGTCGGGAGACGTAACGTGGCGCATGCGCTTTTCAAGCAGATCCTCATGACGCGGCTGCCAACGCGGTTCTACAGTCCGTCTGAGATAGACCGGCTCAAGGACCTGCGGGATGCCGGATACATCAAGGTGGCGTTCTCGCCGCAGCAAGGCCCGGTGCCACCCTGCGCAACGGTGCACGAGATCACGAATCTGGGACGCGCTGCCGCGCGCTACTTCGGATCGACCTACGGGCCGCGTCCCGATCTGCCTTCGGTCACCTTCGCGCTTCCTTCCCCGCACAACCCGACCGGTTGATCGCCTGGCCCGGTGCGGGCCGCGCTCGCCTAGGCCACGGCCTCCAGGAACTCGAAGCCCATGGTCCGCGCGTGATAGTGCAATCCGCCGTCCTGCACGATCAGGAAGCGCGCGCCTTTCATGCCCGCGTTGTGATGCGAATGCGGCGCGCCCGGTGGCGTGACAAGGGTCGCCCATGGCATCCATGGGCAATGCACTCCGCCGACCATCGAATGGCATGCCTCGCCCCGCACCACCAGCGTGACGGCCGCGGAATTGTGGCGGTGCGATCGCTGGTGCGTATGCGGCTCCAGGGTGTTGAAGCTCAAGGTCAGCGTGGGCGTCAGGTTGCGTGCGGCCTCCTGCCGGTCGGACGAAAAAATCAGCGCGCGGCCCGAGGTTGCATCGCCCGTGGCCATCGAGAAGATCAGCTCGAACTGCCGTTCAATCTCGTCGGCGGGATAGTGCACTGCATCGATAGGCGCGCTCGAAGCCGCAGGTGGCTGCGACCCGTCGAAGGCCAACTGCGGCTCGTTGCCCACGGTCCACAGCAATGCGCCTGCGGGACCGGCGCTGAGCCGATAGCCCTGTGCCGCGGGCAGCAGGAACACGTCGCCCGCGCCGAATGCAAGATCTTCGGCCATGCCGCCAAGCTCCCCGCTCCCTGAAATCACGTACCAGACCGAGCCGGTGGCGTCCACATCGAGCGGCAGCGCCTCGCCGGGCGCAACGCGCATGTAGCGCGCGAGCATGAGCGGCGTGGTGGCCGCAAATCCGCAGCCCATCGCTTCGGACTGGTCGCAATCGAAAACGCCGAACGCATCTGCGTGCGGTGGCGCGAAGAGCCGTGCGGGCACTTCGGGCAGCTTCACGTTGAATGCATTGCCGGAGTTGAAGTAGCGTGCCCGGGCCTGCGCAGCGGTCGCGGGCACCGAGGGCCGCTGCGCCGGCAGGTCCGCCATGTCGGTGATCGGCTCGTTCCTCTTCAAGCGCCCTCCCCGCAACCCGCAAACGGCAGCAGCACGCGCAGCAGCACATCGGCACCGGCCGCCGCATGCGCCGGCTCGGCCCACTCGTGCTCCGCATGGCTCACGCCGCCGCGGCAGGGAATGAAGATCATCGCGCTCGGGCACAGCGCCGCCATATGGCGCGCGTCGTGGCCCGCGGCGGAAAGAATGGGCATGTGCGGTTCCCCAAGCTGTTGCGCCGCGGCTGCAATGGCCGCCTGCAGCGCGGGATCGAAGGCATTGGATGGCGCATCGACCAGCCGGGTCGCCGTGGCCCTGCAAGGCGCGGCATGCATGCCGCAGAGCGCGACCAGCCGCTGGCCCAGCAGGTCGAGTACGCCGTTGTCGGGATGGCGCAGATCGATGCGCAGCGTGACGCGCTCGGGCACCACCGAGGGCGCATTCGGCTCGACCTGGAGCCGTCCGATGGTGAACTTCACCGCATCGTCGTGCCCGCCGATCTCGCTGTAGCACGCCGCTGCGATGCGCGCGAAGGCGGCGAGCGCGTCGCGCCGGCCGGCCATGTCGAGCGTGCCCGCGTGGCCCCGCTCGCCATCGATCACGACGTCGAATGTCTTCTTGCCCTGGATGCCGGTGACGACGCCGATCACCCGGCCTTCCGCCTCGAGCACCGGGCCCTGCTCGATGTGCGCTTCCAAATAGGCCTTCAACGGAAAGCCAAGCGGCCTGCGCCGCAGCGACGGGAACGCAGCATGCAAGGCATCGAGTGCCTCGGCCACCGGGACGCCGTCGGCATCGCGCGCCGCGCGCACGGCCTCGAGGGTGCGGACGCCAGCGAAAGCTTCGGAGCCCATCATGCCGGGCGCGAAGCGCGAACCCTCTTCGTTCATCCACGCCACGCAGGCGATGTCCATCGGCGGACGGACGCCCTGCTCCGCGAGCACGGTCAGCACCTCGAGCGCCGCGAGCACGCCGTACACGCCGTCGAAGCGGCCGCCGCCGGGCTGGCTGTCGAGATGGCTGCCCGCGAGCACCGGCGGCGCCTCTCGATCGAGGCCGGGCAGCGCAATGAAGAGATTGCCCGCTGCATCGGTCGCGGGTTCCAGTCCCGCCGCCCGGGCCCAGCCGATCATCACGTGCCAGGACTCGACCTCTTCCGCGCTGAGCGCCTGCCGATCGACGCCGCCCCCGGCGGTGGCGCCACAGCGCGCGAGCGCCATGAGCCGCTGCCAGAGACGGTCGGCATTGACGCGGCACGCGGCCGGTGCCTGCTGCGACGTTGCCTGCGCCATCAGTCGGTCTTCATGATCTGGCTGGGCAGAGCGCGCGGATCGCGCGGCTTCCACTGGCCGGCCTCGACCTGCGCGAAGAACTCCGCCAGCAAGCCGTTGAACGCGGCCGGCTCCTCCAGGTTGAGCGTGTGGCCGGTCTTCGGCATCACGGCCAGACCGCAGGCCGGAATGGTCTTCTTGAGGAAGATGCCGGGCTGCAGGCAGTGATCGTCCTCGTCACCGACTACCACCAGCGAAGGCGCGCCCATTGCGCGCAGCTCAGCCTCCAGGTCGTAGATCGACGGACGCCGCGCCTGCACGCCGCGCATGGTGTTGGCCGAACCGACCGCGTCGTGCTGACCGAGCCAGGTCGCAAATTCCTGCCAGCCGCGCGGGTCCTTGTTCTGGAACTGCACGCGGCTCGCGCCGAGCGAATAGGTGCGTGCGAAACGCTCCGCGCCCTGCAGTTCGAACTGCTTCGCCACTTCCAGCGAGACGCCGCGGAAATATTCTTCGTGTTCCTTCTCGGCGCCGTAGCCCGCGCCGGCAATCACCAGCGACGCCGCGCGCCCGCTGTGGCGCAGGCCGAAGTGCAGCGTCGCGAAGCCGCCCATCGAAAGGCCGACGATGTGCGCGCGCGGCAGTTGCAGCGCATTCATGACGGCGGCGATGTCGTCCGCGGCAATGGCCTGCGAGTAGCTTTCCATGTCCTTCGGCACGTCCGAGGGCGGGTAGCCGCGCGCGCCGAAGGTCACGCATTGGTGGCGGCGCGAGAAGTAGCGCATCTGCGGCTCCCAGCTGCGATGGTCGCCGCCGAACTCGTGCACGAACACGATGGGTGTGCCGCTGCCGGCGGTTTCGTAGTACAGGCGGAGACCGTCCGCGGTGGTGGCGAAGCTCATGGCGTCCCCTCAGAAAAGCGCCGCGGTGGCGGGCAGGCTGCGCGCACGCTCCACGGCTTGCGGCAGCACGTCGCACAAGGCCTGCGCCCATGCCTTGGGCACGGTGGTCGAGATCTTCACGAAGCGATGGCCGAAGCGCGGCGTGTGGTACGTGCCTTGGCGCACCATGATGTCGTGCTCGCCCAGCGCGGTGACCAGCGCCTCGGGCGTCACGCCTGCGCCGCTGCACTCGACCACGATGAAGTTGGCCTGCGACGGGAACACCGGCACCTCGAAGCCCGGCAGTTTTGCGAAGGCCTCGACGATCATCCGCTGGTTCTCGCGCTGCTGCGCAATGACATCGGCCATCCACTCATCCTTCACGGCAAGGCCTGCGATGGCCGCGTGCTGCGCGAGCACGCTGGCGCCCAGCGGCGCCTGCGAGTGCGGCAGGATGCGTGCGAGCAATTCGGGCGAGGCGACGAGCGCGCCCAGCCGCAGTCCGGCCAGGCCCAGCCACTTCGAGAAGCTCACGATGGTCACCGTGCCTTCGGGATAGAAGCGCGAAGCCAGCGTATGGCTGTCGGCGAAGTCGCGGTAGGTGCAGTCGTGGATCAGCACGGCGCCGACTTCTCGAGCACGCATTGCAAACGCACGGATCTCGTCTTCGGTGTAGGTGGTGCCGAGCGGGTTGTTCGGGTCCACCAGGTAGATGACCGCGGTGTTCTCGTCGGTCGATGCAGCGAGCGCGTCGGCCGAGAGCTTGAAGCCGTACTCGGGCCCGTAGATCGGAATCTCGGTCACCACAGAGCCGGCCTTGGCCGCAAACTGCAGCGGCCATTTCCAGCCGGGGTCGGTGGTGACGAAGCCCCTGCCTTCCTTGCAAAAGGCACGGCAGGCCAGCGCCAGCGCAGACACCGCGCCGTCGGTCACCACCGCCGATTGATCCGGCACGCCCAGGTCGGCCACGATGGCTGCGCGCAGCGCTTCCATGCCCAGCGGCGGCGCATAGGCGTGAAAACTCTCGTCGTCGATGGCGCCGTGCAGCGCCTTGCGCACGGCGGGATGCAGCGGAAAGTGGTTGGTGTTCTGGCCCAGCCACATCAGGTCCGGGTTGGTGAACAGGCGGTCGAAGTACTGGTTGCGGGTTTCCGCATCGCTGGTCACCGAAGGCACGACCGCCACGGGGTTCAGCGCCGCATTCATGCCGCAATCCTCCGGGCCTGCTCGGCCTCGATCACCTTCTTGCTGGTCTTGATGATCGAGCCGCGTGCCGCAATGCCGCCGTCGATGGTCACCACCGTGCCGGTGATGTAGCCCGCGCGCGGCGAAGCCAGGAACACCATCAGTTCCGCGACTTCCTCGGGCGTGGCCGGTCGGCCGCCGGGGTAGTTGTCGAACAGCTCTTCCCAGCGGCCTTCGTCGCCATGGGTGTCGAGCGCGCGGCGCTTCATGAGCTTGACCATGCGGTCGGTCGCCACCGGGCCGGGGTTCACGCCCACCACGCGGATGCCGTCGTCCAGACTCACGCCGCCGAGCGCGCGGGTGAAGGCCATGACGGCGGCATTGCCGGTGGAGCCGGCGATGTAGTTGGCGTCCCAGTTCTCGCCGGAATTGCCGATGTCGTTGACGATGACGCCGCCGCCCGCGGCCTTCATCCGTGCGTAGTAGATCTGGCTCAATTCCATGTAGCCCAGCACCTTGAGCTGGAAGCCGCGCCGCACGGCCGCGAAGTCGAGCGACTCGATCGGGCCCGAGGGAATGTCGCCCGCATTGTTCACGAGAATGTCGACGTGGCCTGCCGCCTCGGCGAGCTGGTTCATGGCGCCGGCCGCCGCCAGGTCCATGGGATGGACCTTCACGTTGATCGGATAGATCTTCTCGATCTCTTCCTTCGCGGCCGCGAGCGCGACGCCGTCGCGCGCGGCCAGGTGCAGGTGGCAGCCTTCGGCGGCGAATGCGTGCGCGGCTGCAAGGCCAATGCCCTTGGAGGCGCCGGTGATGAGAACGGTCTTGCCTTCGAGTTCGAGTTTCATGGGTTCGGGTCCTGGGATGCGATCGGGGAAATAGGTTGGAGAGGTGGGTCAGCTCGCGCCGGCGTCCTGCTCGGACAGCGCCGCGATCAGGTCGACGATGTCGTCCTCGAGCAGGCTCACGTGATCGATGGCGGCGTTGAATGCGGACTTCGGATCGTTTCGGCGGATCGCGTCGAGGATGGCACCGTGCTCGCCGATGGTGGCCGTCATGCGGCCGGGCTGGAAGGTCACGTAGCGCCGGTAGACGCGCACGCGCTTTCTCAGTGCGCGCGTCTGCTCGGCCAGGTAGTGGGTGTTGGAGGCCTCGTACAGCGCGTCGTGGAAATCCTGGTTCACGTCGTAGAAGCGCGAGTGGTCGCCCGAAGCAAGAATGCTCGTGAGCTCGTCGTGCAGCCCGCCCATGCGCGCCTTCTGCGCCTCGGTGGCGCGGCGCGCCGCGAACTTGGCGCACAGGCCTTCCATCACGGCCATCATCTGGAACATCTCGATCAGCATCGGCAGCGAGATGCGCGCCACGCACACGCCGCCTTGCCGGCTGCGCAGGTCCACCAGGCCGGTGGCGGCCAGCGCCTTGAGCGCCTCGCGCACGGGCGTGCGCGACACCTTGAAGCGCTCCGACAATTCGGCCTCGTCGAGCCGCGTTCCGGGCTTGAGCACGCCGCTCACGATCAGGTCTTCGAGCGTGTCCTTGAGCTCGTCGGACAGCGTGGCGCCGCCTTTCACGCGCTGCCGGTCACGGCCGCGCAGCGCCGCGGGCTGGGTGGTATCGGATTCGTCGGGTTCCATGCTCATGTCTTCTTTCTTGTGGTTGTCGTCGGGAGATGCCGCCGGACCGCTTGCCATTGCCGCTTCAGAAGGGACGGTCGCCGGCCACGGTGGTGCGGTGCATCACGCGGCGGTAGGCCGTGTCGTCGTAGGGTGTGGCGCGGTGCATGGTGCAGCGGTTGTCCCAGATCAGCAGGTCGCCGGCGAGCCACTTGTGGCGATAGCTGAACTCGGGCGAGATGGCGTGAGCATTGAGCTCGGCCAGCAGCGCGGCGCTTTCTTCCGAGGGCAAGCCGTCGATCTGCTTGACGACGTCCTCGCCCACGTAGAGCGACAGGCGGCCCGTCTCGGGATGGGTGCGCACCAGCGGATGCACCACGTCGGGCGTGGCGGCGAGCTGCTCGGGCGTGAGCGGGTTGCGGTCTGCAAAGGCCTTGCCATAGTAGTTGGCGTAGCTGTGCGTGGCCGTGAGGTGGCGGATGCGCGCCTTCATGCCGTCGTCGAGCGCGTCGTAGGCGGCATGCATCGAGGCGAAGAAGGTGTCGCCTTCCACGGGCGGCACTTCGAGCGCGTAGAGCAGTGCGCCCATCGAGGGCTCGGCCTTGTACGAGAGGTCGGAATGCCAGTTCCAGCCCTCCTTGTGGTTGCCGATGGGCTTGCCGTTCTCCGACACGTTGGACAGCACGTACACCTCGGGATGCTCCTTCTTCAGGAACTGGGTGAGCACATGGCCCAGCAGCGGGCCGAAGCGGCGCGAGAACGCGACGTGCTGCGATTCGTTGATGCGCTGGCCGCGGAACAGCAGCAGCGATCGCTGGTTGAGCGCATCGCGCAGCACGGCAAAGTCGCTGTCGCTCACCGGCTCGCGCAGGTCGATGCCCTTCACTTCGGTGCCGATGAATGAGGTGAGATTCTCGAGTTGCATGGGAGGAAACGTGTCTGCGGGATTGAAGAAAAAATGAAGCAAGCCTCAGAGCTTGTAGTCCGGCTGGGTGCGCTCCAGCATGCGCAGGAACGCAGGCCATTCGCGCGTGCCGGGCGGCAGGATGTCGCCGGCAAATTCGGTGAACTGGCGCGCGGCCAGCGCACTCACCTCGGGCTGCGGAAGCACCAGCGCTTCGCCGGGCGCGAGTCCGCCCTGGGCCAGCAGCTGCACCTTGGCCGCCTTCTCGAAGTAGTACATGAGGATGAAGGCCTCGGGGATCGTGCGGCCCACGGTCAGGATGCCGTGGTTGCGCAGCACCAGCGTGCTGTGCGGGCCCAGGTCGCGTACCAGCCGCTCGCGCTCTCCGGTCTCCAGCGCCACGCCTTCGTAGTCGTGGAAGGCCGTGTGGCCCTGGTAGCGCATCGCGAACTGGCTCAGCGGTGCCAGGCCGTTGGGCATCGCCGCGATCGCGGTGCCGGCCTCGGAGTGGGTGTGCAGCACGCACAGCGCGTCGGGCCGTCCCGCGTGGATGGCGCTGTGGATCACGAAGCCGGCCTGGTTGACCTCTGCATCGGTATCGTCCACCTTGTTGCCGTCGAGATCGATCTTCACCAATGATGAAGCGGTCACTTCCGAGAACAGCAGCCCGTAGGGATTGATGAGAAAGTGATGCGCCGGCCCCGGCACGCGCGCCGAGATGTGGTTGTAGATGAGGTCGTCCATGCCGAAGTGCGCCACCAGCCGGTAGCAGGCCGCGAGCTGCACGCGCAGCGCGGCTTCGGTCGCCGGATAGGCCGCGGGATTCGTCTTCGTCATCATCAACGCCACCACACCAGTTTCTGATCGATCCAGACGAGCACGCCGTAGAACACCATGCTCGCCACCGAAGCGATCAGCACCGCCGACCACACGCTCAGCAGGTCGACCTGCTGGGTCGATTCATAGATCATTCGCCCGAGCCCCGCATAGGCGCCGAGCATCTCGCCGACGATGGCCACGATCATGCTGCGCGGCACGCCGATGCGCAGCGCCGTGACCACCGACGGCATCGCCACCGGCAGGCGCAGCCGCCACACGATCTTGAGCGGCCCCGCGCCGAAGCTGCGCATCAGGTTCACGGCGGCCAGGTCGGCCTGCTTGAGTCCATGCAGCGCGTTGACCAGCATCGCGAAGCCGACGGCCAGCGCCACCAGTGCGATCTTCGATGCGGCGCCAAGGCCGAACCAGATCAGGAACAGCGGCGCATAGGCCACCGTCGGCACCGCGTTCACGGCCACGGCCAGCGGCATCACGACGCGCTCGAGCGGCGGCGCGAGCAGCAGCGCCACCGCCACCAGCAGGCCGAGCACGCTGCCCAGCGCATAGCCGCCAAGCGCCTCGCCGAGCGTGGCCAGCAACGCCGCCATGAGACGGCCGGTGTCGGTGAAGGCATGCTGCACGATCGCGCCCAGGCTCGGCAGCACGAAGGGCGGAATCCTGAAGAGCAGGATCGCGCCTTCCCACACCGCGAGCAGCACGATGACGCTCAGCACCACCGGCACCACGGGCGATGCGCTCAGCTTTCGCTGCGCCACCATACGAGCCTCCTTTCCACGAAAGTGAGCGCGCCGTAGAGCAGCGCCCCCATCAGCCCGCAGGCAAACATCACGACCCACAGGCGCAGCACCAGGTCGGCGTTCATCGCCTCCATCAGCATCACGCCCAGACCCACGGTCTCGCCGAACCATTCGCCCACCACCGAGCCGATCAGGCTCAGGCCGATGGCCACGCGCAGGCCCACCATGATCTGCGGCAGCGCCGAGGGCACGGCCAGCTTGAAGAACATGACGAAGCGACCGGCGCCAAAACTCTTCATCAGCGCAATGCGCTGCGGGTCGCACGACTTGAGGCCGCGCAAGGTGTTCACCGTCACCGGGAAGAAGGTGAGGAAGAACGCGGTCATCACCTTGGCAAGCAGCGAGTTGCCGAACCAGATGACGATCAACGCACCGAAGGCCACCACCGGCACGGTCTGCGACACCACGAACAGCGGAAACACCGAACGCTCCATCCAGCGCGAGTAGGTGAACACGGTGCCGCAGAGGCAGCCGAACACCGCGCCCATCGCGAAGCCCAGCACGGTTTCGAGCAGCGTGCGGCCAAAGCCGCGCAGGAGCTGCGGCCACACCGACCACGCGTCCTGCGCAATCGCGCTCAGCGCCGGCAGGTAGCGAGGCGAAGGCGCGAAGGCATGCACCGCAATCTCCCAGACGACGGCGAGCCCGACGAAGGCCAGCACGGGCGAGCGCAGCATGCGTTGCATCGGCAAGCTCACGAGGCGCGCTCCTCCTGGGCGAAGGTCTTGCGGCTTTCCTCCTCGATCTCCGCGAGCAGGCGCTGCTTGAGGCCGATGAACTCCGGCGACAGCACGATCGACGGATCGCGCGGGCGCGGCAGGTCGACCACCGTCTCGCTCTTGACCGTGCCGGGCCGCGCCGTCATCACCAGCACCCTGTCGCCGAGCACGATGGCTTCGTCGATGTCGTGCGTGATGAAGAGCACCGTGCGGCGATGGCGCGCCCAGATCTCGAGCAGCCAGTGCTGCATGCGGCTGCGCGTGAGCGCGTCGAGCGCACCGAAGGGCTCGTCGAGCAGCAGCAGATCGCGCTCGAACAGGAAGGTGCGCATCAGCGCCACGCGCTGGCGCATGCCGCCCGAGAGCTGGTGCGGGTAGTGGTCGGCAAAACCGGTGAGGCCGAACTCCGGCAGCATGGCGCGCGCACGCTCGCGCGCCTCCTTGCGCGGCACGCCCTCCACTTCGAGCGCGAGGATGGCGTTGTCCAGCACGGTGCGCCACGGAAACAGCAGGTCGCGCTGCGGCATGAACGACACCTTGCCCAGCAGCTGGCCGTCGCGCTGCGGCGTGCCGCCGAACAGCAGAGATCCGTCGTCGTCGGGCGGCAGCAGCCCCGCAATCATGTTGAAGAGCGTCGACTTGCCGCAACCCGAAGGGCCCACGAGCGTGACGAACTCGCTCTTCGCGATCCGCAGGTCGACGCCGGACACCGCCACCGTCTGCGCCTGGCCGTCGCCGAAGCGCTTCCACACGTTGACGAGTTCGAGCATCGGCGGTGCGGCCGTGCCTGCGGCGGCGGGCGGCATCACTTCGTGAGGCATGAACTTCATGATCGTGCGGCGGCTCAGAACTTCTTGTCGGTGGCCGGCACCTGCGTCCAGAAGCTCGGGTCGTAGGCCTTCGACAGGTCGGCCGGCGCCTTCAGCGCCTTGTAGCCCACCAACTGGGTCTGCATCTTCTCGACCGTCGGCAGGTCGATGGCGAGGATGCCGTCGGTCGTGCCCTTGCCGGCCTTCACGAGCTTCTCGAACTCGTCGAGCATCGCTTCCTGGTGCGCGCGGTTCAGGCTGGGCGATGCGGCCATGACGATGTCGATGGCTTCCTTCTTGTTCTGCAGCGCGTACTTCCAGCCCTTGATGGTCGCGTTCATGAAGGCCTGCACCTGCTGCGGCTTTTCGTTGCGGTATTTCTCGGACACGAGCACCGTGTCCTGCTGCACGATCACGCCGTAGTCATCGGGCTTGATGAGCGTGAGCTTGTCGCCCAGGCCCTGCGCCTTGAGCACGTTGAGTTCGTTGTAGTAGGTGGCGGCGGCCACGTCGAACTGCTTCTCGACGAAAGGCGCCATCGAGCCCGACTGCGGCACGATGGTCAGGTCGCCCTGCTTCATGCCGGCCGAAGCGAGCATCGAATAGAGCGTGTACTGCGTGCCGGTGAACCACGTGGCCACCTTCTTGCCCGCGAAGTCCTTCACCTGGGTGATGCCCGAATCCTTGTAGGTGACATAGGTGAAGGGCGTGGTCTGCACCGTGACGCCGATGCACACCAGCGGCAGGCCTTTCTCGCGCGCCAGCAGCACCGTCTCCGTGCCGCCGGCGAGGCCGAAGGTGTCGTTGCCCGAGGCGACGAGGGTCTCGACGTTGAGATTGGGCCCGCCCGGATTGATCGTCAGGTCGAGGCCACCCTGGTCGTAGAAGCCCTTGGCCTTGGCCACGTAGAAGCCGGCGAACTGCGCCTGCGCCAGCCATTTGAGGCGCAGCGACACCTTCTCCGCAGCGGATGCCGGCAGGCTCGCAAGAAGCGCCATCGACGCTGCGGCGAGAGTCAGGAAACGCAAGGACTTGAAAGACATGTGGAAGGCCTCATGGATACAAAAAACTCTTTAAGCAGTATCCATGCCACGTCATTTCAGGCGGTTTTACGGCCTCCGGGGCGGCGAATTGGCCCGGAACATGCACTCCCGCATGGCCTCTGCCCCAATTTGAATCCTCCATGAACCGAATCCATGCGCTCACCGATCTCTCCGCCCGCGAAGCCGCGGAGCAGATGGCGCGAGGCGAGCTCCGCACCGCAGACTATGTGGATGCGCTGCTGCGGCGCAGTACCGCAGCCGCCTCCCTCGGTGGCCTGCTGCACCAGGACGCGCAGCGCCTTCGCAGTGAGGCCTTGGCGCTCGACGCAGCGCCCCGGCCTGCCGCCGGCGCGCGCCCTCTGCATGGCGTGCCGCTCGCGTTCAAGGACAACATCGACGTGGTCGGCTTTCCCACCACCGCCGGCAGCCCGTGGATGGCGGACCACCGTCCGCGCCGCGCGGCGGGCGTGACGCAGCGCCTGCTGGCTGCGGGTGCGCTGGTGCTTGGCAAGACGAATCTGCACGAGTGGTCGCAAGGCGTCACCGGCCACAACCACGCGTTCGGCCCGTCGCGCAACCCCTTCGATCCCTCGCGCATTTCAGGCGGCTCGAGCGGTGGCAACGCAACATTGCTCGGCATGCGCGCCGTTCCCGCGGCCATCGGCACGGACACGGGCGGCTCGGTCCGGGTGCCCGCCGCGCTGTGCGGCCTGGTCGGCTTCAGGCCCACCATCGGCCGCTGGCCTGGGGACGGACTTGTGCCGATCTCGCCCACCTTCGACACCGCAGGCGCCATGGCGCGCAACGTGGACGACTGCGTGCTGATCGACCATGCCATCGCCGATGGCCCGCTGCGGCTGGCGCCGGCGCCGCTCGCTGGCGTGCGCCTGGGCGTGCCGCAGCGCTACTTCTGGGACGAGATCGATCCGCCGGTGGCTGCACTGGCGCAGGACGCGCTCGAGCGGCTGCGCAGCGCTGGCGCGGTGCTGGTGCCCTGCGATCTGGGCGAAGCCGGCGCGCTGTTCCAGCAGGGCTCCATGTCGATCTCTCTCTACGAGATCCTGCCTGCGCTGCAGGCCTACTTCGCGCGCCACGAGCACCCCTTCGATGCCCGCGCACTCGCCGATGCCGTCGTGAGCCCCGACGTCCGGCCGCTGTTCGAGCGCCTGTTCGGACCGGGCGCGATCGGCACGCCGGCCTACCGCCACGCGCTCGGCGTGCTGCGCCCGCGCATGCAGGAGGCGTATCGCCGCTGCTTCGCGCAGAACGCCATCGCCGCGCTGGTGTTCCCGACCAGCCCGCTCTGCGCGGCGCGCATCGGCGAAGACGTGGAGGTCATGCTGTGCGGCCGGCCGGTATCGGCCTTCTCCGCCTACATCCGCAACACGGGTCCGGCCGGCATGGCGGGACTGCCCGCGCTGAGCCTGCCGATGGGCCTCGCGCGCGGCAGCCTGCCCGCGGGAATGGAACTGACAGGCCCGGCCGGATCGGACAGTGCGCTGCTCGCGCTGGCGCTCGCCATCGAAGCCGTTCTTCCACCCGCTCCGGTAGCGCCCGCCATCGCCTGAAGGCTTACATCGCTTCGCGCGGGCGGCTGTCGCGGCATGCCTGCGCCCTCTGCAATCGTTGCACCATGCACACCATGGACACCCGACCGATCTTTCCTTCCTGGTGGCGCGTCGGCGCACTCGCCTATACGGCCGCGGGCGTGGTGTGCGTTGTTTCGAGCGCGGCCTTTCCGGACAGCGAGATGGCCATGCTGGTGGCGATCGCCGGGGCCCTGCCATGGTCGCTCGCCCTGCTGACGCTCGACCTTGCGCCGGGCGTGGCGCGGACCGCACTGCTCCTGCTGACCGGAGGCTGGGCCGTCAACGCGGGACTCTTCTGGTGGCTGGCGCTGCGGCGCCCGGCGCATCGGCTGCCGGCGCAGGACGACTGACGACGCATCGCCGAAGGCCTTTCGGTGCGATCATTTCGCCATTCGTTCATCGCGCCGGCGCGCGCCCCGCAAAGGTTTCCCATGCTTCCTGATTCACAAGTCAACAAACCGCTGATCGGAATTGCCGGCGGTCGGCAGTCGCTCGACACGCCGGCGCTGCTGCTCGATCTTGGCGCGCTGACGCGCAACATCGAGCGCATGGCCGCCTTTGCCAAGGCGCGTGGCGTCGGCCTGCGGCCGCATGTGAAAACGCACAAGTCGGTGGAGATCGCGCGCCGCCAGGTGGCCGCGGGTGCCATCGGCGTGAGCTGCGTCACGCTGGGCGAGGCCGAGGTCATGGTCAGGGCCGGCATTCCGGACGTGCTGATCACCTCGCCGGCCGTCACGCCGAGCAAGATCGCGCGCGTGGTCAGGCTGGCCAGGCTGGCCGGCCCCGGCGGAATGATGGTGGTGGTGGACGACCCGCGCAATGCCGCCGACCTGGCCGCCGCCACGCTCGGCCTGCCGCATCCTCTCGAAGTGCTGGTCGACTACGGCGCCGGCTACAACCGCACGGGCGCGGCCAGCGAGGCGCAGGTGCTCGAGCTCGCGCGCTGCATTGCGGCCGAGCCGCGCCTGAAGCTGCGCGGGCTGCAGGCCTACGCCGGCAACCTGCAGCACATCGTCGACCGGCAGCAGCGCAGCGCCGCCGCGGCCGGCCTGCGCGAAGCCATCGCGCGCATCGTCGCGGACGCCGAGCGCAGCGGCATTCACTTCGAGATCGTCACGGGCGCGGGTACCGGCACGCACGACCTCGACGCGCAGCGGGACGCCTTCACCGAATTGCAGGCGGGCTCCTACGTGTTCATGGACGCGGAATATGCGCAGGTGCTGCAGGGCAGCCCGGGGCAGCCTTCACCGTTCGAGGTGTCGCTGTTCGTCCAGACGGCGGTGGTGAGCACCAATGCGGCGGAATGGGTCACCGTGGACGGCGGCACCAAGTGCTTTGCCACCGACTGCGGCGTGCCGCTGGTGGCACGCGGTGCCGATCCGGCGAGCCGCTACGCTTTCTTCGGCGACGAGCACGGCAAGCTGTTCTGCGCCGGGCAGCGGCCCGCGCTCGGCGACCGGGTGGAGTTCATCACGCCGCATTGCGACCCGACCGTCAACCTGCACGACGCCTACCATGTGGTCGACGGCGACACGCTGGTCGCGATCTGGCCGGTGGATGCGCGCGGCAGGCACTGAAAACCCGCATCAGGGTCGCGGCGGGGCGTGCGGCCGGTTTCCCGCGCTCGTCAGGCGCGCGGCAAGGCTGCAAGAAAGGTCGCTACGACGATGGCGGCCGCACGGTCCAACTGGAGGACATCGGCCACCTCCAAGGAGTGCGGCGCATTGCGTACGCTCCCGCCGGCCGGCTCGCGGATTTCCACCAGCACTTCTGCCGCCAATTCGCGATCGCTGCGCGGCTGGCCGTCGGGATGCATCACCCACTCGTCCACCTGGTCGAACGGAATGCTGCGGAACACCGCGACGACGGGCAAGTACCTGTAGCGATCCTCGCCCACCAGCACGGGCAAACTGAGGTTGCAGAAAAAAGTGGTCGACATGCAGAGCGCCGTCGCAATCAAAAGGATTAATTGTTAGGGAATGTGACCAAGACATCCACCTTTCCCGGCCCTTTTTCCTTTGCGAGACGTGACCTTCCTCACACAAAGTGAAGCTTTGTGGTGGAGATCGCACACCTACAAGGATACTTAATTCTTACATACCGCCGGCTGGGTGTGTCGATTTGCTTGTTTTCTGCACCAAAAAGGCAAAAAAAAGACCGGAATCCGGCCTTTGGGGGTCCTCCCTGGGGCGGGGCTCAGGCCGGCGAGCTGAATCGCGGCGGCCGCCGCTCGATGTTGGCCTGCACGGCCTCCTTCTGGTTCGCGCTTCCGATCAAGGCCTGCTGCTCCACCGATTCGGCGATCAGCAGCTCGGCCGCGCTGTGCGACAGCGCCGCATTGAGCAGGCGCTTGCCCGCCCGGATGGCGTCGGGGCTCTTGACCGCGATGCCGTGCGCCATCTGAAGCGCCTCGGCGAGCGGATCGGCCGCCAGCCGCGTGGCAAAGCCGAGCTGCAGGGCTTCCTCGCCCGAGAAGATGCGGCCCGTGAAGGTGAGTTCGCGCACCACGTCGCTGCGCGCGAGTTCGCGCATCAGCACCATGCCGCCCATGTCGGGCACCAGGCCCCACTTGATTTCCATCACCGACAGCTTGGTGTCGGGCGCCACGATGCGGATGTCGGCCCCCAGCGCCACCTGGAGGCCGCCGCCGAAAGCCACGCCGTGCACGGCGGCAATGACGGGCACCGGCACCTCGCGCCAGGCCATGGCCACGTACTGCGCCGCGTTCGAGATGCCGTGCGTGCGCGCGGACAGGTCGGTGCCGCCCGCGGCCGCGCCCAGCACCGCGCTGGCGGCCCCCTGCCCCATGCGCTCGAAGGAGGCCATGTCCAGCCCCGCGCAGAACGCCTTGCCCTGGCCGGAAATGACCACCGCGCGCACCGCCGCGTCTTCGCGCAGGGCCTCGCCCGCTTCGATCAGCGCATCGAACATCGCGGGATCGAGCGCGTTCATCTTGTCCGCACGTGCAAGCTGCAGTTGCACCACGCCGTCGGGGTGGCGGGTCCATTCGATTCGCTCGGCCATGGCAGTGTCTCCTTCGGTCTTCGCGCCAGTATCGCCCGGCACGGGCGCTCGGCGATGATGGCGCCTGTCGCCTACCCAACACCCCCTGGACCCATGCCCCTGGACCGCCGCATCTTTCTGCAATCGGGTGCCGCCGCCGTGGTGGCGCTGCTCCATTCCCAGGGCACCAGCGCGCCCGCCGGCCCGGCCCGGCCCGTGCTCGGCTTCACCGCGGTGCCGGCGTCGCTGCGCGATGCGGTGGTGGTGCCGCCCGAATACGAATGGCAGCTGCTCTATCCCTGGGGCACGCCCACCGGCATCGCGGAGCATCCCATGCCGGCCTTCGCGCCCGACGGCAGCAACAGCGCCGCCGACCAGGCGCTGCAGGCCGGCATGCATCACGATGGCATGCACTTCTTTCCGCTCGCGTCATCGGACCGCGGCCTGCTCGTGATGAACCACGAGTACACCGACGAGCAACTGCTCCATGCCGACGGCAGCAAGGAGTGGATCGCCGAGAAGGTGCGCAAGTCGCTGCATGCGATGGGCGTCTCGGTCATCGAGATCCGCCGCACGCGCGATGGCTGGCGCCAGGTGCGGCCCTCGCCCTACGCGCGGCGCGTGCACGGGCAGACGCCCATGCGCATCGCCGGCCCCGCCGCGGGCGCGGCGCCGATGCGCACCGCCGCCAATCCGGCCGGCGACGAAGTGCTCGGTACCTTCGCCAACTGCGCGATGGGCGTCACGCCCTGGGGCACCTACCTGAGCTGCGAAGAAAACTTCCACGGCTACTTCGGCGGGCCGAAGGAAGCGGCAAAGGACGCCACGTCCGCGCAGCGCCGCTACGGCACGGTGCCGGGCTCGCAGTGGGTGGAGTACTGGCGCTTCGAGGAACGCTTCGACATGAGCCGGCATCCGAACGAGCCCCACCGCTTCGGCTGGGTGGTGGAAATCGATCCCTTCGATCCCGCGGCCAAACCGGTCAAGCGCACCGCGCTCGGACGCAAGCGCCAGGAAAGCGCGACCTGCACGCTCGCCAGGGACGGGCGTGTCGTCGTCTACATGGGCGACGACGCCAGGTTCGAATACATCTACAAGTTCGTGAGCCACGGCAAGGTCTCGATGGCCGGCGACGGCTCCCGGGCTTCCGCCAACAGCCGCCTGCTCGACGAAGGCACGCTCTATGCCGCACGCTTCGATGCCGGCGGCCGCGGCCAGTGGCTCGAACTCGTGCACGGCCGCAACGGCCTCGACGCGGACAGCGGCTTCGCCGGCCAGGCCGAGGTGCTGATCCACGCCAGGCTGGCCGCCGACGCAGTGGGCGCCACCAAGATGGACCGCCCCGAATGGATCGCAGTGCATCCGCAGACCGGCGAGGTGTACGTCACGCTCACCAACAACAGCCAGCGCGGCGAGCCGGGCAAGCCCGCGCCCGATGCGGCCAACCCGCGTGCCGGCAACCTCTTCGGTGGCATCCTGCGCTGGCGCGAGGACGGCGGCGATGCCGGCAGCGCGAGCTTCGGCTGGGACCACTTCGCGCTGGCCGGCGATCCCGCGCAGGCGGGCAGCGGCGCGCGCTATCCATCGGACGACGCCGATGTCTTCGGCAGCCCCGACGGCCTGCATTTCGACAGCGGCGGCCTGCTCTGGATCCAGACCGACATGAGCGGCCAGCTCATCGGCAAGCCGCCTTATGCCGCGCTCGGCAACAACCAGATGCTGTGCGCCGATCCGGCCACGGGCCGCATCAAGCGCTTCCTCACGGCGCCGAGTGGCAGCGAGGTCACGGGCTGCGTGGTGACGCCCGACCGGCGCACGCTGTTCGTCAACATCCAGCACCCGGGCGAATCGCGCGACGATGGCAGCGCCGCACCCAACAGCGCCTGGCCCGACGGCACCGTGCCCGGCAGCGCGCGGCCGCGCTCGGCCACGCTTGCGATCCGCCGGCGCGATGGCGCTATCGTCGGCACCTGAAGCCAACTGAGAGAGAAAGGAGACCCTGCATGAGCATCCGCATCGTTCGCCTGGGCACGCCGCGCACGGCCGGAGAGGGCCTGCGCATCGGCACCGTGCGCCGTCCGCCGCGCGGCGTTCCGAAGACCGAGTTCGCATCGCAGGACTGGTATGACGTGTGGTACCCCAATCTCGCGCCTTCCGCGGAGACCATGAAGCTGGGCCAGGAGGCGGAAACCCCTGTGCAGTGGAATGCCTTCATGCGCAAGTACAAGTCCGAGATGGCCGAGGCCGATGCAAGCCGCAGCATCGACCTGCTGGCCGCCCTGTCGCACACGGCGGCGTTTTCGGTCGGCTGCTACTGCGAGGACGAATCGCGCTGCCACCGCTCGCTGCTGCGCGGCCTGCTGGCCGAGCGCGGGGCGGACATCGCGAACTGATCCGTTCAGACCGGCGGCAGGGCGACGAAGGCCGGCAGTTTTTCCGCAGCGGCTGCAAAGGCTGCGAGCGACGGG
Organism: Variovorax sp. VRV01; assembly: GCF_014852545.1. Lineage (NCBI taxonomy): Bacteria > Pseudomonadati > Pseudomonadota > Betaproteobacteria > Burkholderiales > Comamonadaceae > Variovorax > Variovorax sp. VRV01. The sequence goes on from NZ_JACVBS010000023.1 coordinate 30,524, forward strand.
CAGTCGGCTGGCGCGACCAGTTCGGGAAGCATCATTTGCGTGAAGCCCCATGCCACGGCGCTGGTCAGCCCGGCCTGGCCAAGGGCGGCTTCATCGGCCACCGCGGGCAGCTTCGCAATCTCGGCCTCGAGCCCCGCATAGGCGGCAGCCAGCTGGCCCCGCACCCTGTCGACCCATGGCGCATGCTGCTTCTCGGGCGGGCGCAGCTTGCGCTCGTAGACGATCTGCACCGTCTTCTCGCAGGCCGCGAGCGCGAGCCCCAGCACCCGCAGCGCACGCAGCCGCTCGGCGCCGCCCGCGGGCATGAGGCTGCGGCCCGCGATGGTTTCCGCATGGTCGATGATCAGCGTGGAATCCATCAGCAGCGTGCCGTCGTCGCACACCAGCGTCGGCGCCTTGACCACGGGATTGATCGCCCGGAACTGTTCGAAAGTGCTGAAGACCGAGATCGACCGGTGTTCGAACGCAAGCCCCAGCAGGCGCAGCGAAATGGCCGCGCGGCGCACGTAGGGGGAGTCGAGCATGCCGATGAGTTGCATCTTGTTTTTTCCTGAGGGATGGGCCGCAACGATAACGCCAGTCAGCGCTGCGCCTTGTCCTTCTGGTTCTGCGCCTCGATGCGCTCGCGCGCGGCCTGCCAGTCGTCGTCGCTCCATTGCCGCAGCTCGTAGAAGTTGCCGCCCGTGGCCAACGCGTTGCCGCCGTCCATCATGATGCTCTGGCCGGTGAGCCAGTCGCACTGGCCGGGCGCCATGAGGAAGGCCGCGAGGTTCTGCAGCTCGCTCATGCGGCCGGTGCGCGCCATCGGGTTGCTCTTCTTGCTGCGCGCGCCGGGCTCCTCGCCGGGATTGAGGCGCTTGCTCATGCCCTCGGTCGGGATCTCGCCCGGCCCGACGGCGTTCAGGCGAATGCCATGGCGCGCCCACTCCACCGCGAGCGACTTGGTCATGACCTCGATGCCGGCCTTGCTCATGGCCGACGGCACGACGTAGGGGCTGCCGTTGTCGACCCATGTCACGATGATGCTCATGACGCTGCGCATCGCATCGCCCTGCTTCCACTTGCCGGCCTTGGCCTCGGCCACCCAGCGCTTGCCCACGGCCTGCGTGACGTAGAAGCTGCCATGGAAGACGATGTTCGCAATGGCATCGAAGGCGCGCGGCGAAAGGCTCTCGGTCGGCGCGACGAAGTTGCCGGCGGCGTTGTTGACGAGTCCCGTGAGCCCGCCGCTCTGGAACAGGCTCTCGACCATCTCGTCGACGCTCTGGGCCACGCGGATGTCCACGCCGAAGGTGTCGATGCGGCGCCCGGGAAACTGCTGGCGCCACTCGGCCGCGGTTTCCTCGCAGACCGACTGGCGCCGGCCGCAGATGGCCACGTCGGCGCCCAGGCCCAGAAAGCGCTCGGCCATGGCCCGGCCCAGGCCGGTGCCGCCGCCGGTCACGAGAATGCGCTGGCCGCTCATGAGGGAAGGTTCGAACATGGTGGGTCTCCTTGGTCGTTGCGGCAGCGCCAAGGCAGGGAGCGCCGCCATCGCACATGCTACGCGCGCTGCCGTGCCGCGGCTTGCGAAATCCGGCCCCCCGCGCCGAGTCAGAATGGCAGCCGACCTGTTCCCTGGAAATCCGCCCATGCCAACTTCCAAAGCCTCCCCCTTCCAGCCGCTTGCGGGCGTGCGCGTGCTGAGCCTTGCGCTCAACCTTCCTGGACCCGCGGCGCTGCTGCGCTGCCGGGCCATGGGGGCTATCTGCGTGAAGCTCGAGCCGCCTGCCGGCGACCCGATGGCGCACTACAACAAGACCGCTTACGCCGCGCTGCACGAGGGCGTCGCCGTTCGCACCGCCGACCTCAAGACCGAGGCGGGACGGCAGCAGCTGCACGCGGAACTCGCACAGACGGACGTGCTGCTGACCTCGTTCCGTCCTTCGGCCTTGGCCAAGCTCGGCCTCGACCGGGCCGCGCTGCAGGAGCAGCATCCCCGGCTGTCGCAAGTGGCGATCGTCGGTGCGCCCGGCGCACGCGCCGAGGAACCGGGCCACGACCTGACCTACCTCGCCGAAAGCGGCCTCGTCACCGGCACCGAGCTGCCGCCCACGCTCTTTGCCGACATGGGCGGCGCGCTGCTCGCGAGCGAGGCCGTGCTGCAGGCCACCCTGCACGCGCGAACGGCGCCCGGCGCGAACGGGCTGTACCTCGAAGTGGCGCTCAACGCCTCGGCCGACTGGCTGGCGCTGCCGCGCACCTGGGGCCTCACGCAGCCCACGGGCGCAGTGGGCGGCGCGCACGCGGGCTACCGCGTCTATCCCTGCGCCGACGGCCGCGTGGCGGTGGCGGCGCTGGAGCCGCATTTCGCGGCCCGGCTCTGCGAGGCCGCGGGCGTGTCGCCGCCCGACATGATGGCGCCGGCCACGCACACCGCGCTGGCCGCCTGGCTCGCAACGCGCACGCGCGCCGAGCTCGACGCCATGGGCCGCGAGCGCGACGTACCGCTGCTCACGCTGGCCGGCTGACGCAGCGGCCGGCCAGCGCGGCCTGCGTCCTCAGGACGCCGGCAGGCGCAGCTCGCCGAGCTTGCGGTCGAGCCTGATGAGCCAGATGCGGGTCGGCCGCTCCAGGTCGGAGCCGCGCGTGATGCGCGCGCCGGTGGCGCCCGCGGGGCAGCCGCTGAGCACGCCGCTGGCGTCGGCCGTGCAGTCCTCGACGCTGCCGGCCAGGGTCTTGCCATCGGCATCGAGCAGCACCGTACCCAGGCCGAAGTCGTTGTCGTTCACCAGCGCCAGCGTCTGGTCGTCCACGATCGTCAGGCCCTCCGCCTTCTCGGCCAGCCAGCCCAGTGCGTTGAGGTCGAGCAGCTCGGTCTTGCGCATCGTGACCACGCTCGAATAGTCGGCGGTACCCGAGGGCGCCTGCGTGATGCTGCTGATCTCCAATTCGTAGTCGAAGGCCTTGATGTCCGTCGCGTTGGCCGGCAGCTCCACCAGCATCAGCTTGTTGAACACCTTGCCGTCGCTCTTGCGCGCGCCCTGCTCGATCACGATGAAGCGGCCGTTGCCCAGGCTCACCACGTCGCCGAGCTTGGCGTTGCCGGTGCGGTCCTTGTCGTACTGGCTGCCGTCGATCGGGTAGGCGTAGAGCTTCGAGGTCTCGGTGGCCGGGTCGAAGGCGAGCCAGCGCGTGAACTTCGCGATGTGGCGCACGTCGGTGTTGCTGCCGCCCGGCGGCCTGGCCTTGATCGACTTGCCGCTGCCGTCGCGCGGATCGATCGGGCTCTGCAGGAAGCCGTGCAGCACGCCGCTCGCGGCATCGATCGTCAAACCTTCCATGCCGCGGTTGGGCCGGCGCCGCGCCAGCACCGGCGGCAGGTCGGCAGCGCCGCTGCCGGGCGCGTATTTCTTCTCGACCACGCCGGTCGCCATGTTGATGCGCACGATGAAGGGGCCGTATTCGTCACTGGTCCACAGCACGTTGCGCGCCTTGTCGAGCACCAGCGTCTCGGGGTCGAGGCCGTTGGCGTCGTAGTTCGCCTTGGCGGCATCGAACACGTAGCGGTCGGTCAGCGGCGTCTCGCCGGTCGAGCCCACGCCGGACTGCGGCGGCAGTCCGGTGATCTTGCTGCCGGCATCGCGCCTGAGCGGCAGGCTCGAGGCGAGCACGGCGCCCGTCTTGCCAATGCGCACGATGCCGAAGCTCGGCGCGAACGACGGCGCCGGGAACACCTTGCTGATGCTGGTGGCGCCATTGCCGCCGGGCACGGGCGCGGTCGGGCCGTCGCCGTTCGGGCCACGGTCGGTGATCGCATAGAACTCGAGCGTGCCGTCGTCCGCCTTGCCCTTGAACGCGAGCCCCGAGCCGTAGGCCGGCAGGAAGCCCTGCGGAAAGTCGGCCCTGGTCTTCTCGTTGTCGCCCTCGTAGGGCACGTTGAAGGCGGCGTCGGCCTGCAATTGGTAGCGGGTGACGCCGAGCCCGATGGTGCCGAGCGCGTTGGTCTGCGTGAAGGCTTCGGTCACCGGTGCGGCAAGGCGCGAGGCCAGCGTGTTCTCGAAGTGTTCGCGCGCCAGCATGCGGCGGCTTGGATCGACCATGCGGGCATTGTAGGGAGCGGGCAGCCCTGCGAGCACCGCATTGAGCGCGGTGTCGAAGCTCTCGGCCGAGGCGCTGAAATCGAGCGCGCCCGCCCTCAGCGCGGCCTTGAGCGCAGGCGCCAGCCGGATGCCGTTCGAGGGATCGCGGTCCTCGTCGAAGCTCTGCAGCGCCAGCAGGCGATTGACGACCGCATCGGCCTTCACGTCGCTGCCACCCGCCAGGGTCAGCGGCGTGATCGCGTCACCACAGGCGGCACTGCCGAGTGCGAGCGCGCCGATGCTGAAGGCCACGGTCTCGCCGTCCTTGCAGGTGAATTCGCCATTCGCGTTGGTGCTGGCCGCGGCGCTGCCGCCCGCGGTGTAGTCGAGGCCCTCGACGGCCGCGTCGAGGAAGGTGCCGGTCTTCGATTGCGCGGCCGGCGGATTGGTGGTGCCGCCACCGCCCGCCACGGGAAATGCCCACCCTCCTCCACCGCCGCTGCCGCCACCGCAGGCGGCGACCAGCGCAGCGGCACCCGCGAGCGCCAGCCAGCCCATCCTCGATCCTCTTGTCTTCTTCGTCATCACTTGTCCTTGTCGTGCGCCTGCGCAACAGGCACAGGCCCCGGCGATTAGCACCGCGGCGTGTGACAAGCCAGTGAAACCAGGAAGACGAGGCTGTGGATGCTCAGCGGCCGGCGCCGTCGCGCTGCCGGTCTTCGCGCTTGATCGCGAGGTAGGTGTCCAGGTCGATCTCGTGCAGCTGCCGCGGATACTGCTCGGCCGCGGCGAACCAGGAGCGCTCCCGCCGCTCGGCCGGCACGCCGGCTCCCGAAGAGAGATAGGCGTCGAGCGTGAGGAAGTAGCGCATCGCATTGCGCTCCACCAGCCCGCGCGTGCCGCGGATGTAGTCGGGCTGGCCATCGGCGTCCCTGCCCATCACGGTGAAGCCCACCTTGTTGCGGCCGAAGGTCGCCAGGTACGCCTGGGTGGCCATGCGAACCATCATGTTGTGGTCGTAGCTGTAGCTGAAATGCAGGAAGCTCCTCTGCCCGTCGAGCGCCACCGCCTCGAGCGTGACGCGGTAGTTGCTGGTTCCGAGCGGTCCTTTGGGCGCATTCATCTCGACCGACAGATATTCCTGCGTCGCGCTGGCCACGCGATAGGCAAAGGGCAGCTGGAACGCCTGCTCGACCGGCTTGTCGTAGCGCCGCACCACGAACAGCGTCAGCATCTCGCCGCCTTGCGGCGCGGTGCCGGTGCGGCAGCGGCGATTGTTGACGTGCAGCGTGAGCAGCTCGCACCAGCGGGAGGGCTCCATGAGCGCGGCGCTGATCTCCGGCAGCGAGTGGTCCACCACCGCATAGATGTCGCCCTGCAGCCCGTTCGGCGTCTCCGTCGAGTCGAGCTGGAGCGGCCGCCCGAAACCGCTCTGCGCGAGCTTGACCCCCATGCGCTGATGGGTGGCGCGCAGCGCCTGCGCCGCGGCCGGGGCCGGGGCCGGCGCGGAGTCGGGCGACGCCCCCAGCGCATGCACAGAAACCGCGAGCAGGATGGCGCCCGCCAGGGTGTGGCCCCATGAAGCCGGCAAGTGGAACGGACTGCTCATGGACCACACCATACACAAGAGACGAGACGGCCGCCGCCCCGGCAGAGGAGAATCGCGGCCATGTCTCCTCCCTTTTCCCGCACGCCATGAAGCGCCAAGGCCGGCTCGTCCGCTGGGAGGCCGAACGGGGGTTCGGCTTCATCCGCAGCCCCGGGGGTTCAGCCGACGTGTTCGTGCACCTGCGCGACTTTGTCGACCGGCAGCTGAAGCCGCAGGTCGGCATGGAACTGGGCTTCGACGAGATCCATGTGGGCGGCAAGGGACCGCGCGCGATGGCGGTCCACGCGGCGGGTGCCGCGCAGCCCCGGGCACGTCGCGCCACAGCCCACCCGCGGGGCCGCCGCGCGACAGCGGCCTCCTCTTCTTCCCCGTCGTCGATGCTGCCCATCGGCGTGCTGCTCCTTGGCTATGCGGGGCTGCTCGGGTATGGCGTATGGACCGCGCGCCTGCCGCCCATTGCCCTGGGCGTGCTGCTGCTGGCCAGCCTGCTGACCTTCGCCGTCTACGGCTTCGACAAGAGCGCCGCGCAGGCCGGCCGCTGGCGTACGGCGGAAAGCACGCTGCATCTGCTCTCGCTGGCGGGGGGATGGCCGGGCGCGTGGTGCGCGCAGCGGCTCTTTCGGCACAAGTCGCGCAAGGCGGGCTTCATGGCGGTCTACTGGGCCACCGTGCTGATGAATATTGCCGCCGTGGCGGCCTGGACCGGCAAGCTGCTGCCCGCGAGCCTGCTCGCGGGCTGAACTCAGCGCGGCTTGCGGATGCTGCCGCGCACCGGGCCGGCGGCGGCCTTGCGCGGCGCCGGCGCCGACCCGTTGTCCCGCGGCGGCAGGCCGGTGTGCTGCGTGAGGATGCGGCCTTTCGAGGGCTTCACCGGTGCCAGCCTGACCGGCGCCGACGCCTTGGCCGCCACCGGCGCGGAGGTCGAGTTCTTGCGCCGCGCGCTCGTGTAGCCGCCATCGGTCAGCGGCTGCCAGGTCGGGATCAGGTGGTGCTTGCCGTTGCCGATCAGGTCGGCGCGGCCCATGCTCTTCAAGGCTTCGCGCAGCAGCGGCCAGTTGTTGGCGTCGTGGTAGCGCAGGAAGGCCTTGTGCAGACGGCGGCGCTTGTCGCCGCGCACGATGTCCACCGTCTCGCTCTCGCGCGTGATCTTGCGCAGCGGGTTCTTGTTGGTGTGGTACATCGTGGTGGCCGTGGCCATCGGGCTCGGGTAGAACGTTTGCACCTGGTCGGCGCGGAAGCCGTTCTTCTTGAGCCAGATCGCGAGGTTCATCATGTCCTCGTCGCTGGTGCCCGGATGTGCGGCAATGAAGTACGGAATCAGGTACTGCTTCTTGCCCGCCTCGGCCGAGAACTTCTCGAACATCTGCTTGAACTTGTCGTAGCTGCCGATGCCGGGCTTCATCATCTTGGTGAGCGGGCCCTGCTCGGTGTGCTCGGGCGCGATCTTCAGGTAGCCGCCGACATGGTGCTGCACCAGTTCCTTCACGTACTCGGGCGACTGCACGGCCAGGTCGTAGCGCAGGCCCGAGCCGATCAGGATCTTCTTGATGCCCTTGAGCGCACGCGCGCGGCGGTAGATCTTGATGAGCGGATCGTGGTTGGTGCCCAGGTTCTGGCAGATGCCCGGGTACACGCAGCTGGGCTTGCGGCAGGCGGCCTCGATCTCGGGGCTCTTGCAGCCGAGCCGGTACATATTGGCGGTGGGGCCGCCCAGGTCGGAGATGGTGCCGGTGAAGCCGCTCACGCTGTCGCGGATGGCCTCGACCTCCTTGATGATCGATTCTTCCGAGCGGCTCTGGATGATGCGGCCCTCGTGCTCGGTGATCGAGCAGAAGGTGCAGCCGCCGAAGCAGCCGCGCATGATGTTCACGCTGAAGCGGATCATTTCCCACGCGGGAATCTTGGTGGCGCCGTCGTGGCTGCCGTTCTCGTCGGCGTAGCGCGGATGCGGACTGCGCGCATACGGCAGGTCGAACACGTGGTCCATCTCGGCCGTGGTGAGCGGAATGGGCGGCGGGTTGATCCACACGTCGCGCGCCGTGGCGCCCTCGCCGTGCGCCTGCACCAGCGCACGGGCGTTGCCGGGGTTGGTCTCGAGATGCAGCACGCGGTTGGCGTGGGCATAGAGCACCGGGTCGGCGCGCACCTGCTCGTACGACGGCAGGCGGATCACGCTGCGGTCGCGCGGCGGCACCTTGATCCTCGCGCGCTGATGGAGCGCGGGGTTCGGCACGAAGGTCAGCGGCTTGATGGCCGGGTTCACCGGGTTCGCCGCCGCAGCGCCTGCCTCGGCGGCCTGCGCCACGGCCTGGGCCTCGTCTTCCTTCGCGCAGGTGGCGCCGTTGGCCTTGGCCTGCTCGGACACCATCAGGTAGGGGTTGACGTGGGCTTCGACGCGGCCGGGTTCGTCGACACTGGTGGAGTTGATCTCGAACCAGTCTTCAGGTGTGTCGCGGCGCACGAAGGCGGTGCCGCGCACGTCGGTGATCTCGTGCACCGGCTCGCGGGCCGCCAGCCGGTGGGCGATCTCGACGATGGCGCGCTCGGCGTTGCCGTACAAGAGCAGGTCGCACTTCGAGTCGACCACGATCGAGCGGCGCACCTTGTCCTGCCAGTAGTCGTAGTGCGCGATGCGGCGCAGCGACCCTTCGATGCCGCCGAGGATGATCGGCACGTCGTTCCAGGCTTCCTTGCAGCGCTGCGAATACACGATGGCCGCGCGGTCGGGCCGCGCGCCGCCGACGTCGCCGGGCGTGTAGGCGTCGTCGCTGCGGATCTTCCGGTCCGCCGTGTAGCGGTTGATCATCGAATCCATGTTGCCGGCGGTCACGCCGAAGAACAGGTTCGGCTTGCCCAGCGCCTTGAAAGGCTCGGCACTCTGCCAGTCGGGCTGGGCGATGATGCCCACGCGGAAGCCCTGCGCCTCGAGCATGCGGCCGATCACGGCCATGCCGAAGCTCGGATGGTCGACATAGGCGTCGCCAGTCACCACGATGATGTCGCAGCTGTCCCAGCCGAGCGCGTCCATCTCCTTGCGCGTGGTCGGCAGGAATTTGGCCGTGCCGAAACGGGCCGCCCAGTACTTGCGGTAGCTGGTCAGCGGCTTGGCGGCACGCGCAAAAAAGGAGACGTCGACGGGGGCGTTCATCAGTGGGGAAGTTGGCAGCGGCGGCTTGGCGGGCACGGCGCAGCAGTGGGCAACCCGCGATTTTAGGGTTTTCCACCACTTCTGTCGCGTTGGCGGCTGTTGACGCGCCCGCGGCAAGGCCTTTAAATGGTTGCTTCAGTCAATCAATAATATGACAACAGCAACCATTCCAGCCGCTTCGGCCGCGCCCGACACCGCCGCGGTCAAGGCGATCCGGCGCTTCAACCGCTTCTACACGAGCCGCATCGGCGTGCTCGACCCCTATCTTGGCAGCGACATGTCGCTGACCGATGTCCGGGTGCTGTACGAGCTGGCCCACCGGGAAACGCCCGTGGCCAGCGAGATCGGCCGCGACCTGCGGCTCGACGCCGGCTACATGAGCCGCATCCTGCGCCGCTTCGAGGCGGCCGGCTGGCTCACGCGCGCGCCGCACCCGCGCGATGCGCGGCAAAGCGTGCTGCGCCTCACCGAAGCCGGCCACGCCGCATTCGCGCCGCTGCAACAGAAATCGCGCGACGAGGCAGCCGCCCTGCTCGCGCCGGTGCCTGCACACGAGCGCCAGCAGCTGATCGATGCCATGGCGCGCATCGAGCGCACGCTCGATCCCGCGGCGGCGCCGGCGGTGCGCACGCGCACCATCGTGCTGCGCGACCCGCTGCCCGGCGACATGGGCTGGGTGGTACAGCAGCATGGCGAGCTGTATGCGCGCGAGTACGGCTGGAACATCGAGTTCGAGGCGCTGGTGGCCGACATCGTGGCGCAGTTCGTGCGCAAGTTCCAGCCCGCGTGGGAGAAGTGCTGGATCGCCGAACTCGACGGCGAACGCGTGGGCGCGATCTTCGTGGTGCGCAAGTCGGCCACCACGGCCCAGCTGCGGCTGCTGCTGCTCTCGCCGTCGGCACGCGGCCTGGGCCTGGGCGCGCGCCTCACCGACGAATGCATTGCCTTCGCGCGCGCCAAGGGTTATCGCAGGATGGTGCTCTGGACCAACAGCTGCCTCGAGGCCGCCCGCGCCATCTATGCCAAGCGGGGTTTCAGGCTCGACAAGGCCGATCCCTACGAAGGCTTCGGCCAGCAGCTCGTGGGCGAGACCTGGTCGCTCAAGCTGCAGTAGATGCGGTGCGCCGGCCCTTGTGCCACAGCTTCTTGAGCAAGGGTGCGAGCCACACCAGCAGCACCACGGCCGCCAGCGATGCGGCAATCGGCCGCGACACGAAGCCGGCCAGGTTGCCGTCCGACTTGATCATCGAGGTGATGAAGTTCTCCTCGAGCATGCCGCCGAGCACCACGCCGAGGATCGCCGGCGCGATGGGAAAGCCGTTCTCCTCGAGCAGGTAGGCCACGATGCCCGCCACGAGCATCACACCCACGTCGAACAGCGAATTGTTGATGGCGAACGCGCCGACGATGCAGAACAGCAGGATGAGCGGCATCAGCACGTTGCGCGGCACCCGCAGGATGCGCTTGGCCACCTTGATGCACAGGATGCCCAGCGGAATCATGATGATGTTGGCGATGATGAACAGCATGAACACCGCATAGATGTTCTGCGGGTTGGTGGTGAACAGCGTCGGCCCCGGATTGAGGTTCTTCATGTAGAGCACGCCGATCACGATGGCCGTGATCGAGTCGCCCGGAATGCCGAACACCAGCGCCGGAATCCACGCGCCGGCCAGCGCGCTGTTATTGGCGGAACCCGATTCGACAATGCCTTCGACATGGCCCGTGCCGAATTTCTCGGGCTCCTTGGAGAACTTCTTGCTCATGGCATACGACATCCACGCCGCGATGTCGGCACCCGCGCCCGGCAGCGCGCCCACCGCCGTGCCCAGCAGGCTGCCGCGCAGTATCTGCACCGGGTATTTCTTGGCCAGCGCCCACTGTCCCGAGAGCACGCGTCCCACTTTCTCGACCACCACCTCGCCCGGCGGCAGCGTGTCGACCGCGAAGCGGATCACCTCCGAGATGGCGAACATGCCGATCATCATCGGGATCATGCCGATGCCGCCGGTCATCTCGGCATTGCCGAAGGTGAAGCGCGGAAAGCCCGCCGGATTGCCGAGCCCCACGCACGCCACCAGCAGGCCAAGCAGCAGCGTGATCATGCCCTTGAGCGGCCGGTCGGAGGTAATGAACACCGCGCAGGTCAGGCCCAGCAGCACGAGCCAGAAGTACTCGAAGGAACTGAAGTTGAGCGCGAAGTCGGCCAGCGCGGGCGCCGCCACGATCAGCACCACCGTACCGAAAAGACCGCCCACGGCAGAGAACACCAGCCCGGCGCCCAGTGCCGTCTCGGCCATGCCCTTGCGCGTCATCGCAAAGGCCTCGTCGGTATAGGCGGCGGATGCGGGCGTGCCCGGAATGCGCAGCAGGCAGCCCGGGATGTCGCCGGAGAAGATGGCCATGGCGGTGGCCGTGACCATGGCGGCGATGGCCGGAATCGGCGGCATGAAGAAAGTGACCGGCACCAGCAGCGCCACCGCCATGGTGGCCGACAGCCCCGGCACCGCGCCGACGAACAGGCCATAGAGCGAGGCCAGCACCATCACGAGAATGGTGTAGGGCTCGAAGACCATCGAGAAAGCCTGCAAGAGTGCTGCGGACATGAGTGGATGTTTCCGGTTACCAGGCGATGGGTGTCAGGACGCCCCAGGGAAGCGGAACGCGCAGCAGCTTGTAGAACGCGGCATGGATCACCAGCGTGGCGAGCAGCGCAATCAACAGTGCGCGGCCCGGCGGCACGCGCATGGCGAGCATCAGTGCCAGCAGCGAGATCGCCGCGGTCGGCAGGAAGCCGAGCCGCTCGGAGGCAAAGATGTAGAACAGCACTGCGCCGACGACCAGCGCGGCGGCCAGCACGTGGCGCGGCGAAGTGGCCCAGTCGCCCAGCCGCACCCAGGCCGCGGCATGGCGTTGGCGCCAGCCCTTGGCCAGCAGCATCGCGCCGCAGACGCACAGCCCGATGGCAATCAGCCCCGGAAACAGCGCCGGCCCCACCTGCTGGCCCGGTATGCCCGGATAGCCCTGCACCACAGCAAGCACCACGATACCGAGCGCCAGCAGGATCGCACCGAAGATCGCGTCGTTGAATTTCATCGCGCTGCACCTCCGCCCGGTGCGTGCGCACGCCCTCTAGCGTTCACTTGACGATACCCACGGCCTTCATCGTGGCGCCGAGCTCGGCATCGGACTTGGCCATGTAGGCGGCGAAGTCGTCAGGGCCCGCATAGATCACGCCAAAGCCGCGCGAGGCCATGAAGTCGGTGTACTCCTTGCTCGCCACCACTTTCTTGAGCGCGCCCGCGAGCTTGTCGCGCACGTCGGCGGGCAGGCCCTTGGGCGCGACGATGCCGCGCCAGGCCGCCATCGACCAGTCGCTGCCGATGGCCGCCTTGAGCGTGGGCACGTTGGGATACAGGGCCGAGGGCTTGTCGCTCATGATCGCAAGGCTCTTGATCTTGCCCGCATCGATCAGCGAACGCGCCTCGGGCAGCGAGACCGGCGCGATGTCGACACCACCCGCGACCACGTCCTGCAGGCCTGGGGCGGCGCCATTGCTCGGCACCCACGGCACGGCCGCCGGGTCGATCTTCTGGTCGCGCAAGAGGCCCGCGATGGCCAGGTGCCAGATGCCGCCCTGCCCCGTGCCGGAGGCCTTGAGCTTGCCGGGACTGGCCTTGATGGCCGCCAGCAGTTCGGCCACGGTCTTGTAGGGCGCGTCGGCGCGCACCTGGATGCCGGCCGGATCGAGATTGGCGAGGCCGATCGGCGTGTACGAGGCGCTGGTCAGCGGCGTCAGCCCCTGCCAGTGCATCATGCCGATCTCGACCGTGGCCATGCCGATGGTGTAGCCGTCGGGCGGCGCGGCGGCAATGGCCGCATGGCCCACCACGCCGTTGCCGCCGGTACGGTTCACCACCGTCATCGGCTGGCCGAGTTCTTTTTCGAGCAGGCTCGCGATGATGCGCGCCGTAGCATCGGTGCCGCCGCCCGCACCCCATGGAACGATCAGCGTGACGGGCCGGCTGGGATACGCCTGGGCCGCCGCGGGCGCTGCCGCGGCGAACATGGCGAGCCCCGCCGCGACAGCTGCGGCATGGGCCACGAAGGAGCGGCGCGAAAAAAAGCCGGCGGAACGAACACGCATGGTTTTTGTCTCCTGGCGAAAGTCATTGGTATGACGATTGAACGGGCAAGCAGGTTTTTCGCACAGTTCGCTCGCCGGAGACATTAGGGTGAACCATCGTGCGCCGCGCAGGGCGGCGTCATTTCGCTACTGCATGAACCAGCCGTGGCTCACCACCAGCGACTGGCCGGTCAGCGCATTGGTCGGGAAGGCCGCAAACAGCAGCGCCACGCGCGCCACATCGTCGGTGGTGGTGAATTCGCCATCGACGGTTTCCTTGAGCATCACGTTCTTGACGACCTGTTCCTCGGTGATGCCAAGCGTCTTCGCCTGCTCGGGAATCTGCTTCTCGACCAGCGGCGTGCGCACGAAGCCCGGGCAGATCACGTTGGCGCGCACGCCGTGCTTCGCGCCCTCCTTCGCAACCGTCTTGGCCAGGCCGATGAGGCCGTGCTTGGCGGTGACGTAGGGCGCCTTCAGCAGCGAAGCTTCCTTGGAGTGCACCGATCCCATGTAGATCACGCTGCCGCCGCGGCCTTGGGCGTACATGTGCTTGAGGCAGGCCTTGGTGGTGAGAAAGGCGCCGTCGAGGTGGATCGCGAGCATCTTCTTCCAGTCGGCAAAACTGAATTCCTCGACCGGATGAACGATCTGCACGCCGGCATTGCTGACCAGGATGTCGATGCCGCCGAAGGCCTTGGCGGCCTCCTCGACCGAGGCATCGACCTGCTCCTCGCTGGTCACGTCCACCGCCACGCCCAGGGCTTGCGCGCCCGCCGCCTGGAGTTCGGCTGCGGTGGCGTCGGCGGCCTGCTTGTTGAGGTCGGCAATGACGACCTTGGCACCCTCGCGCGCAAACAGAATGGCAATCTCCTTGCCGATGCCGCTGGCCGAGCCGGTGATGTAGGCGACCTTGTCCTTGAGTTGCATGGTGAATGTCCTTGAGGGTTGGAAAGAAAAAAAGGATTGCAAGAATCAGGCGAGCGCAGCCCGCCGTCAGCGCGACAGCCCGGGACGCTTGACGCGCTCCACGCCGAGCTCGCCGAGGTCGAAGGTGGTCACGCCGTTCACGGTGGCGTCGCTGCGCAGCGTCTCGGGATGCGCCAGCGTGCGCCGCATGTCGCGCGCGCCGGCCTCCCAATGCTCTTCGACGGCGGCGCGCGAGAACTCGTAGTCCTTCGATTCGACCTCGTAGGGCTTGTCGCGGTAGATCAGGTGGAAGATGTCGATCGGATGGTGCGTGAGCTCAGCCTGCACCGCCAGCACCGAGGGGTCATTGCGAAGGCGCGCCGGCAGCTTGGAGATCAGGTCCGCAATGGCCTGCTGCAGGTTCAGGTTGGCGGCCAGGGCATCGGTGTTCATGCGGGTGCGGCTCGAATAGGTGATGTCCTTCTGCCGCTCCATCACGCCCGACAGCGTGCGCGGCATCTCGCCGCGTGCATTGAAAAGATCGACCTGCAGCACCACCAGCGGCTCGGAGCGCGGATGGATGTCGAGCACGTACTGCAGCGGCGTGTTCGAGACGATGCCGCCGTCCCAGTAGTCGTCGCCGTCGATGCTGACGGGCGCAAAGCCCGGCGGCAGCGCGCCGCTGGCCATGATGTGTTCGGGGCCGATGCGCTGGCGCGTGTTGTCGAAGTACACCGAGTTGCCGGTGCGCACGTCAACCGCGCCCACACTGAAGCGCGCCTCGCAGGCGTTGATGCGGTCGAAGTCGACCAGGCGCTCGAGCGTGGCCTTCAGCGGCGTGGTGTCGTAGTAGCTCAGCAGCGGCGCCGCCGCGCCCATCAGCAGCGCGGGCGAACAGCGCGGTTCGAAGAAGCCCGGAATGCCCACCAGCATCGCCATGCTGGCGCTCCACTGGTTCTGCATGGCGCGGTCGCCCAGCCACGAGGGCAGGCGCTGCGCCGGTCCGGAGGACACCAGATGCCAGAACTCGCGCAGCCGGTCCACCCGTTTCTCGGGCGCATTGCCCGCGATCAGCGCCGCATTGATGGCGCCGATGGAGACGCCGGCAATCCAGTGCGGCTGCAGGTCGGTCTCGCTGAGCGCGGCATACACGCCGGCCTGGTAGGCGCCGAGCGCGCCGCCGCCCTGCAGCACCAGCGCCTTGCGCGCGGCGCGCATGTCTTCGCGGCGCGCCGCAAAAGTGTTGAGGGTCTTGCCTGCCGTCCGGGGCTTCCGGGGCGTCTTCTGCGTCGTCGTCATGGGGTGTCATTTGACACCAGCCCCGCGACGGCAAGCTGACCGAGCGCCCTTACATCTTGGGCAGCATCTGCCCCCGGATCTCGCCGGCCGGATTGGCGGCGGTGTGGATGTTGGCGTACCACTTGCCTGCGATCAGGTCGGCCGCCTGCGCCGGCGTGAGCGTGGCCTGCCCCTCGATCGGGCTGGCCGCATTGGCAAAGGGCAGCACCACGCCGGCATTGGCGCCCGCGGCCGCGGGGCCATGGAAGTGCGCGGCCGTGGCCGGGCCGCTCAGGCCGCTGTAGGTGATCTTGTACTTCAGGACATTGGTGTCCTTGTTGAGCCAGGCTTCCGCCAGGCCGCTGCCGCGCGTCATGTTGGGCGGCACTTCGCTGGCGGCGTTCATCGCGCCGCTGAAGCTCGCGGTGTTCGACCTGGACATCATTCCGCAGCCGGCCAGCGCGGCACTGGCCACGCCGACGATGAGGGTTGCGCGCAAAAAGCTGCCATATCGGGTCATGAGCTTGATCTCCTGAGTTATGAAACCGCTACAGCATAGGCAGCCATTGCGCTTCGCCTTGTCGGCCACCACCGCGACTTTGGCGGCCGGGCACCGGCTGAAAGAGAATGCGGCAATGAATCCTGCCGAGCTGCCCACCGCCCGTGACATCGTCGACTTCTGGCGCAATGCCGGACCCGAACGATGGTTTGCCAAGAACGAAGCCTTCGACGCCGAATTCGCCGGGCGCTTTCTCGCCGCCCACGAAGCAGCCGCGCGCGGCGAGCTCGACCATTGGGCGCGCGACGCCGAGGGCGCCCTGGCGCTGCTGGTGCTGCTCGACCAGTTTCCGCGCAACACCTGGCGCGGAAACGCCCGCATGCTGGCCACCGACGCCAAGGCGCTGGCCATCGCCCGCCAGGCGATCGAAGCCGGCCTCGACCTGAAGGCCGGCGAAGACCTGCGGCGCTTCTTCTACCTGCCCTTCATGCACTCCGAGTCGCTGGACGACCAGCAGCGCTCGGTGGACCTCAACGCCGCGCTCGATGCCAACACCCAGCGCTTCGCAGTGCTGCACCGCGACATCATTGCGCGCTTCGGCCGCTTTCCGCACCGCAACAAGCTGCTCGGGCGCACCAGCACGGCCGAGGAGCAGCGCTTCCTCGACGAAGGGGGTTTCGCGGGATAGCTGGCGCTACGGCAGCGGGTCCGAGCGCGTCGGCGAAGGATTCGCCTCGGCGCTGCCCTCCATGTTCTTGAGCGAGCCATAGGTCTTGGCATACACCCAGGTGAACTCGGCCCCGAGCAGGAAGATCTGCGCCGAGTAGTACACCCACACCAGCACCACCACCAGCGAACCCGCGGCGCCGTAGCCCGAGGCCACGCTGCTCTTGCCGATGTACAGGCCGATGAGGTGCTTGCCGATGGTGAAGAGCAGCGCCGTGACCGCAGCCCCCACCCACACGTCGCGCCACTGTACCCTGACGCGCGGCATGATCTTGTAGATCATCGCGAAGATCACCGTCACCATCGCAAAGCTGAAGGCGAAGTTCACCGCCTGTGCCAGCGTGGCCCAGCCGCCGAACACCGGCGCCCACCACTTGCTGAGCGCTGCCAGCGCCGCACTGGCCACCAGCGACACCATCAGCAGGAAGCCGATGGCCATGATCATGCTGAACGACAGCGCCCGTACGCGCAGCAGGTTGAAGATGCCCTTGCTCTTGGTGCGCGCCGGCGCCCGCCAGATGCGGTCGAGCGCGTCCTGCAGTTCGCCGAAGACGGTGGTCGCGCCGACCACCAGCAAGCCGATGCCGACCACCGTGGCCACGACGCCTTCGGCCGGCTTGTTGACCGCCTGCAGCATCGCCTGCACCGCGGCCGCGCCCTGCTCGCCCATGAGCCCCGAAAGCTGCGCGAAGATCTCGCCGCGTGCGGCCTCCTGGCCGAACACCAGGCCGGCCACCGAGATCACGATCAGCAGCAGCGGCGCAATCGAGAACACCGTGTAGTAGGCCAGTGCAGCGCCCATGCTGGGTGCGTAATCGTTAGACCAGGAGGCGACGGCCTGCTTGCAGAGATCGAAGAGCGCACGGATTTGCATGGCGATGGAGTCTCCCTTTGAGCGTTACAGGGGCATGTCAGCCCGGTGCCCGGCACGTTGCAGGCCTGGCTACGATAATCGCACCCACATGCATCCGTCTCCTTCAGGCGCGGCGGCGCCGCCCGCCCATCCGCAACCGAAGTCGCCACGCGACCTTTTTGTTTCATTCACCTGGCTTGCGCTGCAGGGCTTCGGTGGCGTGCTGGCCATCGTCCAGCGCGAGATGGTGGAGAAAAAGCGCTGGCTCACGCCCGAGCAGTTCCTGGAAGATTGGGCCGTGGCCCAGGTGATGCCGGGACCGAACGTGATCAACCTCGCGCTGATGATCGGCGACCGCTACTTCGGCCTGCGCGGCGCCATCGCCGCGGTGGCCGGCATGCTTGCGATACCGCTCGTCGTCATTCTTGTGCTGGCCGTTCTTTATGCCCACTACGCGGCCAACCCGCAGGTGGCCGCCGCGCTGCGCGGCATGGGCGCGGTGTCGGGCGGGCTGATCGCCGCCACCGGCATCAAGCTGATTCCGCAACTGCGCAAGCACCCGCTCGGTTTTGCCACCTGCCTGGCATTCGTCGCACTGGTGTTCGGCGCCATTGCGCTGTTCAAGATGCCGCTCGGCTGGGTGCTGCTGGCCGTAGGCGGCGTGGCCTGTGCGTGGACCTGGCGCAGGATTGCCGCATGAGCCAGCTGACCATCGCGATGCAATGGCACGACTGGCTCGCGCTCTTCGGCCAGTACCTGCTGCTGTCGCTGCTGTCGATCAGCGGCGCCATCACCACCGTCCCCGACATGCACCGCTACCTCGTCGCGCAGCACGGCTGGCTCAGCGAGGCGCAGTTCAGTTCCTCCGTGGCCATTGCCCAGGCCGCGCCGGGGCCGAACGTGCTCTTCGTCGCGCTGATGGGCTGGAATGTCGGGCTCAACGCGGGCGGCGGCATCGGTGCGGGGCCGGGCGCCTGGCTGCTCGGCCTGTTCGGGCTCACGGTCACCATGGTCGGCATCATGCTGCCGAGCACCACCCTCACCTACCTGGCCACGCGATGGGGCCACCGCAACCGCGACCGGCGCGGCGTGCGCGCCTTCAAGCAGGGCATGGCGCCGGTGGTGGTGGGCCTGCTGATCGCCACCGGCTGGGTGCTGGCGGCGGGCAACCCTGCCGGCGACGCGCCTGCCTGGCATCTGTGGCTGCTGACCGCGGTGGCCGCGCTTATCGTCTGGCGCACGCGCATTCACCTGCTCTGGCTGCTGGGCGCAGGTGCGCTGCTCGGTGCTGTGGGCTTCGTCTGATCCTCGTTCTCTTCCTCAGGAAACAAACTCATGTCGCAACTCCGCTCGCTCGGCCGCTCCGGCCTCCTGGTTTCACCGCTGGCCTTCGGCGGCAACGTGTTCGGCTGGACGGCGGACGAGGCCACCTCGTTCCGCCTGCTCGATGCCTGGGTGGACGCGGGGTTCAACTTCATCGACACCGCCGACGTCTATTCGGCCTGGGTGCCGGGCCACACCGGCGGCGAGTCCGAGACCATCATCGGCAAGTGGCTCAAGCAGAGCGGCAAGCGCAACCGCGTGGTGCTGGCCACCAAGGTCGGCAAGCCGATGGGCGAAGGCAAGTCGGGCCTCTCGCCGGCCTACATCCGCGAAGCGGTGGAAGCCTCGCTCAAGCGCCTGCAGACGGACTTCATCGACCTGTATCAGTCGCACGACGACGATGCCGCCACCCCGCTCGAAGATTCGCTGCAGGCCTTCGACGAACTGATCAAGGCCGGCAAGGTGCGCGCGATCGGCGCCTCCAACTACAGCGCGCCCCGGCTGGCCGAGGCGCTCGACGTGTCGGAGCGGCTGGGCATTGCGCGCTACGAGAGCCTGCAGCCGCTGTACAACCTCTACGACCGCGCGGTGTTCGAGGACGAACTGGAGCCCCTGTGCCTGAAGCGCGAAGTGGGCGTGATCAATTTCTATGCGCTGGCGGCCGGCTTCCTGACCGGCAAGTACCGCACCGAGGCCGACGCCTCCAAGAGCGCGCGCGGCGCCACCACCATCAAGAAGTACCTGAATCCGCGGGGCCTGCGCATTCTCGAAGCGCTCGACAAGGTGGCGCAGCAGTACAACGCCAAGCCGGGCCAGGTCGCCATTGCATGGCAGATCGCACGCCCTTCGGTCACGGCGCCGATCGCCAGCGCCACCTCGATCGCGCAGCTGGAGGAACTGGTGGTGGCCACCCAGCTGAAGCTCGATGCCGGCACCATCCAGATGCTGGACCGGGCCAGCGCCGAAACGCCGGCCTGAGACGCACATGCAACGGGCGGTTTCGAGCGCCGCCTAACCGTCGACCGGATTCAGCGGCGTCGAGAGAATGCGCTGGTAGAAAGCCACGTCGAGCCAGCGGCCGAACTTGAACCCGGCCTGCCGCACGGTCCCGGCATGCTCGAAGCCCAGGCGTTCGTGCAGCCCGATGCTGCCGGCATTCGCGGCATCGATGGCGCCGACCATGACGTGCACGTCGCGCGCCACGGCTTCGGCAATGATCGCCTCCATGAGGCTGCGGCCAAGGCCCGCGCCGCGGTGGCCCGCCTCGACATACACCGAGTGCTCCACGGTGTACTTGTAGGCCGGAAAGGCGCGGAACGTGCCGTAGCTCGCAAATCCCAGCAGCCTGCCGCTCTCGTCTTCCGCGCCGACCACGGGAAAGCCGTTGGCGCGCTTGGTGGCGAACCACGCCACCATGCTCTCGGGCGTGCGCGGCTTGTAGTCGTACAGCGCCGTCGAGTTGGCGATGGCCTCGTTGAGGATGGCAAGGATGGCGCCCGCGTGGGCTTGCTCGGTACAGGGGACCAGGCGCATGTTCGTTCCTTTCAGGCGATCCAATATAGGAGAATAATAATCTCATATGAGAAACAATTCATCTCCGCCGGCCGAGCCCTCCGGCATCGATTCGCTCATTGCCAGCCGGCTCTTCGCGCTGCGCCAGGCCAAGGCGCTGAGCCTGGCCGAGCTGGCCGAGCTTTCCGGCGTCAGCAAGGCCATGATCTCGAAGGTGGAGCGCGCGGAGAGCAGCCCGACGGCCGTGCTGCTGGGCCGGCTGGCGGCCGGCCTGGGCGTGCCGCTGGCGCAGCTGCTGACGGAGGACAAGGGCTCGCTGCGCCGGCTGCGCACCCGGGCCGAGCAGGAGGTCTGGCGCGATCCCGAGGCGGGCTATCTGCGGCGCCAGGTCGCCGAGCGCGCTGCGAGCGGGGGCGTGGAGATGGTCGAGATCGAATTGCCGCGCTCGGCGCAGGTCGCCTATCCGCGCTGGAGCGGCAAGCCGTACCGGCAGTGCCTGTGGATGCTCGAAGGCGCGCTGCGGGTGGACTACGGCGACGAGCGCTTCGAACTCGCGCCCGGCGACTGCCTGGATTTCGGCGTCGACCGCCCGCTGGTCTTCAAGGCGCTCGGGCGCGCGGGCTGCCGCTACCTGCTGGTCACATCTCCCGCGTAGAGGCGCGAAAGCAGTAGGCAAGTTCCCACAGCGACTGGAGACGACGGCCTGTGCCCGCCGGGGGACCGCCCGGGATACTGCAAGGCATCCAAAGCTTCCGGGGGAACAAGCATGTCCTTTGCGCTCTACATGATCGGTTTTCTGATCTTCCTCGCCGGCGTCGCCTGGGGCGCCTCGGTGGCCGGCGTGCCGACGCTCTACATCGGCATCGGTGCGCTGATCATCCTGGGCATCGGCATCTTCAGCGCGGTGGCCCGCACGCGCAGCAAAGACCCTTCCTGACTCGAACCGCGCCCGGGTCGCAGTGCCGCGTCAGGCGCTGCGCTGCCGCATGGCCTCGTAGAGGCACACGCCGCTGGCCACGGAAACGTTCAGGCTCTCGACCGCGCCCGCCATCGGAATGCTCACGAGCTCGTCGCAGGTCTTGCGGGTGAGTTGGCGCATGCCCTCGCCTTCGGCACCGAGCACCAGCGCCAGGGGCCGCTTGAGGTCGCTCTGGTAGAGGGTGCCGGGCGCATCGTCGCTGGTGCCGACGCACCAGATGCTGCGTTCCTTGAGTTCGTTCAGCGTGCGCGCCAGGTTGGTCACCATGAAGTACGGCACCGTCTCGGCGGCGCCGCTCGCCACCTTGGCCACGGTGGCGTTGATGCCGGCCGCATGGTCCTTGGGCGCGATCACCGCATGGGCGCCGGCGCCGTCGGCCACGCGCAGGCAGGCCCCCAGGTTGTGCGGATCGGTCACGCCGTCGAGCACCAGCAAGAGCGGCACGGTGCCGGCCTCCTCCAGGCCTTCGAGCAGTTCATCGAGCGAACGGACCTGCGCAATGGGCTCGACCCGCGCGACCACGCCCTGGTGGCCATGGCTGCCGCTGAGCTTGGCGAGCCTCAGCCCGTCGGCCTCGACCAGCCGCACGCCGGCCTCCTGCGCGCGGGCGATGAACTGTTTCATGCGCGCATCGCGCCGGCTGGTGTCGAACATCACTTCGAGCACCGATTTCGGCGCGGTCTTGATGCGCACGCCCACGGCATGGAAGCCGAAGATCACTTTGGGGGAAGACATCCCCTGATTATCCCTACCCCCAGGCTTGCCCACTTCGTGTGGCCTCCCTCCCCCTGGCAGGGGGCAACACCAGCGGCCCGGCAAAGCCGATTCCGCGGTGTTCCACGAAAGATCCCGCCCCTCAAGCCAGCGGCAGACCGCTGTGCGCGCGGGTGCGTTCGTCGTGCAGCTGCTGCACGGCCAGCGCATTCGGATGCACCCGTGCGCTATTGCCGGCGCTTTCCAGGTACTGGCAGGCGGCATGGCCTTCGGCGGCCTTTTCGTAGCGCGCGATCCAGGCATCGCGCAGCGGCAGCTTCTCGGGCGACACGGGCCACACGCCCGGCCGCGGCCGCAGGTGCTCGCCGATGCCGATGCGCCAGGGCTTGGCGCTCAGGCGGGCGCGAAAGCAGTTCTGGTTGCGGCACATGCGCGCATAGACCTTGTCGACGCCCAGCGCATGGAAGCAGTCGGCCACTGCCATGTCGGCCGGACTGAAGACGTCGTGCATCGCCATGACCCGGAAACCGGCCGGCGTGCGGTAGAGGCGCAGGTGCCAGTCGGGGTGCTGGTGGATGAAGCGCCCGATGCGCTCGGCCGCGCGCTTCTCGGGCGCGGGATTGCCGCTGGCCTCGCCGCGCTTCCTGGCCAAGCCAATGCGGTAGGCGACCGCAAAGACCACGAGGGCCGCGACCAGCCCGCCCAGCCAGGTCCTGGCGGTCCAGCCGCCGACGATGCCGGCGATCAGCGCAGGCACCAGCGCAAAGCCGAACACGCTGCCGCGCAGGGGCTCGTCGAAATCGATGTCGACGAACAGCACGTCGGGCGTGTTGAGGCAGCGTGCGCCATAGCTGTTGCGGGTGATGACGGTGTCGCCCTGGCGCTCGACGATTTCCTCGCGGATCGGCACGCCTTCGGCCCCGTTGTAGGCCAGCTTGCGCTCGCGGCGGTTGAGCGCCTCGCCCGCGGCGATCCGCTCGAACGCCTCTCGCGTGCGCTGGTCGGCATGCGCCTGCGCGGCGATCGGGCTTTCGTCGGACCAGCCGTAGCGCCGCACCGTGATCTGCTTGCCGGCGACGTGCTCCTGGATGCGGCCTTCGGCCCAGAACTGGGGAACGATCATGCCTGCAGCGAGGCCACCAGCACAGGCGTCGACTCGTTGAGCGCCATGCGCCCGGCCTCGATGGTGATGCGGCGCTCGCACTGGGCCGCAATGCCGCGGTCGTGCGTGACCAGCACGAGCGTGGTGCCGAGCTCGCGGTTCAAGTCGAACATCAGCCGCATGACCTGCTCGCCGGTCGCGAAGTCGAGGCTGCCGGTGGGCTCGTCCGCCAGCAGCAGCGCCGGCTGCACCACGAAGGCCCTGGCCAGCGCCACGCGCTGCTGTTCGCCGCCCGAGAGCACCTTGGGATAGTGGCCGAGCCGCTGGCCGAGGCCGACGCGCCCGAGCATCTCGGTGGCGGCCTTGCGCGCATCCTTGCGGTCGGCCAGTTCGAGCGGCAGCATCACATTCTCGAGCGCGCTCAGGTTGCCCAGCAGCTGGAAGCTCTGGAACACGAAGCCCACGCGCTGGGCGCGCAGCGCGGCGCGCTCGTCCTCGTCGATGGCGAAGATGTCATCGCCCGCGAGCCTGACGGTGCCGCGCGTGGGCGTGTCGAGCCCGGCAATGATCGACAGCAAGGTGCTCTTGCCTGAACCCGAGGCACCGACGATGGCGGCGGTTTCCCGCGCGCCCAGGGTGAAATCGATGTTCTGCAGAATGTCGAGCGTACCGGTCGAGTCGGTCACCGACTTGAACACATGCTCGACAGCGACAATGGCATCCGACGGGGGTTGGGACATGGAAAGGCTTTTCGTTTTGAAACGACGTGACTTTATCTTGAGCGCTGCCGCATTCGGCAGCGCAGGGGCATGGACCATGGGCCATGCCCAGGCCGCGGCGCCCGGCAAGCCCGTGATCCTGGTGCTCGGCGATTCGCTGAGCGCCGAATACGGTCTCAAGCGCGGCGAAGGCTGGGTGCCCCTGCTCGAGAAGCGGCTCGCGCAGCAGAAGATCCCGGCCACGGTGATCAATGCCAGCATCAGCGGCGACACCAGTTCGGGTGGACGCGCCCGCTTTGCCTCGCTGCTGGCGCAGCACAAGCCCAGCCACGTGGTGGTCGAGCTGGGCGCCAACGACGCGCTGCGCGGCCTGCCGCTGCAGAACACCGAGGACAACCTGCTGCAGATCACCAAGGCGGCGCAGGCGGCCGGCGCCAAGGTGCTGATCGTCGGCATCCAGGTGCCGCCCAACTACGGCGGCGACTACACACGGCGCTTCGAGGCCGTGTTCGGCAAGGTGGCCAGCACCACCAAGGCGGCGCTGGTGCCCTTCCTGCTCAAGGGCGTGGCCGACGCGCCCGACGCGCTTGCGCTGTTTCAGGCCGACCGCATCCATCCCACGGCCGCCGCGCAGCCGCAGCTGCTCGACAACGTCTGGCCGGAGCTGCGCAAGCTGCTCGCGGCCAAGTAGGCCTGCCGAAACAAAAAAGCCGCTCCAGGCCCGAGGACCTGCAGCGGCATTTTTGTCGAGAGCCTTGATCTGGGATCAGCCGTTCTTGGTCGGCAGATCGGGCACCGTCGGCGGATCGCGCTCGAGCGAGGCCACGTCGGTTTCCGGGTCACCCGGGGCCAGGCCGTCGCTGCTCGGGGAGAGCTTGCGATTGGCCTTTTCGCGGAGCTTCTCTTCCTTTTTCTTCTTCTTGGCCAGCTCCTTCTGGCGCTTTTCGTAGCCGTAATTGGGTGTTGCCACTGTTCTCTCCTTGAACGAGGCAGTCAAAGCGACTGCGTGTCATCCAACTGTAAGCGATAACGGTGCACCCGCAGCCGGTGGAGCGGCCGGCCTCCGCGCCCGGAAAACTTCTCTTACATCCGCGCGAGCGCCTGCTGCAGGTCGGCCCGCAGGTCTTCCACGTCTTCCAGTCCGACCGAGAAGCGCACCAGCGTGCCCTTGTGCGGCCAGCGCGCCACGCTGGCGTCGCGCATCAGGCCGATGTCGTAGGGCACCACCAGGCTCACCGGGCCGCCCCATGAATAGCCGAGCCGGAACAGGTTCAGGCTGTCGCAGAAGCGGTCGACCTGCTCGGTGCTGTAGCTTTCGTCGAACACGACCGAGAACAGGCCGGCGGCCAGGTCGGCACCACCGCACAGCGCACGCCAGTTGGCATGGCCGGGCGATCCTTCGAGCGCCGGATGGAGCACCTGCGCGATCTCTTCGCGGCCGGCGAGCCAGCGCGCCAACTCGCGCGCCGAACGGTCGTGCGCGGCATAGCGCAGCCCGATGCTCGGCAGCGAGCGCAGCAGCGTTTCGACATCGCCGACGCCGACGCCGAAGCCCGTGCGCATGTGCGTGAGCTTGAGCGCGCGGTGCAGCCGCTCGTCGCGCGTGACCACGCTGCCCATCAGCACGTCGCCGCCGCCGCTCGGGTATTTGGTGAGCGCATGCACCGAGATGTCCACGCCCTGCCCGCTGCCGTTGAAATCGAAGGGCGCGAATGCGAGGCCCGCGCCCCAGGTGTTGTCCAGCGCCGTCACCACGCCGCGCGCGCGGCATGCCTTGGCGAGCGCCGGCAGGTCCGGAAACTCCATCGTCACCGAGCCCGCCGCCTCAAGCCACACCAGCCGCGTGCGGTCCGAGAGCTTGGCGGCCAGGTCGGCGGGGTTCATCGCGTCGTACAGGCGGTGCGTGATGCCGAAGTTGGCCAGCTCGCCGGTCGCCAGCGCCTTGTTGGGGCCGTAGGCGTTGTCGGGAATCAGCACTTCGTCGCCGCTCTTCAGGAAGGCGAAGGCAACCAGCGAAATGGCGGCCAGGCCGCTCGGCACCAGCAGGCACTCGGTGCCGCCTTCGAGCGTGGCCAGGCGCTCCTCGAGCGTGAAGGTGGTCGGCGTGCCGTGCAGGCCGTAGGTGTAGCCGGCCTTGGTCTTCCAGTCGCGCGCGCGCATCGCGGCCACGTCGGCAAAGAAAACTGTCGAGGCCTTGTAGATGCCAGGCTGCGGCGCGGCGAAGTTGGCGGGCGGCGTGTAGGGGTGATGGATCAGGGTCGTGGAGGGCTTGCTCATGGCCTCGATGCTAGCGCGGCATTCCGCCGCACAATGCGCCGATGGGCAACAGCCGGTTTTTCCTCGGGGCTGCAACATGCCGCAGCTGACACGACTCCCCGCCCCCTGCCTGCGTCCCTACGTGCGGCTGATGTGGGCCTCCGCCCCCGAAGGCGCTGCCGCCGGGCAGCCGGGCGCGCGCGAGCACGTGCTGCCCACCGGGGGCATGCACCTGGTGTTCCGGCTCTCGGGGCCGCCGCTGAAGCTGTTCAGCGGCCCGGGCGACGTGCACGGCCAGACCTGCGGCCATGCGATCGTGGGCGGTGCGCGCGCCGCCTCCTACATGCGCGACGTTTCGGTGGCCACGCGCTCGGTCGGCGCGCAGCTCCAGCCCGGGGCCGCCCGCGCGCTGCTCGGCGCACCCGAAGACGTGCTGGCCGGCCAGCACACGCCGCTCGACACGCTGTGGGGTGCGCAGCACGCCAATGCCGCACTCGAACGGATCCATGCGGCGGGCAGTCTCGAGGCGCAGCTGGCGGTCTTCGAAGCCTTGCTCGCCCGGCGCGCCGTCGATTCGCAAAGCGCCGGCCTGCGCGGCCTGCACCCGGCCATCGCCGCAGCGCTGGGTCCGCTCGCGCGCGAGAACCCGTCGATCGCCGCGCTAGTGGTTCGCAGCGGCTACAGCCATCGCCGCTTCATCGCTCTTTTTCGCAGCGGCATCGGCCTCGGCCCGAAGGAATACGCGCGCGTGATGCGCTTCGACCGCGCGCTGGCGCTGGCCGGCGACCCTGCGCAAAGCTGGGCCGACATCGCGCTCACCGCGGGCTACAGCGACCAGGCGCACCTGAGCCGCGAGTTCTCCGCGCTGGCGGGTATGCCGCCGCAGGCCTGGCGGCAGTCCGGGGCCGTGTCGCCTCGGCATGTACCTGCGGCCACGGGTCAAAATCCTTCAAGACGCTAGCGGCGCGGCGCCGCAGAATCGGGGCCAGGACATTGCTTCCTTCCTCCCGAAAGGCAACCCGCATGGCAATCCACGAACTGTTTCCGTATCTCTGCGTCGACGATGCCGGCGCGGCCATCGACTTCTATTGCAAGGTCTTCGAAGTCAAGGAGATCTTCCGGCTCACCGAGCCGAGCGGCCGCATCGGCCATGCGGAGCTCGACTTCCACAACGGCGCGATCCTGATGATCTCGGACGAGTTCGCCGAATACAACATCCCCAGCGCCAAGACGCTGGGCGGCACCGCGGTGACGCTGCACCTGCACGTGGACGACGCCGATGCCGTGGTGGCGCGTGCCGTGGCGGCCGGCGCCACGCTCGACATGGCGCCGCAGGACCAGTTCTACGGCGAGCGATCGGGCGTGTTCCGCGATCCCTTCGGCCACCGCTGGAACGTGGGCCACAGCATCGAGAAGCTGACGCCGGAAGAAATGCAGCGGCGCTACACGGCGATGTTCGATTCCGAAGGCGCCTAGGCACCGATCGCACGGAATGTCAGCCCGCGGGCTTCTAGACTTGCCCGCTCACCGGCGAACGGCGATGTCCGCGCTTGCCTGCCGCTCCCACCTCCGTCGAGATGGACGACACCACGGCGGCCCATTCCTCCGGACTGAGCAGCAGCGCCGTGTGCGAATGCAACAGCGTGTCTTCCTTGTCCAGATGCGCGGACATCAATTGCCGGTGCTGCCGCAGCAACGCGTCGGCCTCCGCGGCCGCGCCCGTGGCGCCGGATTCGGCGCGCTCCAGGAGGATCTTTGCCTGTGCAAGGAAGCCGTTGCAGCACTCGCTCTCGGAATCGAGCTGGTCGAGAAGCCCGTCGGCCTCGCTCGACCTGCCGCGCAGCGTTTTCAGCATGACAACGCCCTTGGGGCGGTGCGTTGTTTCTTCGAAGGCCTGAAGCCGCTCGATGGCTTCGATGACCGATCTTGCCCGCTGCCGGACGCCCGCTTCGCCCCCTGCCTTCATCGCCGTTTCGAGGCGAGCCAGCAACTCCCGGGTGCGAACGTGCTCGGCGCGCAAGATGGCCCACGCGCATTCGGCCGCCAACATGCTTCACTCCTTCGGAGCCGCGAAGGGCTCCGGGCTTGCCTGTGAAATTGAGCCTTTAACGCGATGGTTCTACGCCGTTGCGGCGGCCGCTGCAAGCCGCGCCGGTGCATATGCGCACTGCGCCTACAGCGTGGCGGCCCGAATGCCGATGAGGCGCTGCCGCAGGCGCAGCAGCGAGGTCGGTCAGACCGACCACTTCTCCAGCAGCTTCTCGGCGCCGAGCGAGTCGTAGCCTTCGAAGGGCTGGTGGATCCACGGGTTGGTCGGCAGGTACTCGACCGAGTAGTCGGGCGTGAAGGTCGACAGTGCCTTGGTCCAGATCACCGCGCTGCGCAGTTCGGTGATCGGCCTGTAGTTGTTGCGCAGCATGTCCATCACCGCATGCAGCGTGTGGCCCGAATCGGCCAGGTCGTCCACCAGCAGCACCCTGCCCGCGATCTCGCCCTTGGGCGTGGTGATGAAGCGCGCGATGTCCAGGTGCCCCTGCACCGTGCCGGCATCGGCGCGGTACGAACTGGTCGACATGATCGCCAGCGGCTTGTCGAAGATGCGCGAAAGCACGTCGCCGGGCCGCATGCCGCCGCGCGCAAGGCACAGGATGGTGTCGAACTGCCAGCCCGACTGGTGGATCTTGATCGCGAGCTTCTCGATCAGGTTGTGGTACTCGTCGTAGCTGACGTAGAGATGCTTGCCGTCTTCGGTCAACATGGTGGGGGTTCGTTCCTGTTCAGTCCGCGAGATAGGGGTGGCGCATCATGATCGTGTGGTCGCGATCGGGGCTCGTGGAAACCATGTGGATCGGCACGCCCGTGATCTGCTCGATGCGCTGCAGGTAGAGCCGCGCATTCACGGGCAGCTTGTCGTACTGCGTGACGCCGACGGTGCTCTCGCTCCAGCCTTCGAGGGTCTCGTAGATGGGCGTGCAGCGCTCGATCTCGTCGGCCCCCATGGGCAGGATGTCGGTGGTCTCGCCGTCGAGCTCGTAGCCGGTGCACAGCTCGAGCTTTTCGAGCCCGTCGAGCACGTCGAGCTTGGTGATGCACAGGCCCGACAGGCCGTTGACCTGCGCCGAGCGCTTGAGCAACGCGGCGTCGAACCAGCCGCAGCGGCGGCTGCGGCCCGTGGTGACGCCCTTTTCTGCGCCCACGGTGCTCATGTGGTAGCCCGGCGTGCCCGGCGTGGCCCAGTCGAGTTCCGTGGGGAACGGACCGCCGCCCACGCGCGTGCAGTAGGCCTTGGTGATGCCCAGGATGTAGTGCAGCATGCCCGGACCCACGCCCGAGCCCGCGGCGGCATTGCCGGCCACGCAGTTGCTCGAGGTGACGTAGGGGTAGGTGCCGTGGTCGACGTCGAGCAGCGTGCCCTGCGCGCCTTCGAACAGCAGGTTGGCACCGGCCTTGTGCGCGTCGTTCAGCTCGCGCGACACGTCGGCCATCATCGGCTTGAGCAGCACGGCGTGGCGCATGGCCTCGTCGAACACCAGGTCGAAGTCGATGGCGGGCGCACCGAGCACCTGCGTCAGCACATGGTTGTGCAGGTCGAGCAGCACGCGCAGCTTGGTTGCGAAACGCTCGGGGTGCTTCAGGTCCTGCACGCGCAGCGCGCGGCGCGCGATCTTGTCTTCGTAGGCCGGGCCGATGCCGCGGCCGGTGGTGCCGATCTTCTCGACGCCGCCCTTTTCGCGGTACGTTTCGCGTGCGATGTCGAGGGCCGCATGGAAAGGCAGGATCAGCGGGCAGGCCTCGCTGATGCGCAGGCGCGAACGCACTTCGACGCCGGCCTTTTCGAGCCCTTCGATTTCCTCGAACAGCTTGGCAGCCGACAGCACCACGCCGTTGCCGATGTAGCACTTGACGCCGGGCCGCATGATGCCGCTCGGGATCAGGTGCAGCGCGGTCTTCACGCCGTTGATGACCAGCGTGTGGCCCGCGTTGTGGCCGCCCTGGAAGCGGACCACGCCCTGGGCGCTTTCCGTCAGCCAGTCGACCAGCTTGCCCTTGCCTTCATCGCCCCACTGGGTGCCGACGACGACCACGTTTCTTCCGGTGGTTACGCTCATGCTCGTTCCATTACTTCAAAAATTCAGAGGGCTCGGACTTGCCACTGCCCGGCGTGCTCGACGAGCTCGCGGTCGCAATGGAATTCATCGATTTCGCTGCCGTGGCCCGGCAGCGCGCAGACCACGATCTCGCCGGCCCTGCGCAGCCCGGCAATGGCCTCGCGCAGGCCGGCCGCGTCGCTCCAGGGCGCGCGGATGGCTGCGCGCAGCGGACGCGCCGGCAGCACGCCGACCAGTTCGCGCACGTCCAGGCTGAAGCCGACCGCCGGCCGGTTGCGACCGAACACGGCGCCGACTTCGTCGTAGCGGCCGCCGCGCACCAGCGCATCGGCCGCGCCCGGCACGTAGATGCCGAAGCGCATGCCGCTGTAGTAGGCGTAGCCGCGCAGGTCGGCCAGATCGAAGCTGATCTGCCGCGCCGGCCCGGCGCCGAGGCTCGCGGCCAGCTGCTTCAATCCGGCCAGCGCCGCGCTCACCGCCGGCGTGCCCTTGAGGGCCTTGGCGGCCTCGTCGAGCACCGACGCATCGCCATACAGCTGGACCAGTGCGCGCAGGCCATCGCGCGACGCAGCCGGGAAATCGCGCGTGAGCACGTGCAGTTCGCTCGCATCCTTGGCAACCAGCGCCGCGTGCACGCGCGCCAGCACGGTGGCATCGACCGGCACGCCGGCGAACAGCGCCCGCACGATGCGCGCGTCGGCCAGGTCGACGATCACGCCGTCGCTCAGGCCCGACGCATGCAGGCAATCGAGCGCCAGCAGCAGCACTTCGGTGTCGGCCTCGAGCCCCGCATGGCCATAGATCTCGGCCCCGAACTGCAGCGGCTCGCGGGTGGCGTGCGGCCGGTCGGGGCGGGTGTGCAGCACCGGTCCGCAGTAGCACAGCCGTGCCACGCCTTCGCGGTTCAGCAGGTGGGCGTCGATGCGCGCCACCTGGGGCGTGGTGTCGGCCCTGAGGCCCATGCTGCGGCCGGAGAGCTGGTCGACCAGCTTGAAGGTTTGGAGGTCGAGCGCCTCGCCGGTGCCGGACAGCAGCGACTCGAGGTGCTCGAGCAGCGGCGGCATCACCAGCTCGTAGCCATAGCCACGGGCGGTATCGAGCAGCTGGCGTCGAAGTTCTTCGATGTGGCGCGCCTCGGAAGGCAGCACATCGGCAATGTGATCCGGGAGGACCCAGGCGGACATGGGGATCGGGGGCGTGGTTAAACCGGGATTCTACCGGGCCGCGCTACCCCAGCAGCCAAAGAAGGGCCAAACCCAGCAAGATGCTGCAAAGTCCGAAGAAGCGCAGCTGGCCGTCGCGCAGCTGCATGAGCTGCCCGAAGCCGCGCCGCCACCCGCCCGGCGAGACGAAAGGCAGGATGCCCTCGATCACCAGGACGAGCGCCAGCGCACTCCAGAAGGTCTCGGCGCTCACGGCTCCAGGACCGACTTAGCGGCGGGGAGCGTTGCCCGGCGTGCCCGAGCTTTGCATGGCCCGGAAGAAGTCCGAGGATGGGTCAAGCACCATCACGTCGCTCTTCTTGTTGAAGCTTTGCTTGTAGGCCTCGAGGCTGCGATAGAACTGTGCGAACTGCGGGTCGCGGCCAAAGGCCTCGCTGTACGCAGCGGCAGCCTGGGCATCGCCCTCGCCCTTGATCTTCTGGGCATCGCGGTAGGCGTTCGCCACGATCACTTCGCGCTGGCGGTCGGCGTCGGCGCGGATCTTTTCGCCTTCGGCCGTACCGGTCGAACGCAGTTCATTGGCCACGCGCTTGCGCTCGGCCTCCATCCGGCGGTAGACCGATTCGGTGATGGCTTCCACATAGTCCACGCGCGTGATGCGCACGTCGACCACGTCCACGCCCCAGGGCTTGGAGCCCTTCACCACGGCCAGCACTTCGCGCTGCACGTCAGCCATGAGCGCTTCGCGGCGCACCGAGATCAGGTCGCGCACAGTGCGCTTGTTGATGTTTTCCTGGAAGGCATTGCGCACCACGCGGTTGAGCTGGGTGGCGCCCGCGTTTTCGTCGAGGCCGACGTTGCGGATGTAGGCCTGCGGATCGGTGATGCGCCAGCGCACGTACCAATCGATCACCACGCGCTGCTTCTCGGCCGTGAGCATCGGCTCGGTGTCGAGGCTGGAGAGCGTGAGCAGCCGCTTGTCGATGTACGACACGTTCTGGAACGGCGGCGGCAGCTTGAAGTTGAGGCCCGGCTCGGTAATGACGCTCTTGATCTGGCCCAGGGCATAGACCACGCCGAACTGGCGCTGGTCGACCACGAAGAGGGTCGAGCTCAGCAGCACGAGCAAGACGAGGATCGACGAGGCGATGAATCCGATTCTGTTCATGTTTTTCCTGGCCTTTTCAACGCACGTCGCGGTCACGCGAACGGCCATCGCGGGCGCGGCTCTCGCTCGATGGCGGCACCACCGGAATCACCGACGACTGGGCGGGCGCGGTCCCCGCCACGTTGGGGCTGGCCGCATCGACCGGCGTTGCGGCCGGGTTGTTGCCGCTCAACTGCATGAGCTTGTCCAGCGGCAGGTACAGCAGGTTGGAGCCTTGCTTGGTATCGACCAGCACCTTGGTGGTGCTGGCGTAGATCTGCTGCATGGCGTCGGTGTACATGCGGTCGCGCGTCACCTGCGGCGCCTTCTGGTACTCGGCCAGCACTGCACTGAAGCGGCCGGCATCGCCCTGTGCCTGTGCGACGATGCGCGCCTTGTAGGCTTCGGACTCTTCCTTGAGACGCGAGGATGTACCGGCGGCAAGCGGGATGACCTGGTTGGCGTAGGCCTGCGCGTCGTTCTTGGTGCGCTCGCGCTCCTGGCCGGCCTTGAGCACGTCGTCGAACGCTGCCTGCACCTGCTCGGGAGGACGCACCCCCCCCTGCTGCAGGTTGATGCCGACCACTTCGACACCGATCTTGTAGCGGTCGAGGATGGTTTGCATCAATTGCCGCACGCGCGGAGCGATCTGGTCGCGCTCCTCGGCCAGCGCCGCATCCATCTTCATCTTGCCCACCACTTCGCGCACGGAGCTCTCGGCCACCTGCACGATGGTTTCGGCCGGCGACTTGCTCTCGTAGAGCCAGGCCTGCGCATTGCTCAGGCGGTACTGCACGGCGAACTTGATTTCGACGATGTTCTCGTCTTCGGTCAGCATGGCCGACTCGCGCAGGCCGGTCGAACGCACGATCGCGTCGCGGCCGACGTCGGTCGATCGGATCTGCGTGACCACCACCACTTCGTGGCGCTGGATGGGATACGGCAGGCGCCAGTTGAAGCCGGCATTCACCGTCGACTTGTAGCGGCCGAACTGCGTCACCACGGCCTGCTGGCCTTCGTTCACGATGAAGAAGCCGGTCCCGAGCCAGATGAGAACGGCAACCGCCGCCACCAGTCCGAGGCCGAAGCCGGCATTCTTCATGTCCGGCCGATAGCCGTTGCCGCCACCGCCATTGCCGCCGGTGGGACGATTGCCGCCGCCCTTGCCGCCGAAGAAGCCGCCCAGCTTGCGGTTGAGGTCGCGCCAGAGTTCATCGAGGTCGGGCGGCCCCTGGTTCGGGCCCTGGCCGCGAGGGCGGTTGCCGTTGTTGTTGCCCGAGGGTGGTGGCGTCGGCGCGCCCGGCGGGTCTGCGTCGGGAGGCCGGTTGCCGGTTGGGCGGTCGCCGTTGGACGACGGCTCGTCGCCACGGCCCCATCGGCCATCGTTCAGGTTGAACATGCCCAGAAACCCTCTCCACGCTGGCTTTGCATTCATTCGCTTCGTTCTCTTGTCAGTGGCGGGATTGTGCCCAATCAATTGGCGGTGTCGTGCAATTCAGTGTCGGCCTCTGGGGTCATCGCGTCGCCCACGGAGCCCGACCGGCGGGCCAGCTCGGCGCGCAGCAGGGGCAGGCCCTCGCCGCTGCGGGCGCTGAGGAAGATGCGCGGAACCCGCACGCCGTCGACTTCCATGTCGTCCTGCAGATGCAGCGGGTGCTGCGCAGTTTCAAGGGCATCGAGCTTGTTGAACACCAGAAGCTGCGCAACAGAGTCGGCGCCGATGTCGCGAAGAACGGACTGCACCTCGGCCATCTGCTCCGGGTAATGCGGATTGGAGGCGTCCACCACGTGCAGCAGCAAGTCGGCATCGACGGCCTCCTGCAGCGTGGCCTTGAAGGCATCGACCAGCCCGTGCGGCAGTTCGCGGATGAAGCCGACGGTGTCGGAAATCGAGACCTGCCTGCGGGCGTCGCCCAGGTAGAGGTTGCGCGTGGTGGTGTCGAGCGTGGCAAAGAGCTGGTCGGCCGCATAGGCGCGGGCCTTGACCAGCGCATTGAACAGCGAGGACTTGCCGGCGTTGGTATAGCCCACGAGCGAGATGTTGAAGGTCTCGCGGCGCTCGCGCTGGCGGCGCTGCGTGCCACGCTGCTTCTGCACCTTGGCCAGGCGCTCGCGCGTGCGCTTGATCGATTCGCTGATCATCCGGCGGTCGAGTTCGATCTGCTTTTCACCGGGGCCGCCGCGCACGCCCGCGCCGCCCGTCTGGCGCTCGAGGTGGGACCACCGGCGAACCAGGCGCGTGCTCAGGTATTGCAGCCGAGCCAGTTCGACCTGCAGCTTGCCCTCGTGGGAGCGGGCGCGCTGGGCGAAGATCTCGAGGATGAGGAAGGTGCGGTCGTACACCGCCACGTCGAGCTGGCGCTCGAGGTTGCGCTGCTGCGCCGGGCTCAGCGACTGGTCGAAGATGACCTCGCTGGCCTGGTGCATGGCGGCCAGTTCCTTGATTTCTTCGGCCTTGCCGCTGCCGACGAACAGGGCCGCGTCGGGCGCCTTGCGCTTGCAGACGAGGCGCGCGACAGGCGCGAGGCCCGCTGTCTGCGCGAGCAGGCCGAGTTCCTCGAGTTCGCTGTCGAAATGGGGCAGCCCGAAATCGACGCCGACGAGAACGGCGGCGCCTTCCTGGCGGGAGTTCAATTCAGACAAGCGGGATCAATATGGAAAAAGCGCGGCGGGGTTAGCCGCCGCGCTCCGCGCGATCAGGCTGCGGCGTCGTCGTTCTCGGCAGCCGAGAAGTTGACGGCACGACCCGGCACGATGGTGGAGATGGCGTGCTTGTAGACCATTTGCGTCACCGTGTTGCGAAGCAGCACGACATACTGGTCGAAAGACTCGATCTGGCCCTGCAGCTTGATACCGTTCACCAAATAAATGGAGACCGGCACATGCTCGCGACGCAGGGTGTTCAGAAACGGGTCTTGTAGAAGTTGCCCTTTATTGCTCACGATATTCTCCGTGTTCAAGAGTAGTTGTTGGAGAGATGACCTTAACACAGGGTTTCTGCGCTGCAGCAATCAGGGTCAAAAGCCTTTGAAAAATAACGTCTCTCAAAAGGCGGAACTTTCGACCCGGCCATGGCTCATCGGCCGCCATCGGCAGCCAAGCGCGCTCAATCGTCCTTGTCCGCAAAGGGATTTTGCGAGCTTTTGAACTGGATGCGCAAGGGCGTCCCCACGAGGTCGAATTCCTTGCGGAAGCGCCCTTCGAGAAAGCGCTTGTAGGCCTCGGTGACGTGCTCCAGCGAATTGCCGTGGATGATGATCACCGGTGGATTCATGCCGCCCTGGTGCGCATAGCGCAGCTTGGGCCGGAACATGCCCGCGCGCTTGGGCGACTGGAACTGCACCGCCTCCAGCAGCAGCCGGGTCAGCACGGGCGTCGACATCTTCCGCGTGGCCGACTTGTGGGCCTGTGCTATGGCCTGCCACACCGGCCCGAGGCCCTGGCGCTTGATGGCCGAGATGAAATGCAGCGACGCGAACTTGAGGAACGGCAGCCGGGTCTCGATCTGGCGCTGGATCTGCTCGCGCTGGTAGCTGTCGACCGCATCCCACTTGTTGATGGCAATCACCACCGCGCGGCCGCTTTCGAGGATGTAGCCGGCAATGTGCGCGTCCTGGTCGGTCACGCCCTGCGTGGCATCGAGCAGCAGCAGCACGACGTTGGCCGACTCGATGGCCTGCAGCGTCTTGACCACCGAGAACTTCTCGATCGCCTCGAACACCTTGCCCTTGCGGCGCAGGCCGGCGGTGTCGATCAGTTCGAAGCGCTGGCCGTTGCGCTCGAACGGCACCGAGATGGCGTCGCGCGTGGTACCCGGCAAGTCGAACGCCACCAGTCGCTCTTCGCCGAGCCAGGTGTTGATCAGCGTGGACTTGCCGACGTTCGGCCGTCCGGCCACCGCCAGCTTGATGGGCTTGTTGACGTCGTCCTCGTCCGCCTCGTCGTCGGGATCGGGCAAGTTCAGCGGCGCGAGCGCCAGCTCGACCAGGTCGCGCATGCCCTGCCCGTGCGCTGCGGACACGCCATGCACGTCGCCAAAGCCGAGTTCGTAGAAATCGACCAGCTTGGTGCCGTCGTGCATGCCTTCGGCCTTGTTGGCCGCCAGCACGCAGGGCTTGCCGAGCCGGCGCAGTTCGTTGGCAATGTCGTGGTCCTGCGCCGAAAGGCCTTCGCGCGCATCGACCACGAAGATCACGACATCGGCCTCGGCCACGGCCTGCCGCGTCTGCTTGGCCATTTCCTTGTAGATGCCGCTGCCCGCATCGGGCTCGAAGCCGCCGGTGTCGATCACGATGAACTCGTGCTTGCCCAGGCGGCCGTTGCCATAGTGGCGGTCGCGCGTGAGTCCGGCAAAGTCGGCGACGATGGCGTCGCGCGTCTGCGTCAGGCGGTTGAAGAGGGTCGACTTGCCGACGTTGGGCCGCCCGACCAGGGCCACGACCGGCTTCATGGCCGGCCTTTCAGGGGCGCGGTTTTCATGGTCGGGCCTTGCAAAGAGTTATTCAGGGCGATATCCAAACACACCGCCATTGGCGGTCACCACGACCACCGTGTTGCCGGCCATCACCGGGGTGACGCCAATGGCGGAGCCATCGGGCGTGACGCGATTGAGAAGCGCACCGTCTTCGCGCGAGACGAAGTGCAGCGTTCCGTTGTCCTCGCCGATCACCAGCGAGCGGCCCACCGCGAGCGGCCCGGTCAGGACGCGGCTCTTGAAGCGGGTCGACTGCCAGGCCCGCTCGCCATCGGCGCGGCGCCAGGCCACGACGCTGCCGTCGGACTCGGTGCCGTAGACGAAGCCCTCGTCGCCGCTGACGCCCTCGGCGCCCACCGCAGGCTTGCTCCAGAGCAACTGGCCGCGCAAGGTGTCGACGCAGCCGACGTTGGCATAGTAGGCACGGGCGCACACGGTGTCGCCGACGCGGCTCACGCTGCCGGTCAGGTCGACCAGGCGCTCCACATCGTTGGTGCCGCGCGGCGCGGCAATGGGCGCTTCCCAGCGCGAGGTGCCGTTGGCCGGGTTGATGCCGACCAGCCGGCCGCCGATGCCCGAGATCAGCGTATCGCCCACGGCGATCAGCACGCCCGACTTCTTGAGCACGAGGTTTTCCGCCGTGCGCTGCTGCAGCCAGAGGCGGCGGCCGCTCTGGCCATCCCAGGCGCTGATGCTGCGGTCGGCGGTCTGCACGAAGACGCGGCGGCCGGCCACCAGCGGTGCGGTAAAGGCCTGGGCCGAGAGCCGCTGCTTCCACAGGACCTTGCCGCCTTCGATGGCCACGAGTTCATTGTCGGTGGTGACCACCGCGGCCAGCGAACCGTCGCTGCCGACGCCGGCTGCGAGCTTGGCGCCCGCGTTCGCGCGCCAGCTTTCGCGGCCGGCACGGGCGTCGATGGCCACCACGGTGCCATCGCTGCCGGCCACGGTGACGATGTCGCCGCTGACGTCGGTGGCCAGCGGGAAGCCCACGGCCGGGATGCGCACGCTCCAGGCCTGGCGCACGCCGAACAACGCGGGGTTGGCGGGCAGTTCGGCCGGCTTGGGCTTGCTGGTGCCCGAGCAGGCTGCCAGCATCGCGGCCAGGACAATGGCCGAACCTGCACGCAGGACGGACGACTCAGGCATGAAACGCTTGAAATTCATAGTGCGATCAGGAATTTTTGGGGGCTGCCGGCGTGACCGTGATCACAGGTGCCAGGCTCTTCGGATCGACGCCGGCGGCGTTGAGCTTGAATTCGACCAGGCGCCGGTAATCGGACGCCGGGCCAAGGCCGGTCCAGGCCTTGCGGTATTCGGCCTGCGCTTCGGCGCGCTTGCCCTGGGCCATGTAGATGTCGCCCTTGCGATCGGCCACGAGCGGCTCGAACTCCTTGGGCACGTCGCCCGAGAGCTGCTTGAGCGCTTCGTCGTACGACTTGCTGTCGAGCAGTTCGGCTGCCAGCCGAAGCTTGGCAACGGCCTTGTAGCCCGGATCGACCGCGCTTTGCGCAACCCAGCCGAGTGCCGCCTGCGAGGCCTCGAGCTTGCCCTTCTCGTACAGCGCCTTGGCGGCCAGCAGGCCGGCCTGCTGCGCATAGGCGGTGCCGGCGAAGCGTTCCTTCATGTCGCCCAGCACGCGCTGGATGCGTTCCACGTCGCCGGACTGCGTGCTGCGCTCCACCTCGTCGTAGAGCGCCGCGGCCTGCGCCGCCTTGTTGCGCTGGAAATACTGCCAGCCGTTCCAGGCCACGAAGGCACCGGCCACGAGCAACACCACCCAGGTGATCAGGGTGCCGTAGGTGTTCCAGAAATGCTTGAGCTGGTCGAGCTGTTCCTGTTCGTCGAGATCGAGATGGGTTGCCATGCGTGTCAGATGTTGGAAGCCGGCGATTGTAGGGTGGCGGCCCAGGTGGCCACCTCGGCGAGCGGCCGTGCCACCTGTTCAGCGCCGCCCTCGCGCAGTGATTTGATGGTGACTTCGCCACGCGACAGCTCGTCTTCGCCAAAGATCAGCGCATAGCGCGCTCCGCTCGCGTCGGCCTTCTTGAACTGCGCCTTCATGCTGCCGCCGCCAGCATGCTGCAGCACGCTGACCCCGGCGGCGCGCAACTGCTCGAGCACGGCCATGACCTGCGGCAGCGCGGCCGCCACCGGGACGACCGCGTAGGCCGCGGGCGCCGCGGCGGGCACCGGCAGGCGGAGTTCCTGGATCAGCAGCAGCAGCCGCTCGATGCCCAAGCCGAAGCCGACGGCCGGTGCAGGCTTGCCGCCCATCTGTCCGATGAGGCCGTCATAGCGCCCTCCTCCGCAGACGGTGCCCTGAGAGCCGAGCTGGTCGGTGACCCACTCGAAGACCGTCAGGTTGTAATAGTCCATCCCGCGCACCAGGCGCGGGTTGACGCGGTAGGCCAGCCCCGCGGCGTCGAGCACGGCACGCACCGCATCGAAGTGCGCGCGCGACTCCTCGCCGAGGAAGTCCATCAGCTGGGGGGCGGCCTCCACCACTGCCTGCATGGCGGGATTCTTGGTATCGAGGATACGCAGCGGATTGCTGTGCAGGCGCCGCTGCGCGTCGGCATCGAGCACGTCGGCATGCGCCTCGAAATGGCGGATCAGCGCTTCGCGGTGCGCCTGGCGTTCGGCCGGCTGGCCCAGGCTGTTGATCTCCAGGCGCACGTGCTCGCCCTCGACCAGCCCGAGCTCGCGCCACAGCGCCCGCACCATGAGGATCAGTTCGGCGTCCACGTCGGGGCCGGGAAAGCCCAGCGCCTCGACGTCGAGCTGGTGGAACTGGCGGTAGCGCCCCTTCTGGGGACGCTCGTGGCGGAACATCGGCCCCATCGTCCACAGGCGCAGCGGGCCGTTGTAGAGCGCGTTGTGCTCGACCATGGCGCGCACGATGCCGGCCGTGGCCTCGGGGCGCAGCGTGAGCTTGTCGCCGTTCATCGCATCGGTGAAGGAGTACATCTCCTTCTCGACGATGTCGGTCACCTCGCCCAGTCCGCGCACGAACAGCGCCGTGGGCTCGACCACCGGCGTCAGCATGTACTGGTAGCCGTAGCGGGCCAGGAGCCCGCGCACCGTCTGCTCGAACCACGACCAGAGGGCCGAATCGGGCAGGCGGTCGATGCGCGGCACGCTCGCCGGCAATATGTCGTTCATGCCTTTGACGGCATTGATCTTGTCAGCCATGGGAGGAAGTGGTCAGGCGACGTCGGCAGCCTGGTGCTGGCCGAAGCGCTTTTGAATGTAGGTTTCGACGAGCTGGTGAAACTCGTTGGCGATATTGTCGCCGCGCAGCGTGAGCGCCTTTTCGCCGTCGATGAAGACCGGGGCGGCGGGCGCCTCGCCGGTGCCGGGCAGGCTGATGCCGATGTCGGCGTGCTTGCTCTCGCCGGGGCCGTTGACGATGCAGCCCATCACGGCCACCTTCAGCGTCTCGACGCCCGGGTACTTCTTGCGCCAGACCGGCATCTGCAGGCGCAGGTAGTCGTCGATCTGCTTGGCCAGTTCCTGGAAGGTGGTGCTCGTGGTGCGGCCGCAGCCCGGGCAGGCAGTGACGCTCGGCACGAACACGCGCAGGCCCAGCGCCTGCAGGATCTCGTTGGCGATCAGCACCTCCTGCGTGCGCGACTCGCCCGGCTGCGGCGTGAGCGACACGCGAATGGTGTCGCCGATGCCCTCCTGCAGCAGGATGGAAAGCGCCGTGGCCGATGCCACCGTGCCCTTGGTGCCCATGCCGGCCTCGGTGAGCCCCAGGTGCAGCGGATAGTCGCAGCGCTTCGCAAGTTCGCGGTAGACCGAAATCAGGTCCTGCACGCCGCTCACCTTGCACGACAGGATGATCTGGTTGCCGGCCATGCCCATCGATTCGGCGAGCTTGGCGGATTCGATGGCCGAGGTGATGAGCGCCTCGTACATCACCTGCTTCGCATCCCACGGCTCGGCGCGCTGGCTGTTGGTGTCCATCAGGCTGGCCAGCAGTTCCTGGTCGAGGCTGCCCCAGTTGACGCCGATGCGCACCGGCTTGTTCCAGCGCATGGCCGCATCGATCATCTGGCCGAACTGGCGGTCGCGCTTGTCGCCCTTGCCCACGTTGCCGGGATTGATGCGGTACTTGCTCAGCGCCTCGGCGCAGGCCGGATAGTCGGTGAGCAGGCGGTGGCCGTTGTAGTGGAAGTCGCCGATCAGCGGCACGTCGATGCCCATGCGGTCGAGCTGCTCGCGGATGTACGGCACCTGGGCCGCCGCCTCCGGCGTGTTGACGGTGATGCGCACCATCTCCGAACCGGCAATGGCGAGCTCCTTCACCTGGATGGCCGTGCCGACGGCATCGACGGTGTCGGTGTTGGTCATGGACTGTACCCGCACGGGCGCATCGCCGCCCACCGTCACGGTGCGCGGTCCCCAGACCACCTGGGCCTGGCGCGAACGGCGCGCCTTGGGCGCCGCCGACTCGATGGGCTGTGGAGTGCAATCGGTCACGATTTCACCTCGAAACGCGCCACGCCGCCGCCGCGCGTGACAGGCTTCAGATCGTAGGGCTTTCCGTGCACCTGCACATCGACCGCCGATGCACGCCCCACCACCACCGACAGCGGCAGCGTTCCCGACAATGCCACCGTTTCGCCGGACTGCAGGCTGCGGCGCAGCAGCTGCTTGCCGCCGGCTTCGGTGACGGTGATCCAGCATTCCTCGCGCGCGACGAAGACCAGCTGCTGGCTGCTGGCAGGTGCCGCGGCAACGGCAGCAGGCGAAGCCGCTGCCGCAGCGGTCGCACTGCCCGCCGGCAGGGCTGCCGCGGAGGGCGCGCCCGGCGCCGCGGGTGCAGCCGATGTCGGGGGGACCACCGGCGACACCGGCGCGTTCTCGACCACGACGGACGGTCCGCCCGAAGCCGGCGCAGCCGCCGGCGCCTCGGCCGCAGCACTGGTGTCGCCATCGCCGCGCGATGTCCAGCGCGACACCGAGGCCCCGACCTGGTCGAACACCGACTGGGGCAGCCAGAACAGCACGGCCGCGCCAACCAGCAGCAGCCCCACCACCGTCAGCAGCGCGCGCGACGGAAGCCCGCTGGAGCGCCCGCCATTCCAGCGCGGCGTTCCGGAAACGATATTGCCCTTGAGCGTGCGGTCGGCATCGGCCAGCGCCGCACGCTGCGCGCCCGGCAGCTTCGCGAGCACCGGACCGGGATCGATGCGCAGGGCGCGGCAGACACTGCTGGCCAGAGCCCGCGCAAAGACCGGGTCGGGCAGCGAAGCGATGTCGTCCGCCTCGAGTGCAATGAGCTTCTGCGGCGGCACCTTGAGCGCCGCGGCCACCATTTCGATGTGCAGGCCGTGCGCCTCGCGCGCTTCGCGGAGCATGTCGCCGGCTGTCTTGTGCGTGATGTCGCCTTCTCCGATCGGCAGTGCCGCGGAAGTGCCGAACTCCGAAACCCGTTCAGTCATTGAAATTCCCGCGCTCGTACGCTATTGCCTCCCGGGACTGCGGGAAGCGCCGCTGCAGTTGCCCTCCCAACTGCGCCACTGCTTCGCGGTTGTTGAGCCGTCGTTCGATCTTGATGCCGAGCCAGAGCGTCTCGGCGCTGGCCGAAGGGCTGTTGTTGACGCGGCGGATGTAGAACTGCGCACGCGACCACTCCTCGCGCTGCGCCAGCAGCGAGGCCAGGTTGAATCCGACCACCGGATTTCCGGCGTCGATCTCGTAGGCCTTCATGAGGCTGCGCTCCGCCTCGGCACGCTGGCCCGCCCTGAGCTGGCAGACGCCCTGGGTCATCAGCGTCTTGGAGCGGTCGGTGTAGCTCGGCATCGCCAGGGCCTCGGTGAACTGCTGGGCTGCGTCGCCATACCGGTTCTGCTGGCACAGCAGCCAGCCATAGTTGTGGCGCGTGTTGGGATCGCGCGGATTGATGGCAATGGCACGGCGGAAGCTGTCTTCCGCCAGCCCGGGGTCTTCCAGGCGCATGTAGACCAGGCCGCGCAGGTTGTAGGCGTCTGCGTAGTTGGGATCGGCGACCAGCGCCTGCTTGATCTCGTCGAGCGCCACGGTGGTCTGGCCTTGCTCGAAGTAGCCGGCCGCGAGCTCCATGCGAAGGCGCGCGCGGCGCTGCCGGCTGCTCTCGTCGGACTCGGTCACGATCTCGGCACCCTTGCCCGAACTGGTGTCGGCCAGGCTGGTGGTGGTGGTTCGCGTGTTGACACAGCCCGCGAGCAGAAACGCCGCGGCGACGCCGGCAAAGCTTGCAGCCAGAAGCCGCTGCGCGCTCGCGGTCGTCATCGGAAAGGCCATCCTCATTAGGTCAATGCTCCTGGGGGGCGGTCTTGCGAACCGGATGCAGAACAACGGTGCGCTCGGAGACACGGCGCTGGGCCATGCGTTCGGCCGCGCGCGTACGGTCCTTGACGTCGCCGGCCAGTTGTCCGCAGGCCGCATCGATGTCGTCGCCGCGCGTCTTGCGCACGGTGGTCACGAGGCCAGCCTCGCTCAGCGCCCTGGCAAAGGCCAGGACCCGCGGCTGCGGCGAACGCAGCAGCCCCGAGGCCGGAAACGGATTGAACGGAATCAGGTTGAACTTGCACGACACGCCATGGGTGCGAACGAGTTCCACCAGCTGCCGCGCATGCTCGGGCTGGTCGTTGACGCCATCGAGCATGCAGTACTCGAAGGTGATGAAGTCGCGCGGCGCATGCGCCAGATAACGCTTGCAGGCCTCGAGCAGCTCGGCGATCGGATACTTGCGGTTGAGCGGCACGAGGTCGTCGCGCAGCGCATCGTTGGGTGCATGCAGCGATACGGCCATGGCCACCGGGCAATCGGCGCCCAGGCGATCGATCATCGGCACGACACCGGAGGTCGAGACGGTCACGCGGCGGCGCGACAGCCCGTAGGCGTTGTCGTCGAGCATGGTGCGCAGCGCCGGCACCAGCGCGGTGTAGTTCTGCAGCGGCTCACCCATGCCCATCATCACCACGTTGGAGATGACGCGGTCGTCGCGCTTCAGATGCTTGCGCAGGAAATGTTCGGCAAACCAGAGCTGGGCGACGATTTCGCCCGTGCTCAGGTTGCGGCTGAAGCCCTGGTGCCCCGTGGAGCAGAAGCGGCAACCTACCGCGCAGCCGGCCTGAGACGACACGCACAGCGTGCCGCGGTCGTCCTCGGGAATGAATACGGCTTCGACGGCATTGCCGTCGCCGACGTCGAACAGCCACTTGATCGTGCCGTCCTT
The DNA here is from genome assembly GCF_014852545.1 of Variovorax sp. VRV01. Classification (NCBI taxonomy): domain Bacteria; kingdom Pseudomonadati; phylum Pseudomonadota; class Betaproteobacteria; order Burkholderiales; family Comamonadaceae; genus Variovorax; species Variovorax sp. VRV01. Next base: position 74,462 of record NZ_JACVBS010000023.1, read on the forward strand.
GGATTCGTGCTGCGTGATGACCGGCAAGGCCTCGACGCGAGCGGTGGTGGCGAGCTTTTCGCGCAGCGACTTGGCCAGATCGGTCATCTGGGCGAAGTCGCTGGCGCCACGCTGGTGGATCCAGCGGAACAGCTGCGTGGCGCGGAACCGTTTCTCGCCGAGCTTTTCGCAGAACGCAGCCAGCCCCTCGAGATCGAATTCGAGCAGGTTGGCCGTGGTCATGAAATCAGCTGGCGTGCGGCTTCAGCGCGCGTAGACGTTGAGGCCGGCGAAGAAGAACGCCACTTCGTTGGCGGCGGTTTCAGGAGCGTCCGAACCGTGCACGGCGTTGGCGTCGATGCTGTCGGCGAAGTCGGCGCGGATGGTGCCCGGGGCCGCCTTCTTGGGGTCCGTGGCGCCCATCAGGTCGCGGTTCTTGGCGATGGCGTTCTCGCCTTCGAGCACTTGCACGAACACCGGGCCGGAGATCATGAAATCGACCAGATCCTTGAAGAACGGGCGTTCCTTGTGGACCGCGTAGAACTGCTCGGCTTCGTTGCGCGACAGGTGCACGAGCTTGGCGGCGACGATCTTGAGGCCGGCAGCTTCGAAGCGGGAAACGATCTTGCCGATGACGTTCTTGGCGACGGCGTCGGGCTTGATGATGGAAAGGGTACGTTCGATAGCCATTGAAGTGCTTCCTGAGCTTTGATTTTGAAGTGATTTGTCACAATTGCAACAAACATGTTGCATCGTAAGTCGACAAAGCCTCTGATTTTAACCGGCGCAGCCCCCGGGATTGGTGAAAACCCCGCGAAAGGCTGCGCCGGAGAACTGGCTTTCAGCGCCCGCGGCGCCGGTTTCCGCCGGGGCCGCCCTGGCCGCCGAAGCCACCGCCGCCGCCCGGGCCGCCGCCGCGGCGTCCTGGACCCTGCCGCTGCTCCTTGCGCTGGCGCGAGAAGCTGTCGGCGCCGATGTAGCCGAGCGAGGTCTTCATCGGATCGGGCTGGTTTGCGCCGCTCGGCGGACGCTCCTCGCCCTGGCGGTTGCCACGGTTGTTGCTGTTGCCACGGCGCCCCTGCGGCGGCATGCCGGCGTTGCCGCCGCCACCGCCGCGGTTGCCACGCCCGCCGCGCGGCGGGCGGCCGTCGCCCAACGGACTCGGAATGGGCGCCTCGCGGCCGTCATCGCGCATGTCGCGCGGCTGCTGCTGTCCGCCGCCGGCATTGCGGTTGCCGCGCCGCTTCTTGTTGCGTCCGTTGCGCCCGCCGCCGGCACCGTCCTGGCCTGGGCCGCGCTGCTGCTGCGGCGGACGCGGCGCGCCGCCGCCCGAGGCCTGGAACAGCGCGTTGATGTCGCGCTCGTCGAGCTCCATCCAGGCGCCGCGCTTCAGGCCGCGCGGCAGCACCATGGCGCCGTAGCGGATGCGGATCAGCCGGCTGACCGCATGGCCCACCGATTCGAACAGGCGCCGCACTTCGCGGTTGCGGCCCTCGGAAATGGTGACGCGGTACCAGTGGTTGGAGCCCTCGCCGCCGCCCTCCTCGATGGTGCCGAACTGGGCCATGCCATCGTCCAGGCGAACGCCTTCGAGCAGCTTCTTCTTTTCCTCGGCATTGAGCGCACCCAGCACGCGCACGGCGTATTCGCGCTCCAGGCCGAAGCGTGGGTGCATCAGCTGGTTGGCGAGGTCGCCGGAGCTGCTGAACAGCAGCAGTCCCTCGGTGTTCAGGTCGAGCCGGCCGACCGATTGCCACTTGCCCTGCTGCAGCCGCGGCAGCTTGCGGAACACCGTCGGGCGGTTCTGCGGATCGTCGTGCGTCACGACTTCGCCCACCGGCTTGTGGTAGGCGATCACGCGCGGCGGCGGCGGCGCGATGCGGTAGCGGATCGGCTTGCCGTTGATCTTGACCTGGTCGCCGTACTGGATGCGCTGGCCGATGTGGGCCGGCTCGTTGTTCACCGAGATGCGGCCCTGGAGAATGAGCGCTTCCATTTCAAGCCGCGAGCCCAGGCCCGCCTGCGCCAGCACCTTGTGCAGCTTGGGCGAATCGGCCTCCGGCAGCAGCACGCGCTTGAGCGGCGGGACTTCGGGACTCTCTTCGTCGGCGTCGAACTGGCCAGAGATGACGTCTGCGAAGCGGATGGGCTCGGGCGGCGGCGCGTTGCGCTGCTCGCGCTCGGCGGCGCGGCGTGCGCGGTCGAGGTCGTCCTCTTCCTCGTCGGGTTCTTCTTCCTCTTCTTCGTCGTCGTAGGAAGGCGCGCGGGCATCTTCTTCGGCGCGGTCTTGCGCGCGATGCACCAGGGGCTCGACGGGCACGGCCGGCGCGGCGGCCGGGACAGGTTCGTCGACAACCGGCGCGGCGGCAGGCGCCGCATCGGCCACCTGGACCGCGGATTCGGAAGTTTCGGTTGCCGCAGGCGCTGCCGCGGGCTCGCTCTCGCCGGCCGCCGGTTCCACGACCTTCTTGCGGCGCGGGGCGCGCGGCTTCTTTGGAACCTCGGCCGCGGGCACGCCCGCTTCGGCGTCCGCAGACGGGCCGGAGACAGCCGCTTTCGCCTTCTTTTTCTTGGATTCGGGCTGGGCCGGCACGATGGCCGCGTCGTCGATGTCGGAGGGGCTCATGAGGTTTTTCCGGGGGGAACAGCGTGGGGATCGGTCTCGTCGGGCGACGGGGCTTCGGTTTCGAGCTCGACGGATGGCTCGACTTCCGTGGGGACCGGAATGTCGGCGGGCTCCTCGGGAGCGGCCGCGTCCTCGGCGAATTGCGCAGCGGCGGCCTCGACGGCTTCTGGAGCCTCGGCAGCGGCCAGCTCGGCTGCCGCGCCCGTTTCCGAGTCGGCCTCCGGCATGGCCGAGGCATCGGCGTCGGATTCATTCGGCACGTCCATCGGCAGCCCGGGCTGGCTGCCCGAGGCCTGGTCGAGCGCGTCGACCAGCGCCGCCTGCTGGGCCGGCGTTTCGATCAGCGGCAGCTGGTCGAGCGATGCGAGGCCGAGGTCATCGAGGAACTGCCGCGTGGTGGCGTACAGCGCCGGCCGGCCGACGGTTTCGCGATGGCCGATCACCTCGACCCAGCCGCGGTCCTCGAGCTGCTTGAGGATGAGGGAGTTGATGGTGACGCCGCGGATGTCTTCCATGTCGCCGCGCGTGACCGGCTGGCGGTAGGCAATGATGGCCAGCGTCTCGAGGGCGGCGCGGGTGTAGCGCGGCGGCTTCTCGGGATGCAGGCGATCGAGGTGGTCGCGCATCTCGGGCCGGCTCTGGAAGCGCCAGCCGCTGGCAACGTTCACCAGTTCCAGGCCGCGCTGCGCCCAGTCTTCCTGCAGTTCGAGCAACAGCACCTTGATGGTGTCCACGCCCAGCTCGTCGTCGAACAGCACGCGCATGTCGCGCACTGGCAGCGGCTGGCTCGAACAGATCAAGGCGGTTTCGAGAATGCGCTTGGCATCCGCCGTATTCATGGTTTGCGTTATCCGGGAAAAGGCGTCTCGGGGACGCTTGTTCAGAAGGATGAAAGGAGGCGCTGCCGGCACGCGGCGAGTGCAACGCAAGGCCGGCATCGGGGTGGCCGGCGCGGCCCTCGGGCCGTCAGGCGCGATTGTAATCCAGCCCCAGGGCCTGGAACGCCTGAACCAGATCGGCCGGCGGAAGTGAACGCAGTTCCAGCGCGGCTTGCGTGACGGGGTGCACAAACGCGAGCCTGAAGGCGTGCAGCGCCTGTCGCCCCAGCCCCGCGGCCGGAGCCCCGCCATAGAGTGCATCGCCGATCAGCGGATGCCCGATGGACGCCATGTGCACACGGATCTGGTGCGTGCGGCCCGTTTCGAGCGTGCACCGCACGGCGCAGGCCTCGGCGTTGCTGTCCAGGCGCTCGATGAGCGTTCGCGCCGTCTTGCCGGCATGGCGTTCGAGGTCGACCACGGCCATGCGCAAACGGTTGCGCGGATCGCGGCCGATCGGCGCGTCGACCTGCCGGGCTGCCGCGCCGGCCCAGGGCTTGTGGCCGAGCGCGAGGTACTGCCGCTTGACATCGCGTGCCGCGATCAGCGCCACCATGGCATCCATCGCGGCCCGGGTGCGCGCCACGACCATGAGCCCGCTGGTGTCGCGGTCGAGCCGGTGCACGATGCCCGCGCGCGGCAGCAACGCGGCCTTGGGGTCGAGCGCGAGCAAACCGTTCAGCAGCGTGCCGCTCCAATGGCCCGGCGCCGGATGCACCACCAGGCCGGCCGGCTTGTCGATGATGCGCAGATGCTCGTCCTCGTGCACCGTGACGATGTCCATCGCCTCGGGCCGGAAGGCCTGGCTCTGGGGCGTCGGGCGCAGCTCGATGCGCCCGGTCTGCCCGGCGCGCACCGTCGCGGAGGCCTTCAGCAGGGTGCGCCCCTGCAGTTCCACGGCGCCGGCTTCGATCAGCTGTTGCAGATAGTTGCGAGAAAATTCCGGCACCAGGGCGGCCAGCGCGCGGTCCAGCCGCTGGCCATGCTCGGCCTGGCCCACCGTGAAGGGCCGCAGTTCGCTGGATTCGACCGGGTCGGCGCCCTCGTCGGCCTCGGCTGGGTCGGGGACCGTGTCCAGGGGGTCGGTCGATATAATTGAGGGCAACTGTTTCACGAAAGCCGTATGTGATGTTTCGCGCCAAATTATCGGTCCCCTCCTGGATCGCGCTCAGCGCGGCAGCGCTGCTTGCAGCCGGCTGCTCCTCCACCTCCGTCGACAAGACCGCCAACTGGAGCCCCAACCGCATCTACGCCGAAGCCAAGGACGAAGCAGGTTCCGGCGCCTACGACAAGGCCGTGCCGCTTTACGAAAAGCTCGAAGGCCGCGCAGCCGGCACGCCGCTCGCACAGCAGGCCCAGCTTGAGAAGGCCTACGCACAATACAAGTCCGGCGAAAAGGCCAATGCCATCGCCACGATCGACCGCTTCCTGAAGCTGCATCCGGCCAGCCCGGCGATCGACTACGCGCTCTACCTCAAGGGCGTGATCAACTTCAACGACGACCTCGGCATGTTCGCGTTCCTGACGCGCCAGGACCTGTCCGAGCGCGACCAGAAGGCCGCCAAGGAATCGTTCGAGTCGTTCAAGGAACTGGTGACGCGCTTCCCCGAGTCGCGCTACGCGCCCGACGCGCGCCAGCGCATGAACTACATCGTGAACTCGCTCGCGCAGTACGAAGTGCACGTGGCGCGCTACTACTACTCGCGCGGCGCCTACCTCGCAGCGATCAACCGGGCGCAGCTTGCGCTGTCCGACTACCGCGAAGTGCCCGCGCTCGAAGAAGCGCTGTACATCATCGTGCGCTCCTACGATGCGCTCGGCATGAAGGATCTGCGCGACGACGCCCAGCGCGTGCTGACCACCAACTACCCGAACAGCGAATACCTCGCGCGCGGCTTCAAGGGCAAGGACGATCCCTGGTGGAAGGTCTGGTAATCCGCCGGAACGAGAAAAAGCCCTTCGGGGCTTTTTTTTCGTCTGCGCCCTTCAGGCCGAGAGCGAATTCCTGAGTTCGCCGATCGCCGCCTCGAAGTCGGCTTCGCTTTCCAGCCTGCGCATCGGCGGCAGCGCGGCCAGCAGCCGCCGGCCATAGCCCATGGCAACCAGGCGGGTGTCGCAAATGGCAAGCACGCCGCAGTCCGTTTCGCGGCGGATCAACCGCCCTGCCCCCTGCTTCAGCGCCACGGCCGCCTCGGGCAGCGAGTAGTCGCTGAATGAACTGCGTCCCCGGGCTTCAAGACGCTGCGAGCGCGCCTCGACCAGCGGGTCGTTGGGCGGAGGGAACGGCAGCTTGTCGATCACCACCAGCTGCAATGCGTCCCCGGGCGCATCGAAGCCCTCCCAGAACGATGCGGATGCCACCAGCACGCAGCCGGCGCGCCCACCCTCCGCGCCTTCGCGGAAGCGGTCCATGAGCACGCGCTTGGGCAGTTCGCCCTGTACCAGCACCTCGGGCCGCACGTCCGCTTCGAGCCGCTCGAATTGCTGCTTCATTTCGTCGCCGATCGCGCGCAGCGCGCGCAGCGTGGTCGTCAGCACCAGGGTCCGGCCGCCGAGCTCGGCGGCGCCGCGCGCGGCCAGCTGCGCAACCCGCGTGCTGTGGGCGGCATCGTTGGGCTTGGGAAAGGCACGCGGCACATAGAGCCCGGCCTGCGCGGCATAGTCGAACGGGCTCTGCACCCGCAGCACCTGCGCATCGCCCAGGCCGCACGGCTCGGTGAACCAGCGCAGCGTGGGTTCGTCGCCCAGCGTGGCGGAGGTGAAGACCCAGGCGCGTCCGTTGTCTTCCGGCGCTGCACGGCCTTCGCGGCTCTCTTCCTCATCGCCGTCTTCATGGGCAGCACCGCTGCCAATCTTGAGCACGCGCGTGCGCATGGCCTCGGCAATGTCGAGCGGCGATTCGACCAGGCGCAGTTGCGTGCCCACGTCGACCCAGCGCACCGAATCGGTTTCGCAGGGCAGAGCGAAGCGTGCCGCGCGCTTGGCGAGCTGCTGCGCCCGTTCGTACAGGCGCACGAAATCGGGCGATATCTCGCTGACGGTGTCGAGTCCTTCGGCGGCCATTTCAAAGGCATGCTGCAGGGCTTCGAGTGCGCCCTGCCAGGCCTGCGCATCGATGCCTTCCGGCGACGGCCCCACCCAGCGCAGCTTGGTGCCGGGCCACTGCTTGCCGACCGCAAGGCGCAGCTCGCGCGCGGCGCGTTCGACGGCCGCCACCAGCTGCTGCCAGTCGACCAGTCCGCGCGCATGCTGCAAGCCCGCACCAAGCAGGTCGCGCGCGAAGTCCAGGGCCTGCCCGCTGCCGAGCTGCGCGCCCAGGAACTGCACACCGGTTTCGTTGAGCTGGTGGGCCTCGTCGAACACGACCACGCTCACGGTCGGCAGCAATTCCGCCATGCCGGTCTCGCGCACCGCAAGATCGGCGAAGAACAGGTGATGGTTGATGACCACCACGTCGGCCGCGAGCGCCTCGCGCCGCGCCAGGTTGACGTGGCAGGGCTTGAACTGCGGGCACTGGGCGCCCAGGCAGTTCTCGCGCGTGGAGGTGATCAGGGGGATGAGCGGCGAGCGCTCGTCCAGCCCGGGCAGCTCGGCCAGGTCGCCGGTTCGCGTGGCCTTGGACCACTGCTCGATCTTGGCAAGCGTTCGCAAGCTGCCGCGCTCCGGCAGCGACGCATCGTGGCGCGCCAGGTCGAGCCGGTGCAGGCACAGGTAGCTCGCGCGCCCTTTGAGCAGCGCCGTTCGCACCGGCAGTTCGAGCGCCTCGACCAGGCGCGGCAGGTCGCGGCCGAACAATTGGTCCTGCAGGGTCTTGGTGGCGGTCGACAGCAGCACGCGCTCGCCGCTCAGCAATGCCGGAACGAGGTAGGAAAAGGTCTTGCCCACGCCGGTGCCGGCCTCGACCACCAGCACGCCGCCGTCCTCGATGGTGCGGGCAACGGCCAGCGCCATTTCGGTCTGCCCCGAGCGCTCGCGGAACTGCTCGGCGGCACGCGACAGGACGCCGCCCTGCGCGAAGGCGTCGCGCACCTTGTCCTCGAGTGTTTCGCTCACGCGGGTTCTTTCGGATCGAGCACGTTCTCGAGCCGCGTGATCTGGTCGCGCAGCGCAAGCCGGCGCTTCTTCAGGCGCCGCAGCAGCAGCTCGTCCTGCGGCGAAGCTTCGGCCAGGCGGTCGATGGTGGCGTCGAGGTCGGCGTGTTCGATGCGCAGCTCGATCAATTGGCGGGAAAGGGAGTGAAGATTGGAGTCCAACGTTGGCGCTGCGAACGTATTCCGCCCACAGCTCGTGTTCACTCGATAATACGTCCTGCTACGAATCCACGAGAAGACAGAAGGCGCGCCATTGGCGCATTTGCGCTCATGACACAAGGCTTTCGGCTTGCCGCCGCCACCGGTCTCCACAAGGGAGATCGCCCTTATCAGCAGGACCAGGTCCTGATGATGAGCCATCCGCGCGTGCCCGGCTGCATGCTGGGCATCATTGCCGACGGCATGGGCGGGCGCAGCGGCGGGCGCAAGGCCTCCGACCAGGTGCTGATGACGGCGCGCCAGCTGTTCACGCGCTACCACCCCGACCGCGACAGCTCCGCGGCCGTGCTGCGGCAGCTGCTGGAGGATGCGCACACCGTCATCAAGCTCACGGCCCTGTCGAGCGAGCAGGAACCCCACAGCACGCTCGCCGCCTTTCTGATGAACCCCAGGGGCGACTGCGCCTGGATCCATGCCGGCGACTCGCGCATCTATCACTTCCAGAACGGCGAGCTCGTCAGGCGCACGCGCGACCATTCCTATGTCCAGGTGCTCATCGACCGCGGCGAAATCACCGAGGCCGAGGCCAATGTCCATCCCAAGGGCAACATCCTCCTCGGATGCCTGGGCATGACCACGACGCCCCCGCCCGTCGAGCCGCACTACATTCCCGCAATGCAGCCGGGCGACCTGCTGATGGCCTGCAGCGACGGGCTCTGGCACTACTTCAGCCCCGAAGAGCTGGCCAGCGTCCTGTATGCGGAACCGCCGCGCGAAGCGGTGGAAATCCTGGTGGGAGAAGCGCGCCGCCGGGCGCGCGGCACGGGCGACAACATCTCGATCGTGGTGCTGAAGCTCGAAGCGCTTCCGCAAGGCTGAGCACCGCCGCCGCAGGACGCTCGCCCGGCGAGGTGGGCGGCTCAGCGGCTGGGCGCCGAAGCAGGCGATGCCGGCGGCGGGGGCAAGGGTGCACCGCGCGGCTTGGTGCGTTCGGCGTTCTGCCGCTCGCGGCTGGCCCGGTGCTCGGCCGCCTTTTGCTGCTTGCTTTCGAAGCGCTCGACCGCCGCCGGTGCCTCGGCGCGCCGCTGGGCGGCCTTGGCCTGCTCGTCGGCGTGGGCCTTCTGCTTGGCCTCGAACTGGCGCCGGCGCTCGTCGGCCTCGGCCGCCGTCGTGGCGCGGCTCGCCGCATGGTCGGCCGCGCGCTGCTCGCGGTCCTGCTGGGCTTTTTTAGCCTCTTCCTGCTTCTCGGGCGTGTCCTGCGGGCGCCGCGTGGCGGCCTTCTGGTCGAGCTTCTCGAGCTCGGCCGCGCCACGGCGCTGGCGCTCGATGTCGTTGATGGCCGTTTCCTGGCGCTTGATGTGGTCGGTCTCGACGCGGCGGCGCTTGCGGCTGTCGCGCAGGCAGTCCTCGACCGCGAACTTCTGGTAGCAGGCGGCCCGCTCCTTTTCGAAGCGCGCGTCGATGGCCGCGCGCTCGGCGGCCAGCCGGCTGCGCTCCGCTTCGAAGTTCGCATTGCCCGCGGCCGCGTTGGACTGTGCCCAGAGCGGCAGGCTGCCCAAGGCCATCAGCATGGCAAGAACAATTTTTTTCATGTCAGTCGAGTGTCGACGATACGGCGTTCCAGCGAGAGGAACTCGCTCGATTGCATTTCGGTGAGCCTGGAAACCGTTCGCGGGAATTCATGCGCAAGCGGCCCTTCGGTGTACAACGCCTCCGGCGGTACCTCGGCCGACATGATGAGCTTGACGCGCCGGTCGTACAAGACGTCGACCAGCCAGGTGAAACGGCGCGCTTCGGAGGCCATGCGCACCGGCATGTGCGGCACGTCGGACAGCAGCACCGTGTGGAACTGGCTGGCGATCTCCAGATAGTCGTTCTGCGAACGCGGTCCGCCGCACAGCGTCTTGAAGTCGAACCAGACCACGCCGCCGGCCTTGCGCCTGGCGCGGATCTCGCGCTGCTCGATGTGCAGGACCGGGTTTTCATCGGCCGTTTCGGCCAACCGGTCGAAGGCCTTGCGCATCTCCTTTTCGGCCGAGGCATCGTTCGGCGTCAGGTACATGCGCAGCTGCTCGAGCGTACGGCGCCGGTAGTCGGTGCCGTTGTCCACGCTCAGCACCTCGAGCTTCTGGTTGAGCAGCGCGATCGCGGGCAGGATGCGGTCGCGGTGCAGCCCGCCGGGGTAAAGATCGTCGGGCTTGAAGTTGGAGGTGGTGACAAAGCCCACGCCGTTCTCGAACAGCGCCACCAGCAGGCGATGAAGAATCATCGCGTCGGTGATGTCCGCCACGTGGAATTCGTCGAAGCAGATCAGCTTGTAGCGCTTGGAGATGCGCAGCCCCAGCTCGTCGAGCGGGTTGACCGTGCCCTGCAGCTCGCGCAGTTCGCGGTGCACCTCGCGCATGAACTCGTGGAAGTGCAGCCGGGTCTTGCGTCTGAGCGGCACCGCGTTGAAGAACAGGTCCATCAGGAAGCTCTTGCCCCGCCCGACGCCACCGTACATGTAGACGCCGCGCGGCAGCTCGGGCCGGTTGATGAACTTCTTCAGCGCGTTGGAGCGCTGGGCCTTGTACTCGGCCCACTCCCGCGCGCAGCGATCCAGCGCTTCCACGGCGCGCAGTTGCGCGGGATCGCTCTGGAACCCGCGCACGGCGAGTTCCGCCTCATAGGCCTGTTTGACGCTGGTGGTCAATGGATCAGAAGTTCAGCGTGCGCTTGTCCACGGCCAGTGCCGCTTCCTTCGTGGCTTCCGACAGCGACGGGTGCGCATGGCAGATGCGCGCGATGTCCTCGGCGCTCGCCTTGAATTCCATCGCCACCACGGCCTCGGAGATCAGCTCGCTGGCCTGCGGGCCCACGATGTGCACGCCCAGGATCTCGTCCGTGCCCGCGTCGGCCAGGAACTTGACCATGCCGGTCGTGTCGCCCAGTGCGCGCGCGCGGCCGTTCGCGAGGAACGGGAAGGTGCCGGCCTTGTAGGCGCGGCCCGCGGCCTTGAGCTGCTGCTCGGTCTGGCCGACCCACGCGATCTCGGGGCTGGTGTAGATCACCCACGGCACGGTGTTGAAGTTGACGTGGCCGTGCTGGCCCGCAATGCGCTCCGCCACGGCAACGCCCTCTTCCTCGGCCTTGTGCGCGAGCATCGGGCCGCGCACCACGTCGCCGATGGCCCAGACGTTGGGCAGGCTGGTCTTGCAGTCGTCGTCCACGGCAATGGCGCCGCGCTCGTCGAGCTTCAGGCCCACGGCTTCGGCATTCAGGCCGATGGTGTTGGGCACGCGGCCGATCGAGACGATCAGCTTGTCGACTTCCAGCACCTGGGCCTCGCCCTTGGCGTTGGTCCAGGCCACGCTCACGCCCTTCTTCGACGACTTGATCTCGCCGACCTTCACGCCGAGTTCGATCTTGAGCTTCTGCTTGTCGAAGGCCTTCTTGGCTTCCTTGGCGATCTGCTCGTCGACCGCGCCGAGGAAGGTCGGCAGCGCTTCGAGCACCGTGACTTCGGCGCCGAGGCGGCGCCACACCGAACCCATTTCGAGGCCGATGACGCCCGAGCCGATCAGGCCCAGCTTCTTCGGCACCGCGCCGATGCGCAGCGCGCCGTCGTTCGAGAGGATGTTCTCCTCGTCGAACGGCGCACCCGGCAGCGCGCGGGCGTTGGAGCCCGTGGCCACGATGATGTGCTTGCCGTCGATCGACTCTTCGGCGGCGCCCGCGACCTTGATCTCGTAGCCGGCTTCGCCCGCCTTCACGAACGAGCCGCGGCCATGGAAGAAGCTGATCTTGTTCTTCTTGAACAGGTACAGGATGCCGTCGTTGTTCTGCTTCACGACCTGGTCCTTGCGGGCCAGCATCTTGTCGAGGTCCAGCCCCAGGCCTTCGACCTTGATGCCATGGTCGGCGAAGTGGTGGCCGGCCTGCTCGAAGTGCTCCGACGATTGCAGCAGCGCCTTGGACGGAATGCAGCCGACGTTGGTGCAGGTGCCGCCCGGTGCCGGGCCGCCCTTGCCGTTCTTCCACTCGTCGATGCAGGCCACGTTGAAGCCCAGTTGCGCCGCGCGGATCGCGGCGATGTAGCCGCCGGGGCCGCCGCCGATGACGATGACGTCGAATTGTTTGTTGGCCATCTGATTCTTTCCCCTCAGATGTCGAACAGCAGGCGCGACGGATCTTCGAGCGCTTCCTTCATGGCCACCAGGCCCAGCACGGCCTCGCGGCCGTCGATGATGCGGTGGTCGTAGCTCATGGCGAGGTAGTTCATCGGACGGATGACGATCTGGCCGTTCTCGACCACGGCGCGGTCCTTGGTGGCATGCACGCCGAGGATCGCCGACTGGGGCGGGTTGATGATCGGCGTCGAGAGCATCGAACCGAAGGTCCCGCCGTTCGAGATGGAGAAGGTGCCGCCGGTCATCTCTTCGATGCCCAGCTTGCCGTCCTGCGCCTTCTTGCCGTATTCGGCGATCTTCTTCTCGATGTCGGCAAAGCTCATCTGGTCGGCGTTGCGCAGGATGGGCACCACGAGGCCGCGCGGCGAACCGACGGCAATGCCGATGTCGAAGTAGCCGTGGTACAGGATGTCGTTGCCATCGACCGAGGCGTTGATCACCGGGTACTTCTTGAGCGCATGCACCGCGGCCTTCACGAAGAAGCTCATGAAGCCGAGCTTCACGCCGTGCTCCTTGGTGAAGCTGTCCTGGAAGCGCTTGCGCAGTTCCATGACGGGCGCCATGTTGACCTCGTTGAAGGTCGTGAGGATGGCGTTGGTCGACTGCGACTGGATCAGGCGCTCGGCGATGCGGGCGCGCAGGCGGCTCATCGGCACGCGCTGCTCGGGGCGCTCGCCCAGGTCGGGCGCGCTGGCGGGTGCGACAACCTGTGGCAGCGCGGGCTTGGCGGCCGGTGCGGCCACGGTGGCCGCAGGCTTGGCGCCCGAAGCGACTGCACCGAGCACGTCGCCCTTGGTGACGCGGCCGTCCTTGCCGGTACCGGCGACATCGCTGGTCTTGAGGTTGTTGTCGGCCAGCAGCTTGGCGGCGGCAGGCATGGCAACGTCCGACTTCGCACCGCCAGTGGCGGCGGCCGCCGCTGCGGGCGCAGGTGCCGCGGCAGCCGGGGCGGCAGCGGGTGCTGCTGCAGGCGCTGCGGCACTTGCCTTGCCTTCGGTGTCGATCTTCGCGATCAGCTGATCGGCCACCACGGTGGCGCCATCGGGCTGCACGATTTCGGCCAGCACGCCAGCCGAGGGCGCGGGCACTTCCAACACGACCTTGTCGGTCTCGATCTCGATCAGGATTTCATCGACGGCGACGGCTTCGCCGGCCTTCTTCTTCCAGGTGAGCATGGTGGCTTCGGCCACGGATTCGGAAAGCTGGGGGACTTTGACTTCTACGATAGACATTTGGAGTGGGCTCCGTTTTGTTCTTCAGGTGTTCGTGTGAAAAAGAGGCTTGTAATTACTTGGTCAGCACGAAGCCCTTGAGCTTGCCAAATGCGCCATCGACGAGCGCCTTCTGCTGTTCCTGGTGCAGGTGCGAGTAGCCGACCGCGGGCGATGCCGAAGCGGCACGGCCGGAGTAGCCGAGCTTCTGGCCTTCCTGCATGTTTTCGTGGATGTAGTGCTGCACGAAGAACCAGGCGCCCTGGTTCTGCGGCTCGTCCTGGCACCAGACCACGTCGGCGAGGTTCGGGTACTTCTTGATCTCGGCGGCGAAAGCCTTGTGCGGGAACGGATAGAGCTGCTCGACGCGGATGATCGCCACGTCGTCATCGCCCTTTTCTTCGCGCTTCTTGGCCAGGTCGTAGTAGACCTTGCCCGAGCAGGCGATCAGGCGCTTGACCTTCTCGGCCTTCAGGCCCTTGCTGTCCGGGATGACCGTCTGGAAGCCGCCCTTGGTGAACTCGGACAGCGGCGAGGTCGCGTCCTTGTTACGCAGCAGCGACTTCGGCGTCATGATGATCAGCGGCTTACGCAGGTTGCGCACCATCTGGCGGCGCAGCACGTGGAAGATCTGGCTGGCCGTGGTCGGCTGCACCACCTGCATGTTGGTGTCGGCGCTCAGCTGCATGAAGCGCTCGAGGCGCGCCGAGCTGTGCTCGGGGCCCTGGCCTTCGTAGCCGTGCGGCAGCATCATGGTCAGGCCGTTGACGCGGCCCCACTTCACTTCGCCCGAGGCGATGAACTGGTCGATCACCACCTGCGCGCCGTTCACGAAGTCGCCGAACTGGGCTTCCCAGATCACGAGCGTGTTCGGGTCGTTCGAGGCGTAGCCGTATTCGAACGCGAGCACGGCTTCTTCCGACAGGATCGAGTCGATCACGACGAACGGCGCCTGGTTCTCGGCCACGTTCTGCAGCGGCGTATAGGTGCCTTCGTCGAACTTCTCGCGGTTCTGGTCGTGCAGCACGGCGTGGCGGTGCGTGAACGTGCCGCGGCCGCTGTCCTCGCCCGACAGGCGCACCGGGTAGCCGCTGGCCACCAGCGAGGCAAAGGCCATGTGCTCGCCCATGCCCCAGTCGACGTTCACGTCGCCGCGGCCCATGGCGGCGCGGTCGTCCAGCACCTTCTTCACGAGCGGGTGCACCGTGAAGCCGGCCGGCACCGTGGTGATCTTCTCGGCCAGGCGCTTCCACTCGCTGGACGGAATGGCGGTGTCGCCGGCGTCGGTCCACTTCTTGTTGAGGTACGGATTCCAGTCGACGGCGTACTTGCTCTTGAAGTTCGTGAGCACCGGGTCGACCGTGTTGCGGCCTTCGTCGAAGGCGGCGCGCTGGGCCTTGACCATGTCGTCGCCGAGCGTTTCGCCCAGGCCCTGCGTCGCCAGCTTGTCGGCGTACAGCTTGCGCGTGCCGGGGTGCTGGGCGATCTTCTTGTACATGAGCGGCTGGGTGAGCGAGGGGGTGTCCTGCTCGTTGTGGCCCAGCTTGCGGAAGCAGATGATGTCGACCACCACGTCCTTCTGGAACTCCATGCGGAATTCGAGCGCGAGCTGGGTGGCGAGCACCACGGCCTCGGGATCGTCGCCGTTCACGTGCAGCACCGGCGCCTCGATCATCTTGACGATGTCCGAGCAATACAGCGTCGAGCGGCTGTCGCGCGGGTCGCTGGTGGTGAAGCCGATCTGGTTGTTGATCACGATGTGCACCGTGCCGCCCGTGAAGTAGCCACGGGTCTCGGCCAGCGCCAGCGTTTCCATCACGACGCCCTGGCCCGCGAAGGCGGCGTCGCCGTGCACGAGCACGGGCAGCACCTGCTTGCCCTGCGGGTCGGCGCGGCGGTCCATGCGGGCGCGCACCGAGCCTTCGACCACGGGGTTCACGATCTCGAGGTGCGAGGGGTTGAAGGCCAGGCTCAGGTGTACCGGTCCGCCGGGCGTGGTCACGTCCGAGCTGAAGCCCTGGTGGTACTTGACGTCGCCGCTGGGCAGGTCTTCAGGAGCGGTGTGGTCGAACTCGGCGAACAGGTCGGCCGGCATCTTGCCGAGCGAGTTGACCAGCACGTTGAGGCGCCCGCGGTGGGCCATGCCGATCACGATCTCCTGCACGCCCTTGATGCCGGCCTGGTTGATCAGCTCGTCCATCGAGACGATGAAGCTCTCGCCGCCTTCGAGCGAGAAGCGCTTCTGGCCCACGTACTTGGTGTGCAGGAAGCGCTCGAGGCCTTCGGCTGCAGTCAGCCGGTTGAGCACGTGCTTCTTCTGCTCGGCGGTCAGCTGCGGATTGGTGCGGGCGCTTTCGAGCTTCTGCTGCCACCAGCGCTTGTGATTCTGGTCGGTGGTGTACATGTACTCGGCGCCGATGGTGCCGCAGTACGTTTCGCGCAAGGCATTGAGCAGGTCGCGCAGCGACATGGTCTCCTTGCCGAAGAAGGTGTTGCTGGTGTTGAACACCGTCTCGAGGTCGGCATCGGTGAAGCCGTAGAACGAGGGCTCGAGTTCCGGGATGGCCGGGCGCTCGGCGCGCTTGAGCGGGTCCAGGTCGGCCCAGCGGGCGCCGACGTTGCGGTAGGCGGCGATCAGCTGCTGGACGGCGGTGCGCTTGCGGCCGAGCTCGGAATCCGCGCCGCTGGCCTGCACGACCTTGGTGGTGCCCTGCTTCGCGCGTTCGGCGAAAGCGTTGATTACCGGCTGGTGCGGAACGTCCCTGGTGTTGGAGCCATCGACCGCGGGCACGTTCTGCAGGGCGTCGAAATACGAACGCCAGTTGTCAGGCACGCTGCCGGGATTGGAAAGGTAGTTTTCGTACATCTCCTCGACATAGGGCGCATTGCCGCCGAAGAGGTACGTGTTGCCCTGATACGCGGCATACGCCGTGGGCTTTGAGGAATCGCTCATGATCCGCTGACCTTCGCTTCCCTGAAGGAAGCACTAGCTGGTTAAGAAACCTTCCGCGACACGGCTGAACCGGTTGGCGGATGCGACTGTGGCTGGGGAAGGGCCTGAGTACCTTCGCATTGTGCCACGTCAAACATATGACGGCTCGACGCGGCTTCGCAAGGCCCGCTTTGCTCACTCAGGCGGAAGAAACCAGCTGCCTGATCTGCTGCAGGGTGGCAGGGTCGTCGATGGTGGTCAGGTCGCCCGGATCGCGCTGTTCGCACACGGCCTGGATGGCGCGCCGCAGCAGCTTGCCGCTGCGGGTCTTGGGCAGGCCCGAGACGAAGCGCACCCGCGCGGGCCGCGCCAGCGCACCGAGCTGGTCGGCCACCACCTTCATGAGCTCGCCTTCGAGCTTCAGCGCCGCATCGGTGTCGGTCACGGCGATGCCGTCCTTCGGCACCACGAAAGCCATTGCCACCTGGCCCTTGAGCGCATCGGCCACACCCACCACCGCCACTTCGGCCACGTTGGCGTGGCCCGAGATGCTCTCCTCGATCTCGCGGGTGCCCAGGCGGTGGCCGGCCACGTTGATCACGTCGTCGGTGCGCCCGAGGATGTAGAAGTAGCCGTCCTCGTCGCGAATGCCCCAGTCGAAGGTCGAATAGACCATCCTGCCCGGCACGCTCTTCCAGTAGGTGTCGACGAAGCGCGCATCGTCCTTCCACACCGTCTGCATGAAGCCGGGCGGGGTCGGGCCTTCGACCACGACCACGCCCTTTTCATTGGGGGCGGTCAATTCCTCGCCGGTCGATTCGTGCAGGATCTTGATGCGGTAGCCATACATCGGGACACCGGGGCTGCCGAACTTGCTGGGCTTGGTCTCGACGCCGTTGGCAATGGTGATCATCGGCCAGCCCGACTCGGTCTGCCAGTAGTTGTCGATGATGGGCACGCCCAGGCCTTCGCTGATCCAGCGCGCGGTGGGCTCGTCGAGCGGCTCGCCGGCAAGGAACAGCGCGCGCAGGCTCGACAGGTCGTATTTCTTCAGCAGCGCCGGATCCTGCTTCTTGAGCACGCGCACCGCGGTGGGTGCGCTGAACATCACCGTCACCTTGTATTTCTCGACCAGGCGCCACCAGATGCCGCCGTCGGGCTGCCGGTCGATGCCCTGCGTGGGCAGGCCCTCGTACATGAGGGTGGCCATGCCGGCGATCAGCGGGCCGTAGACGATGTAGCTGTGGCCCACCACCCAGCCGATGTCGCTGGTCGAGAAGTAGGTTTCGCCAGGCCGGCCGTCGAAGATGTGCTTCATGCTCGCGGCCAGCGCCACGGCATAGCCGCCGACGTCGCGCTGCACGCCCTTGGGCTTGCCGGTGGTGCCGCTGGTGTAGATGGTGTAGCTGATGTCGGTGGCGGCCAGCCAGGTGCATGGCACCTCGGCGTCGAGGTGCTTTTGCCGGAGTTCGCCGGCCAGGTGGTCGCGGCCGGCCGTCAGGTCCATGGGGGCCAGGCCGCGGTCGGTGAGCAGCAGCGCGGCCGGCTTGTACTTCGACAGCCGGATCGCCTCGTCGAGCAGCGGCTTGTACGCAATGACCTTGCCGCCGCGCGAGCCGGCGTCCGCGCTCACCACCACCTTGGGCTCGGCGTCCTCGATGCGCGTGGCCAGCGAGCCGCTCGCGAATCCGCCGAACACCACGCAGTGGATCGCGCCGATGCGCGCGCAGGCCAGCATCGCGAAGGCGGCCTCGGGAATCATCGGCATGTAGATGAGCACGCGGTCGCCCTTCCCCACGCCCAGTTCCATCAGGCTGGCGGCGGTGCGCTGCACCTCGGCGTGCAGTTCCCTGAAGCTGTAGCTCTTCTCCACGCCGGTTTCGGTGGAAACGAAGATCAGCGCAGGCTGGTCGCCGCGCGTGGCCAGGTGCCGGTCGACCGCGTTGTGGCACAGGTTGGTGGTGCCGCCCACGAACCAGCGCGCAAAGGGCGGCTGGCTCGCGTCGAGGATCTGCTCTGCGGGGGTCTGCCAGTCGATCAGCTTCGCCTGCTCGGCCCAGAAGGCCTCGGGCGCATCGACGGACTGGCGATAGAACTCTTCGTAGCGGCTCATCTGGATATGTCTCCTTATATCTTTCGAATAGTTCAAACTTCATTGCTCGAGGTGCTGCAAAGCACGTCGATCAGTGAACGGGTTGACTCGCCACCGCGCAGCCTGGGTCTCCTGCGAGCCCGAGCTCGACCTAC